>DASTBQ010000116.1:0-2526 GCA_035711995.1 Acidimicrobiia bacterium | reverse complement strand
GGCCAGAGTGAGCAGAACGACCAGTTGGGCGATTCTCCGGTTGGCCACGACACACAGATAGTGCCGTGATGTGATCGCTAACTACAAAACGGCCGAAGGCTCGCCTTCGACCGCCTTGTCCCCCACCACCAGGCGGAAGGCGATCTCCGGGTCGCCGTCGACCGCGGGCACATAGGAGAGGCCCTCGGGCTCCGGAGCCCACTCCCCGAGACGTCTCACATGCTCGGGATCTCCCCTCATCTCGACATCGACGAGACGAACCTCACCCGCCGGATGCTCCACATCTGCTCGACCGGGATGGAGATCTGCCGGCACATCCCAGGCTATGAAGAAAGGCACCCGCTTGGCCAGCGCCTGCTTGAGACCAGCCAGCCTCCACCCCAGGATCACACCATCGGGCGTCACCCTCGACATCTCCATTTGCTCCAAGCCGAGCCGATCGGTCACCGAGTCGAGGTCTTCGGTACGAAGACAAACTCCGTCTGCCCCCGGGACGGCCGCCCGGTGCAGGGCCCATGTGCCGAGCGGACTCGTCTTCGCTTCCTTGGGCGAAACGACAGCCAGCAGTTCGATGTAGCTCCCATCGAGCGGAATCAGACGGTTTGCGGTGCCATGACCGGGATGTCTCCCACCCTCCACCGATAGCACACCATGATCTTGCTCGAACTGCCGAGCGGCCTCGTCGAGGTCTGCGACACAGACGACGATATGGTCTATTTGCAGACTCATTCCCGGATGATGCCACCCGCGCCGTAGAATCTGCACCGTGAAACGTCTCTCCCCATTGCTGCTGGTCGCCGTGGCCGCCGCTGCTGTGGTGGCCCTCATCCTCAAATCGGAGACTCCCGAGCCTGACGGAGAGTGGAACCCGGTCTCACCTCAGTGAGAATCGGGCTCCTCGTCACAGGGGACACGTCGGTAAGGGCGGCCCACTCGCTTGCAGCACATCCCGGGATAGACGAGGTGGTTGTGATCGCCCCTGCCAACTCGAAGAGCTTCGAGGTGGTGCCTGATGCCACGGACTGCGACCTGCTCATCGGCTCGGGCCCTTCTGCGCCTGCGATGGCACGACGACATCAGGTCCCGCTCATCTGGGACGGCGTCGCACCCGACCAAGGGGTGGCGGTGTGGGGTGCCTCCCCGACGGGTCTGGCTATCGCGTTGGGGACACGAGAGACCGACCCGCGACTCGTGGCGGTTGCCCATCCTGGCATCCCAGGAGACACTTTCGACAACACCAACAGGTTCCCCGACCCGGTGGGTCGTGTCGGTGTCAGTCATACCAGGCTCGGTGACATGCCAGTTGCCCAAGGCAGGTCGCCAAACGAGTACGCGGCGTGTTTGGTCGTGGGGGGCTCTCGCCGGGTGACGGTGGTCGATCAGGCCGCATTCCTCGCCGGGATCGCCTTGGCGGCCGGAGTCGTGGCGGCAAACGGACAACCATGTCCGGTCTGGGACGCCGCACTTCCCTATCTGGAAACCGCCATGGAGATGGGTCTGGTCATGGCCGAGAGCGAGAGCTAGACGGTTCGACCACCAGCTTCTGTTCGTGTACGGATTCGACGTCTAGGGACCGGAGATCGATGTGAGCCCCCGGCGGGAGTTCTCAGCCGATTCGTTCGATGCGTTGGACGCGACCTGGTTCGACTGCCTCGACGGCTTCGACCTGTTCGATCTCTTCGACGTCTTCCACCTCCTCGAGGGCCTCGGTTGGCGTCTCCTCGGGAAGCACCGCCGCGACTTCTTCGGTCGGCAGGTCGGCCGCGATTGGAGCCGGGGCGACTCCGCCGTTCACCGCCCGATAGTCGGTTGGCGGATGTAGCACCTGCTGGGATTGGGCCACGGGGTTGAGGGTCTCTTCCAGAACGACGATCTCGAGACCACCGACCACGTCGGAGACGAGGTTGTAGATCACGGCGATGGCCACCGAGGTGCCGGTCATCACGATCCAGCCCACGACGGAGCCGAAGATCAGGAAGCGGAGAAACTGCTCTGTGTTCGCGAACGGGTCGGTGCCCTCTTCGATGAGTGTGATCTCGACCATGAACTCGACGAGCCGATCCGGGATGCCGGCACGATCGAGCACTGACCAGAAGATGACAGCGCCAAGCACCCCGGCCAAAGCGAGGACGCCCCAGACCACCGCGGACACCTTCAGCGTGGTCCACGGGTCGATTTTTCGGATTATTCGTCTTACACGGCGAACAGTTGCCACGACGGCTCCTGGTTGTTGGTAGGGAAGTCTAAGGGAAGAACCAATTAGACCAACGTCACCCGTGGTCTGCGCGGTTCCGTGCGCTACTCGAGCTCCTCGGCGATCCTGGCCACCGCGGACAGACGACGCCCGTCTCCGACGTCGATGACACGCACTCCCGTGGAATCACGTTTCTGTCGGCTGATCTTGCCCACTGACTGACGGGTCCCGACACCTGCGCTGGAAATCAGGAAGACCTCGTCCTCTTTCTCGACGGCCAGAGCCGAGACGAGGTTCCCGCGCACTTTGGTGAGCTTTATCGCTTTGACTCC
>DASTBQ010000115.1:0-13376 GCA_035711995.1 Acidimicrobiia bacterium | reverse complement strand
GAGGCAAAGCTGGTTCGAGGTCTGTCGCCACACCGACCGGTTGGCGACGAGAGTCTGGTGTCGGAGAGAGGACTCGAAACTCCACGGGGCTCTAAACCGAACCGGGCACATGCCGACGGGTACCAGCTAGTACCAGAAAGTCAACGAATACCGAGGCTTACGCGTCCCGGTGTCACGTCGTGACCGGGCTGTTGTCGGCCGTTGGATTGTTGTTTCGCACAGACCAACTCGGTCGGTCAGGGGCCGATCGGTAGAGGCCGCCCGACCATCTACCCACCTCCCCCGAACCCGATTAGCAAAGAGTTGGTACCCACGACGACCAACAATTCATCTCTGGTAACGGCCACAGACGTGAGTCCAAGCCAAGCCACTCGTGGCCGAGGTTGGGTTTGCCACTGGCCCCGGTGGCCCCAATTCGGAAGGTTGATGCATCACTTTCTCATCGTCGATTGTCCTTCAATACCTTGAGCAAAACAGTTTCATCAAGCGACCAAAAGCGTTGCCCCCTACCCGATGAGCACTGCGGAGTTCGATCGACACGAAGGTGAGCTCTCCTGACGCATCGCAGCCGATCTCTTCATAGTTGGTTTCTAGTTTGCGGCGATGAACTGCACCCCGGCGCGGGAGTCGGCGCTTCCCAGAGCAGAGGAAGTCACCTCGTCAGCTGTAATAGCACGTACCTCACTATCAGAGTGAAAAGCACTACAGCTAGGAGGAGCAGTCCCCCGACTACCAGCCAATTGACCTCAGAAGTGCTCTCAAGCGGTTGAATCGCTTCCGCATCATGGTGGATGATCGACCCTGATAGCACCTCTTCTTTGCCGGCCTGCGTGTCTGGGGTGAATTCGAAGCTGTTCGTGAGGGGACCGGGCGGGGACCACAAAGGGCTCAATCCCGTTGTGGATGGGGTCAGATACGGCGCCTTCGCCTGGTCTGTCGATGATGTTGGAAGCTGCAGGGGATCGCTTGTTGTGGGCCCGGTGGTTGTGGTTGGGGTGGATGTGGGCCCGGAGGTTGTGGTTGGGGTGGATGTGGGCCCGGTGGTTGTGGTTGGGGTGGTTGTGGTTGTGCTAGATGTGGTTGTGGTTGGGGTGGTGGTCGTTGTCGTCGAATCTTCCTCGACCGTCATGGTGACCCATGCGCAGAGCAGTCCATCTGTAACCGACTGACACGCACTTATCCCATATGATCCTGGAGAGGCGTCGTCTGGTATCTCGACGGTCACACTGAAGGTGCCGTCGTCTCCGGTATCGGCTCGACGGAGATTGGCACAATTCTCGTCATCCCAACAGAGCCTTACTGATGAATCGGCTTCAAACCCTGTACCCACTACGCCAATGGTTTGGCCCGGAGAGGCCGACCACACGGATAAGACGAGCGACGCGGCTCGAACGGGTGTAGCTGACCACAGGAGGAACAAGACAGAGACTGTCACCCAAAGTAGCAATCTGATTGTTCGTTGCCCCGATGATCGTCGAAATTGCTCGACTCCCATCTGCGCCTAATACCCTCTCAATTAGCCTGCCACACCCCCCTGCACCAAGTTCTCGAGGCTCTCACGGGTTGGCCGGTGGCAGACGTCAATGACCTTCGGAGCCAGCCGGAGTGCGCTCAGGCTCAGGCATGGGGCTGAGTCTCAACATCGAGGTGCGGCGTCACGGCCCGACTTCCAAAGCGGCTCCCTCGGAACACCTTGCCTGCTGGCGCTGGGACTCTTTGACCTGACACACCACCGTCGGTCTCTCGTCGTATGATGACAATTCGCCCGACCCTACGCGTCGAGCGAAGGAATAGCTCTGCTATCTGACGACCCCCCCGACCCGACGTGGACACCGAAATCCTCTGCAATCGGGTTGCAGTTGAGGGGAGCGACGGGCAAAAAACCCAATGGTGTCGGAGAGAGGACTCGAACCTCCACGGGGCTCTAAACCCCACCAGATCCTTAGTCTGGCGCGTCTTCCAATTCCGCCACTCCGACAGGTGTGACCGGCCGTCGAAAGTCTATCGGGCGACTCAGCTCAAGACGAAGGTCAGCGCGAACGTGCTGACCCCGAAGAGGATCCCGACTATCACCGTGAGACGGTCCAGGTTCCGCTCAACCACCGTCGATCCGGTGAGGCTCGAGGTGGACATGCCGCCGCCGAACACATCGGAGAGACCACCGCCCTTGCCCGAGTGCAGGAGAACGAGTGCGATCAGCACCAGGGAGAGGATGATGTGGAAGATGATGGCGAAAGCGGTTACGACATTCATGGTGATTGTTTCGAACGTGAAATCCCCGCCGAACGACGGGACCTGATGCTACCAGATCCCCTTTTCTTGGCCTATCCAGCCTGTTTTCCCACGGCCTCGGCGGCTGCCTGTGCCGCCTCCGCATCGCCCAGATAACGACTCGAGATCGGCTTCATCTCGTCGTCCAGCTCGTAGACCAGCGGGATCCCTGTGGGGATGTTGAGCTCGACGATGTCTTCCTCGCTGACGTCGTCGAGATGCTTGATCAGCGCCCGGAGCGAGTTGCCGTGGGCAACCACCAATACTGTCTTCCCCGCCTCGAGTTCGGGCACGATCTTCTCGAACCAGTACGGCAGCATCCGGTCGACCACGTTCGACAACGCCTCCGTCGACGGGATGTCAGACGGCTCGATATCTGCATACAGGGGGTCGAGGCTGGGGTGACGCTCATCGTCGAGCTCCAACGCCGGTGGCGGCGTCCCGTATGAGCGTCGCCAGATCAACACCTGCTCGTCACCGTACTTCTCCGCCGTCTCCTTCTTGTTGAGCCCCTGCAGGCTGCCGTAATGGCGCTCATTGAGACGCCAGTGCCGCTCGGTGGGGATGTCGGTCCAGCCCGCAGCTTCCAGCGCGAGGTCGGCGGTGGCAGTCGCCCGCTTCAACACCGAGGTGAACATCACATCGGGTTTCAGACCCTCGGCGGCCATCAACCGACCTGCCTCACGGGCCTCCTCCTCACCTGTCCCGGTCAGACCCACATCTGTCCAGCCGGTGAACAGGTTCGAGAGGTTCCACTCCGACTGACCGTGCCGGAGCAGGATCAAGATGTGGCTCACAGCCGGTACCTGACGATGGTGGCGAACTGGTCGGGGTCGAGTGATGCCCCGCCGACCAGGGCACCGTCGATGTCCTTCTTCGCCATGAAGTCTTTGATGTTGACTGCGTTGACCGACCCCCCGTAGAGGATGCGGACCTGCTCCCCCACCTCGCTGTTGAAAAGGGATCTGAGCTGTTCCCTGATGGCGGACGCGACTGTCGCGGCGTCATCGGGGAAGGCGGTTCGTCCGGTGCCGATCGCCCAGACCGGCTCGTATGCGATGCTGAGCTTGAGAGGGTCGTCGAGTTGGAGGCCCCGCAACCCAGCGGTTACCTGCCCACTGACCACCGATTGTGCCTGGTCGGCTTCCCGCTCCTCCAACGTCTCTCCGACGCAGACAATGGCCGCCATGCCCGCCGCCACGACGGCCTTCGCCTTCTTGTTGACTGTCTCGTCTGTCTCGCCGAAGTGCTGACGACGTTCCGAGTGCCCGACTATCACGTGACGAACGGTGAGTTTGGCCAGCATCGGCGCGGAGATCTCACCGGTGAATGCACCCGATTCGGCCCAGAAGACGTCCTGGGCTCCGAGCGCGATCGGGATGTGGTCTTGCTCGAGGACGACCTGAACCGAACGCAGCGAGGTGAAAGGCGGAGCCACCACGATGTCGACCCGCTGGTAGTCGTCGGCCTCCAACCGGTAGGAAAGCTTCTGAATCATCTGGATCGCCTCCAGGTGACTCGCATTCATCTTCCAGTTCCCCACGATTAGCGGGGTGCGGTCAGTCATTCACCCATCTTTCCAGAACCGCCACACCTGGCAGAATCCTGCCCTCGAGGAGTTCGAGACCGGCCCCACCGCCTGTGGAGAGATGGCTGACGGTGTCCTCGAGCCCGAGAAGCCGGAGCGCCGCCGCCGAATCGCCACCACCGACCACGGTGAATCCTTCACATTCTCCCAACGCTCGGGCCACCAACTCGGTGCCGTTCCTGAAGGCCTCCCATTCGAAAACACCCATCGGGCCGTTCCAGAACACCGAACCCGAGTCGACAATCAGATCTGCGAAGTCCATCGCCGTGTCGGTCCCTATGTCGAGACCCATCCAGCCCTCGGGGATCTCGGTGACGACGGTTATCGCCGAGTGGGCTTCCTCGCTGAAGGAGTCGGCGATCATCACATCGGTGGGCAGAGCAATCCTCTTGTCGTCGACCATCTCTGCAACCTTTTCGAGCATCGACTCCTCGACCAGTGAATCGCCCACCTCGTGGCCGAGAGCCTTGAGAAACGTGAAGCACATCCCGCCTCCGATGAGCATCCGGTCGATCCGAGGCAGGAGGTTCTCGATCACGGCCAGCTTGTCGGAGACCTTGGCACCACCCAAGACCACCGTGAACGGGCGCTCGGGCTCGTCGAGAAGACGACCCAGGGCCTTCAACTCGGTGTCGAGAAGCGGGCCGGCGACCGATCTGACCAACTCGGCTACCCCGACAGTCGATGCGTGGGCACGATGCACCGACCCGAAGGCATCCTGAACGAACAAGTCGAACCCGTCCGCCAGTTCTCGGGCGGTCGCGCGGTCATTCTCGGTCTCCCCGGGGAGGAACCTGGTGTTCTCGAGGACGGTGATGTCCCCACCCGATTCGAAGCCAACGGACACGCCGGTCAACTGTTTCATCGCCTCGGCCACGGGTTGAAGCGAGAAGGCGGGGTCGACGCCATCGGGCCGACCGAGATGGGAGCAGACGGTGACGTCGGCACCGGCTTCGACGAGCCGCTCCAGTGTGGGCAGAGCAGCTCGAATCCTGAAATCGTCACTCACCTGACCCTCGTCCAGAGGGACGTTGAGGTCTGACCTCACAAGGACCTTCTTGCCGGAAACCTCGACTTCGTCGAGCGTCAAGTAGTCGTTCATCTGGTTCAACTCCTCGCGGTGGTGAGTTTCTCGAGGACACGACCCAGCTTGAGCGGGTCGTGTTGAGGCCAGTCTGACCACTCGTCGGCGAGGTCGGCAACCACGAGGTCCCAGCCGTAGGCGGCTGCATCCTCCGGGGCGATCGATACCGCGTCATGCCCCTCGGGAACGTCGAACGGACCGTCATGGGCGACTATCACCCCCGGACCCTGGATCCCCACGTGCTCGGCCAATGCGGCTACGTGCTCAGCACCGCTCATCCCCAGGGTCTCACCCTTCTGGGTGACCATGTTCAACACGAAAACGCGTTGCGCGTCCGAGTCCATCACCGCGGGGGCGAGCATCTGGACCATCAAGGCCGATATCACCGACGTGTAGAGGCTGCCCGGACCGAGCACGATCTGCTGGGCACCGGCCACGGCGGCCAGAGCCCTACGTGATGCCAGGGTGTCTTCAGGATCGATTCGTATGTCGCTGATATGCCCCTCCGTGCTGGTGATTGCGGCCTGACCACTCACCGTTACACCATCGATGACGGCGGACAGGGTCACCGGCGTGTCCGCGACCGGAATCACCTCGCCCAATGTGCCCAGCATTCTGGCCGCGGTATCGACGGCGCTGGCAAAATCGCCAAAGAGGTCGGTGAGGGCAGCGAGGATCAGATTTCCCAGGGAGTGATCGCTGACGTCCCCGGACCCGAACCTGTGGGCGAACAACTCCGACCACAGTGACGGATCCGGCGTCAAGGCGAGAAGACACCGCCTGACGTCCCCAGGCGGAGGGATACCGAACTCGGTGAGGCGGCCCGACGAGCCACCGTCGTCAGCAACCGAGACGAGGGCGGAGATGCTCCCTGCGTATGTCTGGATCGCTTCCAGGGCAGAGGCCTGACCGTGGCCACCACCAATGGCCACCACCGCAGGACCGGTCGGGTCGAGCAGGAGCGGCTCCATTGCGGTCTGGGTCTGGGGCTTCACCGCTCCACGTCACGATGTCTGACCGCTGCGTTGACACCGTGGGCGGCGAGACGGGATGCCAATTCCTCTGCGATCGCCACCGAGCGGTGATGACCACCGGTGCATCCGATCCCTATCGACAAGTAGGACTTGCCCTCGCTGAGGAACTTGGGGATCAAGAATCGGAGAAGTCCCTCGACCCGATCGACGAACTCCTCGGCCCCATCGGCTCCCAACACGTAGTCGCTGACCGACGCGTCAATGCCACGCAGCTCACGAAGCTCGGGCACCCAATGTGGGTTGGGTAGAAAACGGACGTCGAACAGGAGGTCGGTGTCACGGGGAGTTCCGTTCTTGAATCCGAACGAGCGAATCGAGACTCGCATCGGCCGGTTGAGGTCATCCTCGGAGAATTGTGTGGTGAGCCTCTCCCTGAGTTCGTGGACGTTGAGGTTCGAGGTGTCGATCACCACGTCGGCCATCTCTTTGAGCTCACCGAGTAACGCTCGTTCGGCGTCGATTGCCTCGCTGATGGTGGCCAGACCCAGAGGATGGGGTCGCCGATTCTCCTCGTATCTGGTGACTATCACGTCGTCGTCGGCATCGAGGAAAACGATGCGTGTCAGAACGCCTTCGCGTTCGAGTTCCTGCATGGCATAGCGCAGCTCCTCGGTCGGCAACCCGCCCCGAGAGTCGATGACGACCGCGAGATGCTTGTGGTCCTGGGGGATGTCATGGGCCTGCACTGCGAGCGACAACAGCTGCGGAGGGAGATTGTCGATGACCGTGTAACCGAGGTCCTCGAGGATCTTCGCCGCCGACGAGCGTCCCGCCCCGGACATGCCTGTCACTACTAGGACATGAGGTGCATCGGTTGCGGCGAGGTCCATCGGTGGGCCTTGGTCAGGTGTGCACGCAGGTTACAGATCCGAATGGCCCTGACCCGGCACTAGTAGTGGCCGAGGACCTCTCTGAACCAGGGTGCGGTCCGCTCCAAGCCTTCCCGAAGGGAGATCTGAGCTTTCCAACCCAGCATCTCCTGTGCCCGGGTGGTGTCGGGCCGACGCACGTTGGGGTCATCGGTAGGGCGCGGCTGGAAGTCGATCCCCGGGTGATTGCCGACGACCTCCTGGATCGTCTCAGCGAGTTCCAGCACGGTCACCTCTTCAGGGTTGCCGATGTTCACCGGTGCGGTCTCATCCGACAACAACAGCTTGAGAATCCCCTCCACCTCGTCATCTACATAACACAACGACCGGGTTTGACTGCCATCGCCATGAACCGGCAGGGGTCGGTTCTCCAGGGCGGCCCTGAAGAATGCAGGGACGGCGCGTCCGTCGTGGGGCCGCATCCGGGGACCGTAGGTGTTGAAGATCCGAGCGATGCGGGTCTCCAGTCCATGCTCCCGGTTATATGCGAGAGTGAGGGCTTCGGCGAAACGCTTGGCCTCGTCGTATACACCCCGGGGTCCGATCGGGTTCACGTTGCCCCAGTACGACTCGGGCTGGGGGTTGACCAGTGGATCGCCATAGACCTCTGAGGTCGAAGCGAGGAAGAACACAGCCGACTTTTCGTAGGCCAACCCCAGACCCTTGTGGGTGCCGAATGCGCCGACTTTGAGCGTGTGGATGGGCCACTTCAGATAGTCGATCGGCGATGCGGGCGAGGCAAAGTTCAACACATAGTCGACTCGACCGGCGACATGGATGTACTCGGTTACGTCGTAGTTGATCAGTCGGAACTTGCTGTCACCGAGAAGGTGGGCAACGTTAGATGGATTCCCCGTGATCATGTTGTCGAGACAAGTCACTCTCGCGCCCGAGTAGACGAGTTGGGTGCACACGTGTGAGCCGAGGAACCCGGCCCCACCGAGCACCACCGCATGTTTTCCTTCGAGCACACCGAATCCGTTGAGAATTGGCATCTAAATCCTGACCATTCCGCGTCGAGCCTTTCCGAGAGTACATCGGGTCAAAAGGTGTTCCAGTTGAGCCTCGTAGGTCTCGCGGGCTATTTGGAATTCATCGGTGCAGGGCGGTGTGAAGGTCGGCGGCGACCTGGGCCGGGACGACCTGGCCCAGGTCTTCCAGACTGGCTGTCCGCAGCTTCTTCAAGGACCCGAAATGCCTGAGCAGGTCCTTCTTTCGCTTTGGACCCAAACCTGGAATCTCGTCGAGTATCGAGTCGACCATCGATTTGGACCGAAGCTGCTGGTGGTAGGTGTTGGCGAATCGATGCGCTTCGTCGCGCACCTGTTGGAGGAGGTAGAGCGCTTCGGCGTCCCGAGGTATCTGTATCGGCTCGGGACGCCCGGGCAGGTAGACCTCCTCCATCTTCTTGGCCAGACCAATCACCGGGATGTCGAGCTCGAGCTCGTCGAGGACCTTCACCGCCCGCCCCAGCTGCCCCGCACCTCCGTCGACCACCACCAGACTCGGTGGATAGGAGAACTTGGCCTGGTCAGTCACCGGCTTGCGTTGCTCGGCGAGATAGGCCTTGAACCTGCGGCGGATGGTCTCCTCCATGGAGGCGAAATCGTCTTGGCCTTCGACGGTGCGGATCTTGAACCGCCTGTAGTCGTTTCGTCTGGGCATCCCGTCTTCGAGGACAACCATGGACGAAACGGTGTTCGTGCCCTGGAGGGTGGCTACGTCGAATGCTTCGATCCGCAACGGAGGGTCGTCGAGTCCAAGCTCCTCCTGTAGTGAGCGCAGCGCCTTGGCCCTGGCGTTGTGGTCCTTCTGCCGGCTGAGGCGGTGTCTGGCGAAAGCCTCCGCGGCGTTGATCGAGGCAGTTTCGATGAGTCTGCGTTTCGAGCCGCGTCGTGGAACCCTAAGACTCACATTGCGCTCCCCCAGCTTGGTGAGCCAATCAGTCAGAAGATCGGCTTCGTCGGGCATGAGACTCACCAGCACCTCACGAGGAGGTTCGGTGTCGCCGTACAGCTCTCTGACGACTCTCGCCATCAGCTCGGGGTCGGTGAGCTCCTCGACCCGGTCGACGACAGTGCTCATCTCCCCCACCACCCTCCCCCGACGCACGTTGAGCACCTGGATGGCGGTTTCCAGCTCATCACCGTGATGGGCGATGAGATCGAAGTTCTCCGCCTTCTCTGTGACCACCTCCTGTCGGAGCATCGCCCGACGCACATCTTCCTGCCGGTCCCGGTAACGGGCCGCCAATTCGAACTCCTCGCGTTCGGCCGCTTGCCACATCTGAGATTCCAGGTCGGCGATGACACCGTCTGTGTCACCGCTGAGAAACGCGGCGAGACCCTCCACCATTCGTTCGTACTCCTCGGGCTCCACCGCCTCGATGCACGGCCCCGAACACTTCTCGATGTGGAACAACAGACACGGCCGGCCCTGAGCGTGTTGCCGCTCCAGCATCGCGTTCGAGCAGGTGCGCACCGGGAACGTTCGAAGCAGCTGGTCGAGCGTCTTACGGATCGCGTAGGTGTGGGCATAAGGCCCGAAGTACTCGTTGCCCTTGCGCTTCTTCCCCCTCATCACCATCGCACGTGGCCACTGGTGGGATCTGGTGATGGCGAGGAATGGATAGGACTTGTCGTCAACCAGCTTTACGTTGAATCGGGGCCGGTGCTCTTTGATCAGTGAGTACTCGAGCATCAGCGCGTTGACCTCGGAGTCGGTGATGATCCAGTCGACCGAGCGGGCGCTGTCGACCATCGCCTGGGTCCTGGGGTGGAGGCCAACCCCGAAATAGGACGACACCCTGCTCCGCAGATGCTTCGCCTTCCCGACATAGATCACACGACCGTGTTTGTCGCGGAACATGTAGGCCCCCGGCTTTGCCGGGATCTCGGAAGGTTTGGGGCGATCGAACATGTGCTCCCAGGCTAGGACCCGCTCGGGGCTGCAACTTTCAGCCAGGCGAGCCTGTGTGTGATCGACGCTACGGCTCGGGTGTGACAGGATCAGGCGTGGTTCGGCTGAGCCGCCGTTCCCGAGCTCCCAACACGCCTCCGAGGAGGACTCCCAACAGCTCGGCCACCATCTGACACACCCGCTGCAGCACCGATGCGGCGATAACCGGACCGGCACCAACGGTGGAACCCAGGAACAGCAGCAATCCCGTCTCCCGGACGCCTAGACCCGCCGGGAACGGGACCAGTAGATAGCCAACCGCCCAGGAGACCCCGAACGCCCCGGCGAGGACGACGGGGCTGGGCATGCCCTGGAATGACGAGGCCAATACCGCGAAACCGCCGGCCAGCCCGGCGATACCCAGGGTGGCCCAAAGCCAGGCTCCCAGCGTCTGAACCGCCGAGACCGGGCGACGCGCATCCGAAGATGGGTCGTCCTTGCCGAATCGCTTCATGACCTTCGGGATCCACTCCTCCACCCTTGCCGCCAGGCGAGAGCTGAACGCCACCGCACCGGCACCGATGGATGCGATCACGGCGCCCACGGCAAGCAAAGTCTGATCCCAAGCGAACAGCAAGATGAGACCGTGCGCCATCCCTCCGGACACGAGCAACAGCGAGAAACGAAGAAAGAGCGTTGTCGACCCGGCGACCGAGCCTTCCCGTGACGATGCGCTGATCAGGCTCATCGGATGGGCCACACCACCGGGCACGTGTTTTGCGGGCTGGACCAGCAGGTAGCTGCGGAAGGCACGGGCTCTTTCAGGACCGCTGTGGAGGACGGCCCAGGAGAGAGCGACGGCCGTCAGCCCAGCGAAAGAGATGGCGAGGGCGATGAGGAAGCGGCCTGGTGTCCAGTCGAAGGACTCGGAGATTTCATCCCAGCCGCTGGCCAGACCGATGACCAGGAAGATCACTCCCCCCAGAGCGAGCAGCCACTCGAGCCGGAATCTTCTCCTCACACTTCGATTGAGCCGAGCAACCACAGCCCGACCGTGCTCACTGTGACACGATCGGCACGCTCGTCGAGGAATGCCCGGAAGCTCCCAGGCGACCAATGCTGGATATGACCGGGTGTGTTCCCCAAGTCGCTCCAATACATACCCCGCGCCATGTTTGCCATCCGCCACCACGGCTCGTGCGGAACTGTCACCACCACACCCCGGTGGGCAACCCGAATCAGCTCGTCGACGGCCCCGCCCGGGTCGTCCACATGCTCGAGAACCTCTGTGCCGATGACCACGTCGAACCCGTGATCCCTGTGGGCCAACTGGTAGATCGAACCGGCGTAGAACGATGCAGCCGACACACTTGTGTTCGCCTCTTGGAGAACCACCTCCTCGAGGTCGGTACCCACGGTGGGGACCGTGAACGCCTGCTCGATCAATTTGGTGGTGCGACCCTCTCCACAGCCCACGTCGAGTATCGACTCTGGCTGGAATCGGGCTACGGCCTCGATCAGCCCGGAGTGGAACCGGTCCATGAGCCTGGTGACTATCGGGTTGGTGCTGCCGTGTTTGTCGAAGTTGTTACCAGGAACGTTCTGAACCTCACCGGCGCCAACCTGTGCGGTGCTGGGCACGACCTTGACGCGATCGGCCTCACTCATCAGGTGTTCACCTCACCCGCACCGTGGTCGAAGTCGACCGCCGGGATGACGTCGTGACGTCTCTTGTTCAACTGCACCATTAGATCGGCGATCACCCCGATCCCGGCCAAGGCGAAAGCGACACCGAGAAGGACGAGCGTGTTGCCCGCCACCCGAAAGTCACTGACCACGAGGTCGTATATCAGTTTGCCCACCCCCACCGTCCCGACGACCGCAGCCAGAGGTCCGAAGAATCGGAGTGGCTCGTGCATCAGGATCATTCGCACCACCTGGAGCAGGTAGCGGCGGGTGTCCTTCCACCAGTGAAACTTGGACTTTCCGGCTCGGGCTGCATATTCGATCGGGATGTACTTGATCGAATAGCCGTTGCTCAGGAACGCCATCGTGATGGTAGTGACGCACGAAAAGCCACGGGGCAGCAGATAGAGAAATTGATCACCCACCTCCCGTCGGAAGGCCCGGAACCCGGAGTTGAGATCGGGTATCGGTGTCCCGGCCAGATAGGCGGCCAGCCTGCGGATCAGCCATTTGGCGGGTTTGCGCAGGAGCTTGACGGTTCCCTCTTCGGTGGTGCGGGCACCAACCACCTGGTCGTAGCCTTCGAGCTCACGGACCAGACGAGGGATCTCGTCGTTTGGATAGGTCATGTCGACGTCGGTCCAAACAACAACCTCGCCACGGGCGATCATGCTGCCGTATTTGCGTGCCGACCCGGAGCCTCTGTTGGTGAGGAAACGCACAGTCCGCACCCCATCGATGCTGCGTGCTGCTTCGCCCGATCCGTCGGTGGAGCCGTCGTCGACGACGATTATCTCGTAGCTGAGCCCGGAGTCGTCGAGGGACGTCCGGACACGTTTGACCTCCTGCTCGAGATGATCCACCTCGTTGTAAACGGGGAGGATCACAGAGACATCGACGGCGTCAGCCGACGCAGGAGAGAAAGTCACGGCATGATTTTGGCAGCGCTGGCCAAGATCAGCCAGACCATCCCGTCTTTCTCCATCGGGTCGCCATCAAACGAGGTATACCGTCCTGATCCTCGAGCTCGTGATGGGGTTGTTCGACCATCGCTTCGAGTGACCATCCTGCTCGGGCCGCGGCATTCAGGAGCTCGGCCATGGTTCGATGATGGAAAACGACCGAGCCCTCTCCGGCTGGCATTTCAGTGAAACCCAACGAGAAGTAGCTACCGGGTCGCCAGAGGATCTCCCCGAATTGATCGGTGATCGGAGTCGAATCGGGTGCGGTCCACACTGGATGATTCACGACGAGGGCGAGAACCCCGCCGTCCTTGACCACTCGCGCCGCCTCCAGGAAGAAGGTCTGATGATCCAAGACATGCTCGAAGGTCAGCACGCAATAGACCCCGTCATATGAGTCATCCCTGACCGTCATGGTCGGAAGCTCGCCCACGAATGCCCGTCCCGCCCGAACGACCAGTTCAAAAGTCAGGTCGAGACCATCGACCGAGGCGCCGAAAGCTCCGACCGAGCGCATCACCCGTCCTTCGCCACACCCCACATCCAGGTATCGCCGACCTTGCGCCGGCTCGAGAACTTCCAGCAGCAACGGAGTCACGACGCTTTCGTATGCCGGGTCGTCATCGATCTCTTCGAGCCACCAGCCGCCCAAATCCGCCCAGTTCACGATGAGCACGCTATCTGCCGATAGAGGCAACACAATGAGCAGGTGCAAGTGTTGCGAGCCACAGCATGACTGACTGGCGCCGATCTCGAATCGTCGCCGGATTCGCCGTGGCCCTGTTCCTGGTCGTCCAGATCGGCATTCCTCTGGCAAGACTCGGTGAGGGAGACCGGACAGAACGGTTCGGCTGGCAGATGTTCACCGCCGCGGAAGAGGCACCCGAGTTCGTGGTGGTCACAGCCGACAGTGAAATCGAGGTCGAGCTGCTCGACTACCTGGCGCGGGCCCGCGCCGACATCGACATCGTTGGCTCGATGCCG
>DASTBQ010000114.1:0-49970 GCA_035711995.1 Acidimicrobiia bacterium | reverse complement strand
TGGTTGGGGCTGGAATGGGACGAAGGAGTCGGGAAGGGTGGTCCTCACGGCAGCTACCGGCAGTCCGACCGGCTCGACCATTACGCAGATCTCGCCCGGGGTCTTGTCGACTCAGGTCATGCCTATTACGACGACCGATCGGCTGCTGAACTCGACGAGTTGCGAAATCGGGCCCAGCAGGAGGGGAAACACCCCGGTCACTACATACGACGTCCCGACGTGGAGCGAACGGAGGGTGTCATCCGAGTCTCGATACCAAATGACGGACCCGTGGAGTTCACCGATCTGATCCGGGGGCATCTGTCATTCGCACCGGCAGACATCGACGATTTCGTGATTCTGCGGAGCAACGGCGTGCCTACCTACCACCTGGCGTCCACAGTGGACGACGTCGAATACGAAGTCACCCATGTCGCCAGGGGCGAGGACATCTTGCCCTCAACTCCCAAGCACATCCTTCTCACCCGGGCGTTGGAGGCGACAGAACCGGTGTACGCACATCTTCCTCTTCTCTTCGGAACCGACGGGAAGAAGCTCTCGAAACGGCACGGTGCAACTGCTCTCTCCGAATATCGAGATGCCGGGTTCCTGGCAGACGCAATGTTCAACTATCTGGCGATCCTGGGCTGGGCGCCTGACGGGGAAACCACGATCTTCGACCGGGACAGGGCGGTGGCCGAGTTCGACCTCGTCGACGTTTCACGAAACCCCGCAGCGTTTGACCCCGACAAGTTGGCCTGGATGAACGGCGAGTACATCAGGTCGATGGACGAGTCAGTCTTCGCCGACATGGTGCGGCCGATCGTCGAGTCCGAATTGGGTCGTCCACTCGATGCAGGGGAATGGGATACGTTCCGCTCGGTTGCGCCTCTGGTGCAGGAGCGAACCAAACTCTTGCCCGAAGCCGGCACACAGGTAGTTTTCCTCTTCGATGACTTCGACACTTACGACGCCGAATCGTGGGACAAGGTGATGACCAAGGACGGTGTAGCCCAAGTCCTAGACGCCGGTCTCGAGGCCGTTGAGGCTGTGGATCCGTGGAGTGTGGAGACCGTCGAGGCTGCCCTTCGCGCCATACCAGAGCGTCTCGGAATCGGCGCCGGGAAGACGTTCCAGCCACTTCGAGTCGCGGTGACTGGGTCGTCGGTGAGTCCGCCGCTGTTCGAGTCGATCGCCGCCCTGGGCAGGGAGCGGACTCTGGAGCGTCTCCGCAGGGCGAGTGCCGAGCTCGCGACTCAGTCGTAGGCGTGTCGGAACATCAGCGCGATACGGGGGGCGGCCCCCGCGGCCTTTGGGATTGCGTGTTCCCAGGTTCTCTGACAACTCCCGCCCATCACCACAAGGTCTCCGTGGCCCAGGGAGTACGACATGGCTCGTCCTCCGCCGCTCGGTCTGATCAGGAAACGTCGTGGTGCCCCCAGCGAAACCGTCGCAACGATCGCTGCGGGTAGCTCCCTGGCTATTCGGTCTCCGTGATAGGCGACCGAGTCGTTTCCGTCCCGGTACCACCCTGCGCTGACCTGGTCGAGGCGGATCCCATATCGTCCCGAGAGGCTATCGACGATCTGTGGCACCAAGGGATGGACCCTCTGATCGATCGTCGCCACGAGACGTGGTGTCTTCACCTCTCGGTCGTACATTCGAACTACCGGCTGCCGCCAGTCTGCGCCGTCGACGAGGGCGTCGAACAGATGGCGGTCACCGCTGAGCCACATCGGGCAATAGTCGAGCCAGGCCGTGGTGTCGAGATCGACACGGCTCAACTGTGTGAACGAGCCATCGATGGCGGGAGCCACATCTCCGAACAAAGTAGGTTCGGCGTTCCACTCCGGAGCGAACATGTGTTCGATTGTAGCGGCGTTGCGTCGGAATTGACAAGAGTTGGGATGAACCCGATCTCGGCGTAACCTCTCGGTATCCCGGTCCCGTCGTCCAGAGGCCTAGGACGCCGGCCTTTCAAGCCGGAAACGCCGGTTCGAATCCGGTCGGGACTGCCAGTTCTTTTTCTCTGGTCAGGGGGTTCTCGGCGTTTGGGCCTCACCTGAGCCTTGCACAAAGCATGTCGGAGATCGTGAATGCGACAGGGCTGACCGGCGGATTCGGACACCGCGTCGCGCCATTCCCGACTGAATGAGCACCGTCGCAACAGGCGATGTCTGTTTCTCGGGCTTGTCCAAGACGCCGGCACGAGTCCGCTTTCAACCGGCGTCCAGCAAATAGGCCACGGTCTCTGTTGGGACGATCGCCTCAGCCTTCTCCCGCAGGGACTCGCTCCCAGCGATGAGAGCTGCACCGTGCAGTCGTGTCAGCGCGATGTACTCGGCGTCGTAGGTTTCGGACCATCCCTGCTCTGTCGCGATCGTCCACGCATTCCGACGCAACACGGCGTCACCCAAGAGCCTGCCGGGCAATCGACACGCTCGCTCAGCGAGATCGAGGGCTTCCTCAGGATCCGCGCCGGCTACGACCTCAGAACGAAGAATCGCCAGCACTTGTGACCGCAGGAGAGTCGGCGCGAACAACTCCGTTTTATCGGATCCCGAGAATTGTCGTCGAACCAACTCAATAGCAGCGTTGGCATCGATCACATACACGGCCATACGGACGCTCCGGGTAGACGGCCCCTGCACGCTAGTTCAGGTTGCAACAGGCGACCCTATGGCCTCTGGCGCTCGAGATCTTCGATATCCGAGCGATTACACGCACACCGACGCATCGAGCCAGAGAGGCACGTGCTGAGTGCCATTGCCGGTGGCGCACAGCGCTGTTTCGGATGTCACTCCAACTGATGACCCGCAGCGGATCGGAGTCAGTGATATGTGACGACACTCGATATGTCGATGGCGGGTGAGCATCAAATGACCTACGCTCCGGAGTCTGCGCGACAGGAGTTGAACCGTCTGCTGAGCGGTTATCAGGTCAACTCGATTCTTCGATCACCTCGGCGAGCACCCTTCGGTCCTCTGCGATGTCAGTCGCATAAGACAGGGCTCGCTCCGAGTCGGGTCCATCTTCTGCGACCGTTGCTACGAACTCGATCTGAGAGCGCTGTAGTCGTCGCATGGCGTGAGCGGCTGCGAAACCATGGGTCTTCCGCAGCGACCGCCTCGCTTTCCTGCGATCACGCTTGGTGAGCAGCGTCTTCAACTCGTCGTGGCTCACCAGATTCGAGACGATTTGTGTTCCACCCACTCTTTCGAAAACATCCCGTTCCCGCTTCCGAGCGATGCGAAGCAGCACCAGTAGCAGCACGAACGCAGGCACACCCTTGACCACAGTCGAGAGAACAGGGTTGTCCTGTTGGAGCAGTGGGGAGTCGAACAGCCCATGGAGGATCATGGCGGCGAGGAGGGAGCCAGACATCACCAGCCACCTCTTCGCCGCTGATGCTCCCGACCCGAAGAAGTAGCCCACCCCGGCCCCGGTGATTCCTGTGTAGGTGGGATGGCTCCAGAGACCACCCACGATTCCCCGGAGGACGAAGCTGGCCACGACTCCCGTCACGGCGGAGCCCGCCAAAGCGGCGGCCGACGCCCCGTAGAGAATGCCTTCCGTTACCTCGAAGCCGAGACCGACGAAGAGTCCGTAGTACAGGCCGTCGAGCGCGGAGTCGATCTTCACCGCGGGTATGAAGGCGAGGGCGAGCACTCCGAGCATCTTCAGCGGTTCTTCGACGAGGGGTGCGGCGATGGCAGGCACCCAGTCCTGCATGTCGGATGGCAGCACCTTGGCCACGATTTCGTTGATCTCGTTCCCGCCGCCGGCGGCGATCCCGGTCACGATCACTGCACCCCAGAGGAACGCTCCCAGCATCGTGACCGGTGACCGACGCTGGAGAGTTTCGAGTCGATAGATGATCAGCGAGAACAAGAGCGCGTACAGGCCCCAGATCACTGCGGATAGGGCGACCACAGCCGGCTGGTCCCGTTTCACCATGCCAAAAAGGGGACCCACCTGCGTCAGTCCGTAGCCGAACAGCAGGACACCGACCCAGAAGACGAGAGAACGAGCGTCTAAGAAGCTGGGGCGTTTGTGATGGTGTGCAGAGATCACTGGCTCTCCTCTTCGGAGAGAAACACGATCGACTGGACCATTGTCACGATCTCGTCATTCAGAGAGACCCAAACGCTCTCCGGAGAGGAGGCGAAGACGGTCAAGTTCGAAGTCCCGTCTGTGATGACCCAGATTTGGGTCGCCTGCGTGGTCGAATGGGAAGTGGCGGACACTCCGTGATCACCATCATTCGTCACAAAGGCTGTGGGCCCTCCGATCACCCAGCTGTTGGCCTGGTCCTGAGCCAATGCGTCAATAGCGGTCAGGATTGCCTCCTCGGGTGTCTGGTCCGCTGACACCAATTCTGTGAAGACCACGTTTGACCCTTCCTTGCCCAGCGTCACGAACAGATCGTTCGACGACACGAGGTCCCAGCCTTCCTGGGGTGTGAACTGGTAGCTGTCGAAAGCGATATAAGGCTGGCCAACCTCGAAAGGGTTCTGGCCTTTCACCAGTCCGTTGATCACGGGGACGGCGACGATGTAGAAGAGTGCGACTCCGAGCACTACGGCGGCACCGATGAGCGATTGCATACCGAGGAGACCCACGGACATCGGAGGCCGTTCCGCCCCAGAGGCGATGCCTCTTGCGGATGGCATCGAATGAAGTTACCCGTCGATTTTCGGAGCCGGGGTACGCCGTTGGTTCAAATCCGTCGGTTCTTCAGGAGCTCCATGGCCAGCACTCGAAACCGGTGGTCACGAAGGTGTAACCCACCGCAGTGATATCCGTGATGCAGAACCCGGTCACGGTCGAATTCGGCGGCAACCGCTTGACGATCAGAGTGTTTGCCAGAAAGCCCCCGTAGCCGATGTCTTCGCTTTCGCTGACGCCTGAAGCTGTGGCCGTACGGGCTCGCCCCCGATTGTCGAGATAGCTGAAGTAGCCCTCGACAGTCGCACCGCCCACGTAGTCACCGAGGTTGTCATAGACGGCGATAGCCACCTCCGCGTCTCGGCCGGAGCTGATGATGGGGTTGACGGTGCCACCGATCTCGGTCGCCTGCTCCGGCTCCGAAACGTTCACGACCAATGAGGTCGTGTCGGTCAACTCGCCGTCACTCACAGTCAGCTCGACTGTGTAAGCGCCTCCTGCTGCGTACGTATGGGTCGGGCTGGACGCCGACGAGCCGTTCCCGTCCCCAAAGACCCATGAGTGGGTGAGAATGTCACCGTCCGGGTCGCTAGAACTGCTGGTGAAGACGCACTCGAGATCGGTGCATGAGGACGTGAACCCCGCGGAAGGCTGGTTGTTCACCGGTGGCTGGTCTGAGACCGTCACTTCCTGAGATGTCGAGTTGGAGCTGCCGTCGTCATCGACGACGGTCAGCGTCACCGTGTAGGTGCCAGGGCTGACGTACTCGTGCGAAGGGCTTTGTTCGATGCTTGTCGTCGAGTCACCGAAGTCCCACGCGGATGAGATGATGTCGCCGTCGGCGTCCGTCGACTCGTTCATGAACGTGCAGACCAAGTCTGCGCAGTCGAATGAGAAGTCTGCTGTCGGCGGATATTGAATCGGAGAGCCACTCCCACAGGACCCATCACCTCCGTAGAGGGGGCCGTTGACGAACAGCAACGGCTCTGGGCTGCTGTCCACATCTTGGAATCCACATGCCGAGCTCTGAGGCACCGCCGCTCCCAGCACCGCCGCCTTGATGGCGTTCACATCGGCTCTGTCGTCAGTGGGCAGGTCGTTCTCGGCGATGTACCGGGCAATGGCTCCCGCGACGAACGGGCTGGCCATGCTGGTCCCCGAGTAGGTGGTGTACCCGTCATCCAGGTGGGTGGAGAAGATGCACACACCGGGAGCAGCGATGTCGACCGTGGGTCCGTAGTTCGAGAAGTCAGCGAGTGTGTCGTCCTGGTCTGCTCGACATGTCGGCGAGCCGACCGCTCCGGGGAGACCGTCGAAGTCGGCGAGGGCAGATACGGCCAGGGCGTCGGGGGCGTTGGCTGGCGAGAACTCACTGGCGGGAATTCCGTCGTTGCCCGCAGCGACGACGAAGATCACGCCGGCATCCGTGGCAGCTGCGATTGCATCGTCGATCGCCTGGGACGTTCCGCGAAACCCGAGGCTCATGTTGGCGACCTCGATGAGATCAGCCCGGGATGCCACGGCATCGATTCCGGCCAGGATCATCCCACTGGTTCCGGTCCCGTCAGCTCCCAGCACCTTGAAGGAGTGGAGTACGGCACCCGGTGCCACACCGATCGACCCGATGTCGTTGTCATAGGCGGCGGCTATGCCGGCAACATGAGTTCCGTGGCCGTGATAGTCCTGGAAATCCCCCGAACCAGAACATCCACCGAACCACGGGTACAAGACAGCCCCGGTGCAATCGCTGACATAACGCAGGTTCAAGTCCAGATGAGAGCGTGCCTGCCCCCCGGAGGTCAGGCCCAAGTACACCCCGGTGTCGAGGATGGCTATGTCGACGTCCATGGTCTCGACCACCGGATTCAGGTCTGCATCGATGCGGTCGACACCCGTCGGTATCGGCTGGGTACCGGCGGCCGCCACTTCCACGACCGGCTCGATATAGGCCACGTTGGGGTTTCTCGCCAGTGCTCCGGCTGCTTGCTGCGGAATCTCGATGGTGAACCCTTGGAGAGCGGTCGTGTAGACGAAGCCGATTTCCCCCTGGTGTGCCGATGCGATGTCGTCGGCGACGTCCCTGACCGGTCGGTCGGTGGGACGCAAGACGACGATGTACTCATCCACGACAGGTGCAGCCGTGGCTGGAAGAGTCAAAAGTCCCATCGAAACGACCGTCGATAAGACCAATAGCCGACTCCGCATGCTGATCCTTCTCCCTTGCCCCCACCAGGCTAACCCGCCGACCACTCCGCGTGAAGGGCGTGTTTCCGAGGATGATTCGCACATTTCGTTCCTGAGCCAATAACGTTGCCACCCACACGGTCATCGATGTCCAACGACGCGATTCTCATCTACAGCACCCTCGTCGCCTTGCTCGCCTTGGTGGCTCTCGCGGCCGCAATCGGGCTTGGCTTCTATCGCATGGTCAAAGGTCCGAGCGCGGGGGGACTTCTCGGCGACAAGGGTATCTGGCTGGCTTGGGCAGTCGCCCTGACTGCGACGATCGGCTCCCTCATCTACTCAGAGGTGATCCACTTCGAACCTTGCCGTTATTGCTGGTATCAGCGGATCGCCATGTATCCGATGGTGGTGGTCTTGCTCGTTGGTGCGATCCGGCGTGAGTTTCAGGTCAAGTACTACGCATTGCCGCTGACGCTGATCGGGTTCGCAATCTCGGCATACCACTATCTGATCCAGAACTTTCCCAGCATCGAAGGTGGAGGGTCTTGTGGCGCCGTCCCGTGCACTGCGAAGTACGTGGACATCTTTGGATTCATCAGCATCCCGTTTATGGCTGGCGCCGGGTTTATCGTTATCGCAGTCCTACTGGGTTTCTATGTCAACAAAAACAACTTCGAACAAGAACAGCAAGAGTCGGTCGTCGGGTAAGAACACCCTGTGGTGGATCCTCGGGGGAGTGGTCGGTCTCGGCCTGATCGTGTGGATGGCTTTTGCCATCGCCGGTGAGGGGGGTACAGACGAGTCGATCGGATTCGGCGAGGTAACAGTGGAGGGGGAAGACCTTCCATTCTTCGACGCCTCGGCGGCCGATCCGGCCGTTGGCCAGATCGCACCGACAGTGTCCGGGACCGACTGGAACGACGCCGAGTACACCATCGCTCCGGGTGATACCGCAAAGATCGTCGTGTTGCTCGCGCATTGGTGCCCCCATTGCCAGGCAGAGGTGCCCATCATCAACCAATGGCTCGCTGACGGCAACCTCCCTGAGGACGTGGAGGTGTACGGGGTGACCGTGCTGACCAATCGTCTCCGCGATGGAAGCACGTGGCCACCGGGGGAGTGGCTCGACGAAGCGGGTTGGACGAGCCCGACGATCATGGACGACGAGAACGGCAGTGCCGCCACCGCCTACGGTCTGACTTCTACGCCCACCTATGTCGTTTTGGGCCCGGACAACGAGAATCTGGGTCGATATGCAGGTGAGATCGGGGTCGAAGGGCTCAACGCACTTGCCGCCATCGCCGCCGACAGCGTCGGACAGTAGGTCAGGCCTCCATCGCCCTGATCTTGTCGAGCCGACGAACATGTCGGTCATCTCGACTGAACTTGGCGTCGATGAAAGTCTTGACCAGGTCCTCGGCCAAGGCCTGCCCGATGACCCTGGACCCGAGACATATGACGTTGACATCGTCGTGTTCGACCATTTGATGCGCCGTGTAAGTGTCGTGGGCAACACCTGCGCGAATGCCCTGGAGCTTGTTCGCCGCAACACAGGCCCCGGCACCGGAGCCACAGATGATCACACCACGATCGGCCCTCCCGTCGAGTACGGCCTGGGCGACCGCGGCGGAGTAGTCGGGGTAGTCGACGGGGTCGGTGGAGTGGGTTCCCAGGTCGTAGACGGCATGTCCGGACTCGGCCAGCCAGGAGGCGAGGTGCTCCTTCATTTGGTAACCGGCATGGTCCGATCCGACGGCGATTCTCATCTGACTCGGCAGGGTAGCCACCCCTATTGCGATGGCCGGGTCACCGGGTGTTCCCCCTGACCACGGTTAGCCTCGCAATGATGTCCAAGATCCTCGTGGAGGGCGGAAACCGACTCTCCGGGACCGTGAATACCCTGGGTGCCAAGAACGCCGTTCTCAAGGAGATCGTCTCGACTCTGCTCGCCCCCGGCCGACACCACCTCACCAACGTCCCGTCGATCCTCGACGTGGAGTTGATGTCCCAGGTACTCGAGCACACAGGGTGCCGGGTGGAGCACGGCGATCACGAGCTCTGGATCGTCGTCCCGGAAGAACCGAGACCCGAGGCACCAATCGAGCTCGTGCGGCAGATGAGGGCGTCGATCGTCGTCCTCGGGCCCCTCCTGGCGCGCTGTGGTCAGGCACGGGTCGCTCTGCCCGGAGGTGACGATCTCGGTGCCAGACCCATCGAGTGGCACATGCACGGTCTGGAACAGATGGGCGCAGATTTCGAGTTGGTCCACGGTGAGCTCGTCGCACGGATCGACGGTCGCCTCAAGGGGACCGAGATAGAGCTCCCCTTTCCCTCCGTGGGAGCGACCGAGAACATCCTGCTCGCCGGGGTCCTGGCGGATGGAGAGACGGTCATCGTCAACGCCGCTCGCGAGCCAGAGATCCAGGATCTGGTTGCCCAGCTGAACGGGATGGGCGCCCAAATCGACGGTGCCGGCACCTCGCTTATCCGAATCAATGGGGTCGAGTCCCTCCGTCCCTACGAGCATCGCGTCGTCCCCGACCGGCTCGAGGCGGGAACATATGCCGTGGCGGCGGCGATCACCGGCGGAGATGTGACGGTCACCGGATGTCGTCCCGACCATCTTCGGATGGAGCTGACAAAACTGGAGGCTGCCGGTTGCGACGTGGAGCGTGGTGACGGTTGGCTCAGGGTCGTCGGTCCCGAACGCCCCGGCCCAACCGACTTCGCCACCCTGCCGTATCCCGGCTTTCACACCGACATGCAGCCACAGATGGTGGCACTCCTGGCGCTGTCCACCGGCACATCCGTGATCACCGAGAACCTCTATGACTCACGGTACCGGTATGTCGGCGAGTTGGCGCGTATGGGTGCCGACATCTCGATCGAAGCCCAGCACGCGATCATCAGGGGCGTCGAGGCTCTGTCGGGCTGCCCCGTCCTCGCTCCTGACATCAGAGCGGGTGCGGCGTTGGTCCTCGCTGGTCTTGCGGCCGAAGGCACCACCGAACTGAGTGATGCGGACCACATCGAGCGCGGTTATGAGGATTTCGTGGGCCGCCTCGCTTCGCTCGGCGCAGCGATTGAGCGCATGTGATCCGACTTCCTAGAATTGGGAACAACGGCCACCACCGCCCCGTTTCCACTGAAGACACATGACAGAAACAACCCCGGTCACAATCACGCCAGCTTCCGCCAACGACAGTCCGATCGACCCCGAGAAGCTGAACGAGGCTCTGGATTACATCCGTCCGGCAGTTCAGGCAGACGGGGGCGATCTCGTGCTGCTTGGAGCAGAAGACGGCAAAGTCAGTCTTCAAATGGTCGGAGCCTGCGGGGGTTGTCCTCTGTCGATGATGACACTCAAGGCGGGGATCGAACGGATCCTCAAGGATCGGGTCCCCGGCGTGCGTGAGGTGATCGCCTCCGCAGATGCGCCAGGTCTCCAAGACGACAGCTCCGAGGGCATCGGAATCTCACTGCCCACTCTCTGAACGGGACTAGCTGTCCTGGGCGGCGAGTTCGGCTTGGGCCGCGGCGAGACGGGCACCCTCCACCCTTGGGGGGCTGCAAGACACGTAGTCGAGCCCGAGACCATGCACGAAAGCTATTGACGCCGGATCACCTCCGTGCTCCCCGCATAGACCGAGTTTCAGGCCCGGGTTGGCGGCACGACCCTCCCGACACGCCAACTCGATGAGCCGGCCGACGCCGCCTAGGTCGAGCGTCTGGAATGGGTCCGACTCGAGGATCCCACGCTCCAGATAGTCCCTCAGGAAGAGACCCTCTGCATCATCCCGGCTCAGGCCGTACGTCATCTGGGTGAGGTCGTTGGTCCCGAACGAGAAGAAGTCGGCGACTTCAGCGATCTCAGCCGCGGTCAGAGCGGCCCGAGGGAGCTCGATCATCGTGCCTACCGCGATTTCCAGGTCGTTTCCGATCTCGGCCTCGATCATCGTCCTCATCCTGCGCAATTCTTCTGCCGTCGACACCAATGGGACCATTATCTCGAGCTGTGGCTGGGCGCCCGACTCAAGACGACGTCGAAACGCGGTAACTGCCGCCCGGGCCTGCATTCGATAGAGCTCCTCCACCATCAGCCCCAGCCGCACGCCACGAAGCCCGAGCATGGGATTGTCTTCTTCC
This sequence comes from Acidimicrobiia bacterium, assembly GCA_035711995.1. Taxonomy (GTDB): domain Bacteria; phylum Actinomycetota; class Acidimicrobiia; order Spongiisociales; family ZC4RG35; genus JANQRA01. Next base: position 38,993 of record DASTBQ010000114.1, on the reverse strand, counting down.
CATCGAGCCACCTGCTCGGACATCGTTTGGAGGTCCTCGATCGGACGTCCGGTACGCACCCTACGCAACGCCTCCCGTTCCAGCTCGAGCCGGCTGGGAAGAAACTCGTGGAGTGGTGGGTCGAGCAGACGCACAACCACTGGGAGACCGTCCATCGCCTCGAGGAGTCCCTCGAAGTCCCCGATCTGGAGTCGCTCCAGGTCTTCGAGTGCTGCCTGGCGGTCCTCGTCGTTGGCCGACAGGATTATCTTCTGCACGACTCCGAGACGGTCACCGAGAAACATGTGCTCGGTGCGGGCGAGCCCGATGCCGGCCGCTCCTCGGGCTCTCGCCTCCGCCGCGTCTTCAGGAGAGTCGGCGTTTGCCCTGACCCCGAGAGTCCTGATCTCATCCGCCCACTCGAGGAGTTTCGCGAGCTCAGGCAGGTCCTCTGGCGAGATCAGCGCCACCTCATCGAGATACACCGAACCCGAAGTTCCGTCGATGGTTACGGGCGTACCTTCGTGAATGTCACGGCCTCCAGCTCTGGCAAGGAGCGACTCTGGATCGACGACCAGGCCGGATGCGCCGGTGACCGCCGGTTTTCCCATTCCCCTGGCCACCACGGCGGCGTGGGATGTCTTGCCTCCCTGGCTGGTGAGGATGCCAACCGCCGCAGCCATGCCATTGATGTCCTCGGGCGTGGTCTCGGGTCGGACCAGGATCACTTCTTCGCCGGCCTTGGCCAGTTCGACAGCTCGGGCCGACGTGAAGACTGCCTTCCCGCTGGCAGCTCCCGGCGATGCGGCGACCCCCGAGGTGATCCGGGGCGGGGCGGATCGGTCGTCGATCCTGGGGCGGTGCAATTGCTCGAGGGACGCCGGCTCGACCCGTCGAATCGCGGTGTCCCTGTCGATGAGCCCCTCGGCGGCCATCGTCACTGCGAGTCTCACGGCGGCCTCTGCTGTCCGTTTCCCAACCCGGGCCTGGAGGATGTAGAGGGTGTCCTTCTCGATCGTGAACTCGATGTCGCACATGTCGGCGTAGTACTGCTCGAGCCCGTCCATGATCGAGATCAGCTCGTCATGACATCTCGGGTGAAGCTGGGCGAGTTCGCCGAGAGTGAGGGTGTTGCGAATGCCGGCTACCACGTCCTCACCTTGTGCGCGGGGCAGGTAATCGCCATAGGGCACCTTGGTTCCTTTAGCGGGGTCTCGCGTGAAGCAAACACCCGTGCCCGAGTCCGCACCAAGGTCGCCGAAGACCATCATCTGCACGGTGGCGGCGGTCCCCAGCTCGTGAGGGATCTGGTTGAGCCGTCTGTAATCGATCGCCCGCTGATTTCCCCAGGAGTCGAACACCGCGGCAACCGCGCCGCGAAGCTGGGCCATTGGGTCATCGGGCAGCTCCCCCGGCCGGTGCTCTTCGACTATTTCACGAAACATGGCTGTGACCCTGGCCAGATCTTCGGCACTCAGCTGCGAGTCATCGTCGACCCCTCGCTCCTCACGGCAATCGGTCAGGACATCTTGGAAATGGTGGTCGGGTACGCCGAGGACGACATCGGCATACATCTGAATGAATCGCCGATAGGCATCCCAGGCGAAGTGAGCATCCCCCGACCAATCGGCCAATGCCTGCACGACCTCGTCGTTTATCCCGATGTTCAGGATTGTGTCCATCATTCCTGGCATGGATACGGCCGCGCCCGACCTCACGGATAGCAGGGCCGGCACCGGCCCCGAACCAAAGCTGCGTCCGGTGGTCTCCTCCAGTCGGGCGACTGCCTTCTCCACCTCATCCCACAGGTCTTCCGGAAGGTTGCCGGTTTCCATGGCGATCCGACACACGTCGGTTGTGATGGTGAAGCCAGGAGGCACAGGGAGCCCAAGCGATGTCATCTCGGCGAGACCCGCCCCCTTCCCGCCCAGCAGTTCCTTGTCGGATCCGTCAGCTGAGGCGAAGTCGTAGAGATGGGTCATGTGAGGTATTCCTCGATCTGTGGCTTGAAAGTACCAATGCTGACGGGGGAACGGCGAAGCTGTGAGTCGGAAAGTTCGACGGTTCTTGATGGTTAGCCTCGGCTCAGATGACCATCTACCTCTCCCATGCCACGAGTTTCTGTGGTGCGGTGTGGGCTCCGGTGGTATCGGCTCTGGCGGATCTCGACACGGTCGCGTGGGACTTCCCGGGTCACGGTGGGGGTCCTCCGCTAGAGCTGCCGGTCGATTGGAGGCTCTTCGGGGAATACGTCCTCGACGTCACCGAGCCGGGGGGAATAGGCCTGGGTCACTCGATGGGGGCAGCCTCCCTGGCGATGGCCCAGATCGCCGATCCTTCTCGGTTTCGAGCTCTGATCCTGGTCGAACCGGTGATCTATCCGGGCCCCCACGTCCGCTCCGAGCATCCGATGAGTGAAAGAGCGATGCGGAGGCGGAGGCAGTTTCCCACCCGAGCGGATGCTGCGGCCAGCTTCCGGGATCGGGGTGCCTTCGAAGGTTGGGACCCGAAGGCGTTCGACGGATACATCGAATGCGGACTCGTTGGTACCGGTCCGGTGGCGCTTGCCTGTGACCCCGAAATCGAGGCGGACATCTACCGGGGCTCGGGTGCCCACGAAACCTGGGACCACCTCGACTCCATCGAGATTCCGGTTCTGCTTCTCCATGGGGCCGAGTCAGATACGGTCACACCCGATCTGGCCAGGGCGCAGCAATCGAGGTTTGTCAGGGCTGGGCTCGATTCAGTCGAGGGCGCCGGCCATTTCCTCCCGATGCAATTGCCAGACCTGGTTGCAGATCGGGTGCGTCGTCTAGCGGAAAGTGTCGTCGGTCGGGACTAGTCCCGCTCGACGATGGTGACTCCGTTTGACTCTCGTTCGGTTCGTTCGGCGCTGGCAGTCATCAACAAGGTCAGGATCAACCCGACCGCACCAACGATCATCAGAATCAGACCGATCGTGTTGATGCTGAAACCCTCAGCTTCGACGCTGACGGCCCAGTACAGGATCGCTCCTAGGGCGATGAGGAAGAGACTTCCTCCGATTCCACCGGTTCTCATGTGATTCCTTTCGACACGGTTCCGGCGGTTGGTGTACCCCGCCAGCGTCTCTGGGAAACCGTCACTCGATGGAGACCGGGGCGTTTGTCAACCGGCCCCTCATCCCGTGGACTCGAAAACGAGTTCCACATCGGGCCCTCTGAGCGTCAAACCGTCATCCAGGGTGACAGTCTCGACTGCGAGCAAGCCGGCGCTGTAGGCCTCCTCTGCCTCCATCACGCCCGGATCGAGACAGGCCATCTCGGTCATGACCAGGTTCCCAAACTCGATAGACGACCCATCCAGGGTGTAAGACCCCGAGTAGCTGTTGCACGCCGAAATCCCGCTCGCCTGGTCTTCGTCGAACACGATGGTCACCGGGTGCGCCTCCAGAATCGGTATTTCGGTGCCGTCAACCGTTCCCGACACGAGCTGCCAGGAGCCTTCGACACTGTCTGCGAAATCAGATCCAAGACAGGCGGTGCCAGCCAAGACGAGTGCGGCGATTGCGATGATTCTCCTCATGGCGGTTAGACGTCCTTTGCCGGCTGGTGGGTTTCATGGCATGAGAGCGACGGCAGCGGTGAGACTCACCCCTACCCACAGGTGGAGCCGAGCGGTTGCTTTCAGGGCCCGAATCAGAGCGGGTCCATCGGTCTTGGAGTAGACGATGCGTACTGGTATTGCGGCGAAGGGCAACAGAAAACAGGAGAAGAGACAAGACAACGGGATCAGACGTGTCGTCCCGAAGATGGCGATCGCCACGAAAGAGCCGAAGACCAAGATACCGAACAGGGTGCGGGTCCGATCACGGCCCATGAGCACAGCGAGTGTCGTCTTGTCTGCCTTCGCGTCCGTTTCGATATCCCGGTAGTTGTTGACGACCAGAATCGCGGTCACCAGCATGCCGACGGGGATGGCCAACAACCAGGCAGCGAGCGGAGCTCTCATGTCATGGACGTATCTCGACCCGACCGTGGCCACCACCCCGAAGAACAAGAAGACGAACACCTCACCTAGTCCGCGATAACCGTAAGGCGCCGGTCCGCCGACATATCCGAGCATGGCCACGATCGAGGCAACACCGATCAGGAGCACGATCCAGCCCGCGATCATGGTCAACGCGATGCCAGCCACTCCGGCGATTGCAATCGCGATCCAGGTTGCGAACCACATCTGCCTCGGACTGATCACGCCCAGTGCGACCATCCGGGGAGGGCCCAGGCGGTCTTCGGTATCAGCTCCCCTTCTGGCGTCCGATGCGTCGTTGGCGAAGTTCGCCGCCACCTGGATTGCGAGAGCTCCGACGAGCGCCCAAACGAAGGCGTCCCATCTGAAGACGTCCTCCCCGTAGGCGAGCCCTGATCCAACCAGGACGGGCACCACCGCAGCGGGCCATGTGTGGACCCTGGCCGCCGTCCTCCACGCTTGGAGACGTGTCAAGGGCGTGGGTACTGCGTGCACGGCCACGGCACTAGTAGTGCCAGGGGAACTTGCCGAAGTCGGCGTCTCGTTTCTCCAGGAACGAGTCCCGACCCTCTTGCGCCTCGTCGGTCATATACCCGAGACGGGTGGCCTCTCCGGCGAAGATCTGCTGACCGACGAGTCCGTCGTCGATCATGTTGAAGGCGTACTTGAGCATCCGTTGCGCCATCGGGCTCTTCGCGGTCACCTCCCTGCCCCAGTCGAGCGCCACCTTTTCCAGGTCGGCATGGGGTACTACCGCGTTGACCATCCCCATCTCGTGGGCTTCCTGCGCCGAGTAGTCCCGCCCGAGGAAGAAGATCTCCCTGGCCCTTTTCTGACCTACCTGCCGCGCCAGGTAGGCCGAGCCATAGCCGGCGTCGTACGAGGCGACGTCGGCGTCGGTTTGCTTGAAGACCGCATGCTCCTCCGATGCCAGAGTCAGGTCGCAGACGACGTGGAGGCTGTGGCCTCCCCCCACCGCCCATCCCGGGACGACACAGATGACCACCTTTGGCATGAAGCGGATCTGACGCTGCACTTCGAGTATGTGGAGGCGACCCGTTCTCCCCGGGTCGATCTCCTCCCCTTGGCTGTACTTGTATCCGTCTTTGCCTCTGATCCGCTGGTCGCCGCCCGAGCAGAAGGCCCATCCACCGTCTTTGGGCGAGGGACCGTTGCCGGTCAGGAGCACGCAACCGACATCGGACGTCTGTCGGGCGTGATCCAGTGCGGTGTACAGCTCGTCCACGGTATGGGGTCGGAACGCGTTGCGCACCTCGGGTCTGTCGAAGGCAACACGAACGACACCGGCGTCTTTGGCGCGGTGATAGGTGATGTCGGTGAAGTCAAAGCCAGGGATTAGCTCCCATACGGCATCGTCGAAGATCTCGGAAACCACGAAGAGAGAGGATAAGGGCCAGAATCGAACTGTGATCGAATGGCTGCAACGCGTTGAGGGGGAACGGCCCTTCTTGATGATGGGCGACACGACATGGAGTTACGGGCAGACGCTCGAAGAGGTACAACGCCGATCCAGTCCGAATACCAGGTTGAGCAAGCCGTCGCTCACTCCAGAATCTGTTTTTGACGTGGTGGCTGGTGTCGCCGGCGGCGGAGTAACGGTCGTCGGTCCGAAACCGGAGACGACGAAGGCAGATGAGAGCTCCAGGCTCGTGGTGTTCACATCGGGTTCCTCAGGACGGCCCAAAGGTGTCCGCTTGACCCGAGCCAACCTGCAAGCGGCCGCCGAGGCATCTGCGGCCCATCTCGGTCACGGGCCCGAGGACAACTGGCTGCTCGCCATGCCGTTGCACCACGTCGGCGGGCTTTCCATCGTGGTGCGTCAGATGTACGTCGGTGGCTCGATCACGATGCTGCCCTCCTTCGACGCCGCCGGTTTCGCCGCAGCGATGAAGGGCCAAGTGACGATGGTGTCTGTCGTGCCCACGATGCTCCGCCGTGTCCTGGCATTCGCACCTTTCAGCGAACTGCGTGCGGTCCTGGTCGGTGGTGGACCTATTCCCGAGGGTCTCCTGGAGGAAGCGGTTGCGGCCGGTTTGCCAGTTCTTCCTACATACGGGATGACCGAGACCTTCGGGCAAGTGGCGACCTTGCGCCCCGGGTCGCCATTGGCTAACCGAGCGCACCCGCTGCCTGGAGTCGAAATCCGTATCGATCCCGAGAAGCGGATCGCGGTCCGCGGAGATCAGGTGTCACACGGTTATGTAGGCGAGCCAGATCGAGCCGACCCCTGGTTCGTGACCAACGACATCGGTGAGCTGGACGAGGACGGGGCGCTACGGGTGTTGGGGCGAGCCGACACCGTGATCGTGAGCGGAGGCGAGAACGTCGACCCCGAGCACGTCGAGGCGGTTCTGCGTGAGTACGGCCACATCGAGGAACTGGTGGTGGTTGGGGTTCCAGACGAGGAGTGGGGTCAGATCGTGACTTGTGTGCACTCGGGCCACGTCGACGTGGCTGGCGCTGAGAAGTTCTGCGCTGAGCGTCTCCCCGGATTCATGGTGCCGAAGAGGTGGGTGGAGGTGGCCGTCGTCCCGAAGACCTCGCTGGGAAAGCCCGACCGGAGGGCGGCCGCGGCCTTAGGCCTCCGCGGTGACGGTTGAAGGTCGCCGAGTGTCGAGATGCTCACGACGCATGCCCCACGCCGAGATCACCAGCGCCGCCGTCATGATCACTGCGGCGACAATGAAGGTGGTGTGAAGCCCGGCCACCTGGGCGGCAGGATCAGCAGCCGAAGCCCCGGCTTCGGGTAGATCGCCACCCGAGGCTGCGGCGACCGCAGCAGCCCAGAGCGAGCCGAGGATCGCGATACCGGAGATCTGGCCGAGAAGCCTCGTCATCGTCAGGAGTCCCCCACCGAGCCCTGTGTACTCCGGGGGGACCGATCCCATGATCGCGCTGTTGTTGGGTGAGTTGAACGAGCCGAGACCCAGACCGAGAGGTATCGCGATCAGCAGATAGTGCCCGACGGTCGTGTCGACATCGAAGGTGTAGAAGCCGTAATAGGAAAGGGCGATGAGGCTGATACCAACCATCGTGATCTTTCGGATCCCGAGTCGGTCGGAAAGGTTTCCAGCCAGCGGCGAGACAACACCCATTATCAACGGCGCCACTCCGAGGAGCAGTCCAACAGTCCCTACTTCAAAGCCGAGCACGCCTTCGAGGTAGAAGGGCAGCAGGAAGAACGTCGCCGACAAACAGACAAATGCAAGGAAGCCACTCGTCACGCTGACCGTGAGCGTTGGACTTCGGAATAGCCGCAACTGGAGCATGGGCGAGTCGACGCGCAGTTCCACGATGACGAACGCCACAGCGGTGAGCACAGCGATGGCAAAGGCGAGGAGGATCCAGGGTGAGGTGAAACCGGCGTCCTGGCCGAGAGTCAGTGCAAGTGACAGTGAGAGGAGACTCGTGCTCATCAGGGCGGCCCCGGCGATGTCGAACCGTTGCCTGTCGACGACCTGTGTCCTCGGGATGTACCGAACCGCCAGCAGGATCGCGACCGCTCCGATCGGGATGTTCACGAAGAAGATCGACCGCCATCCCATCGTCGATATCAGGATTCCTCCGAGGACGGGTCCGCTGACGATGCCTACCGAGACGGCGGTCCCGAACCAGCCGAAGGCCTTGCCCCTCTCACGTGGCGGGAATGCCTCGGTGAGGATGGCGGCGCCCAGGGCGAGGATCAGAACCGCGCCAAGGGCCTGAATCACCCGAAAACCGATGAGCCAGCCGACGTTTGGCACCAGACCACAGAGAGCCGAGGCGAGCGTGAAGAGGACCAGCCCCGATACGAACAGCTTCTTCTTGCCAATCACGTCGCCGAGTCGCCCCATCGCCATGGTCAAGGTGGCGATGGTGAGCAGATACGCCAACGCCACCCACTGGATCACGTTGAAGGATGTGTCGAGTGCCTCAACCAGGCTGGGAAAGGCGACATTGACTATCGATCCGTCGATCGTCGCCAGGAGACTGCTCACGGCCACCGCGATCAGCACCAGCCACTTCTGGCTGTAGTCGACCTCCGGTGATCCAGGTGATTGGCTCAAGACTGAACTGTTGGCAACGGCTCGGGCGAGTGGGCTATTCCTGGAACGGCCAATGACCGAAACGATCCCGCAGGTAGGTCGCCCACGTCGTAACCCCGACCGCCCGTTCAGGGTTCGTGTGCACACCGTCCCGGTAGGCCGCGGCGACTCCTCCTGGTTTCGGATAGGCGATCAGCGGGGTCTCCTGCCCCTTTGCCGTCATGTAGGTGCGAGCCAAAGTCGCGATCGGCAGGATCTCAGGGCCGGCGAAGTCAGGGACCAACCCTCCCGGTGGGCCTTTGACGATACGGGCGAGATCCCCGGCGACTTCCTCGGCCGCCACCGGCTGAAACACGTAGCCGGCCGGCACCAACGCGATCTTCCGGTGACACCAGCTCTTGAGTCTCCATTCGACAAAGCTGTGGAATTGAGTCGCTCTCACGATCGTGTGGGGACAGCCGGAATCGAGGATCATCAGCTCGGCGGCACGTTTCGCCTGGTAGTAGGGGAGTGGATGACGATCGACACCCACGATTGACAGATATACCAGGTGCTGTGACTCCAGGACATCGAGCAAGTTCTCGCTGCCCCTGACGTCCACGGTTTCCGGAGACTTCGGGTTGGAAGCGAGCAGCACCACTGTGTCGGCGCCGGCGACAGCGGCGACGAGACCCTCGCCTGTCACCAGGTCGGCACTCACCTCACCGACACGGCTGGCAACCACCACCCTGTGGCCCTCTGACTCGAGGAGCGGTACGAGAAGTTTGCCGACCTGGCCCCGTCCCCCGAGGACCACGACCCTCAGCCGGATCTCCTGGCGATCAGTACACCCTCACGCATCGGGGTGGCGACGGCGTCGAAGTCAGGGTCGGCGGCGATGAGCCTATTGAAGTCGTCGGTGCCGTGCCCTTCGTCGATCCAGCCCGCGCCGGTTCCATACACGTTGTCGGCGACGAGGAGACCACCGGGTTTCATCAACGGCTTGATGAGACGGAAGTACTCGACATACTCACGCTTCACTGCATCGATAAATGCGAAATCGACACTCGCCGGACCTAGCCTCTCGGCCAAATCGGGAAGGACCTCGAGAGCGGCGCCACGCACGATCTCGACCAGGTCGCTCACCCCCGCGGTCGCAAACTCCCGCTGGGCGAAGTCGGCATGGTGCTCGTTGTACTCGATCGTGATCAGCTTTCCGCCGGGGGCGAGGCCACGGGCGATCCAAATCGCCGAGTACCCGGCGAGTGTGCCCAATTCGAGGGCGAGGTTGCCCTCTGTCATCGAGACCAGGATCTTGAGGAGCCTGCCCACGTCCGCGGAAACCGAGATGGCCGGCAGTCCGGCCTCCACAGCTCTTTGCATCAGACCGGCCAGGTTGGCGTCGTCCTGGCCGAAGACGTCGTCGGCGTACTCGCCAAGGAAGGTCCACCGCTCCGGGGTCATTGGCATGGGTTGAGGGTAGATCAGTCCTCGGGAGGTGGAGTCCGCCTCAGTCTCTTTGTCTCGCTCCTGGCACGCTTCTTCTCCACGCGACTCTGTTGAGAAGCTCTGGTCGGCTTGGTGGCCCGGCGTTTGGGATCTTCCCGCAGAGCTGCCTCGATCTTCTCCTTGAGACGATGTCGTGCCAGTGCGCGATTGCGGAACTGGGAGCGTGAGTCGGTTGCGGTCACTTCGATTGGATCGCCAAGTCGAGCTGTCAGCTTGGTTCTGACGTCTTCGGGCAGCGAGGACTCGGCGACACGGAACCGCAGCCTGACCGCCGTCTCGTTGCGGTTGGCATGTTGACCACCCGGTCCCCCAGAGGTGCTGAAACCCTCCTCCAACTCGTCGGCCGGAATCGTGAAGGCACCGACCTCGAGTGGACCCATTTGAGGAAGCCTACGTCTCGATCGCCACAGTGGACCCGGTACATCCGAAGACGAATACCGAGCCGTTCTCTGGCCTTTGCCTGCCGACGCTCAATCGGAGCGATCGGTCAGGAGAACTGACCGAAGAAGCGGTTGATCGCCTCGGTGTCGTCGGAGAAGGCCCATCTCTCTGTGACCTTGCCATCCTTGACATGAGCGATCTCAGCTGTGCGATATGAGAACGTCTGGTCACCTGCGATCGCGGTCGCGTTGACCAGGGCGATCACATGCTCGTCGTTGCCCACGATGTCGTGGACTTCGGTCTCGATGCGAAAGTCGCCTTCAGCCGCAGCCATCATCTGGGCGAGCGCTTCGAGGCCAACCACGGTTTCCCCACCGATCATGTGCCACTTGACGTCCTCGGCCATGTTGGCCCTGATGGTTTCCAGGTCCTGGGCGTCGAACGCCTCGAACATCGCCCGGGCCGCGGTCACGTTGGGATGTTCTTCCATGTCTGCCTCCTGTGGTGAGAGGCGTGAAACCTACACCTTCGAATTGACGCAGATGCGAACCTGCGATGGCGTTGAGGTGAAGGATCTGTCCCAGGAGTTTGCGTGGACTGCTGCAGATTCATTTCATGAATCTGCGAGGTGATCTCATCACCCCTCGTCGTAGTACTCGGTCCCGAGGTGGGTGATCAGGTCTTCGCCCATCATGTGGCGGAGGTTGTTCTTCAGTTTGGTGAGCTGGATGAACAGGTCGTTTTCGGGATAGAGCCCCTCGCCATGCTGCGGGCTCTTGAAGTAGAACGACAGCCACTCCTGGATGCCAGCTCTGCCGGCACGAGCAGCGAGGTCCATGAAAAGGGCGAGATCGAGAACGATCGGTGCCGCGAGGATCGAGTCCTTGCAGAGGAAGTCGATCTTGATCTGCATCGGATATCCGAGCCATCCGAAGATGTCGATGTGGTCCCACCCCTCCTTGTCGTCCCCCTTGGGCGGGTAGTAGTTGATGCGGACCTTGTGATAGATGTCGCCATAAAGGTCGGGGTATACCTCGGGTTGCAGGATGTGCTCCAGCACTCCCAGCTTCGAGACCTCTTTCGACCTGAAGCTGTCGGGGTCGTCGAGAACCTCTCCGTCACGGTTGCCGAGGATGTTGGTGGAGAACCAGCCGTTGATGCCGAGCATCCTTGCCTTCAAGCCTGGGGCGATCATCGTCTTCATGAGGGTCTGGCCGGTTTTGAAGTCCTTTCCGGCGATCGGAACGCCTTCCTGCGCTGCGAGCTCGACCATGGCGGGGATGTCGACGGTCAGGTTGGGGGCTCCGTTTGCAAACGGGACACCCATCTTCAGACACGCATAGGCGTAGATCTGGGACGGCGTGATCGCCTCGTGGCTTTCCTTCAATCCGTTCTCGAAGGTGGCGAGATCGAGGTGAACCTCGCTCGGCTCTTCGTATGCCTCCGTGGAGCCACAGAACACGGCGACCAGACGGTCGACCTCTTTGTCGGCCCGGAATCTGTCAATGTCCTCCATCAACGCTTCGGCGTGATCCATGTGACTCGCCTCGGCCTTGATCTGATCGGTGTCATCGAGGTTCTTGACCCAGCGTCGAGAGAACACTGCTGGCATCGGCTTGATGGCGCGAAGTTCCTCACCGATGCCTTCGAGGTGTCGAGCGTCTAGGACTCCTGCCTTCATCGCCGCGGCGTAGGCGTCGTCCGAGTACGGGTCCCAGCCGCCGAATTCGAGATCGTCGAGACCCGCCAGTGGGACGAAGTCCTTGATCAACGGGTTTCGGCCCTCATCTCTCTTGCCGAGCCGAAGGTGTGACATCTGGGTAAGCGAACCGGTGGGCTGGGCGTAACCCCTACGAGCGGCGATCACGCCTGCGGCGAAAGTCGTCGCCACGGCTCCCATCCCGGGTGTGAGGATGCCGAGTTTGCCTTCGGCGGGGGCGATGGTCTCTGGTGTGGTCATGATCCTCCGGTGAGGGACGATAACGGCGGGAATGATCTGGACTCAATCGCGACGCCTAGTGTCCGCGGCGTGATCGACTCACCTCTCGGTGGCCTGGGTCCGACTGTCGATGTCGCCCTTCTGGCGGACTCAGTGCAAGCCGTCCGAGGCAAGCTGTTCGTGTTGGGCGGCGGGTGGGACACCTTGTGGGTAGCGCGGTTCCCAGCGCGTCATCCGAGTCTCGCCATCGGTCTTCGAATCCGTGTTCCCTTCTCATGGGGGCCAGAGTCGCTTCGATTGTCAGTCGAGTTACAGGACGCTGACGGTGGGGGACTCTTGCCACGTCCTCTATCCCATGACATCAAGTTGCCTGCGAGAGCCCTCCAACAGCCGAACGCAACCGATTTTGGGCTGGTCAGATCGTTCACCTTCAACAATCTGCGCTTCGATCACGAGGGCCAATACTCGTTCGTCATCTCGGTCGATGGAGAGCCTGTCAGCCGTATTCGGTTCACCGTGAGGGAGCGCCCCCAACCGCCGGTGGCCTGACAACTCTTGCAAGCTCGGGTTTGCGTAGCGCGAACCCTCCCTTAACCTGCCCCCCGTCGCTTTCAAACTAGGGGCACCGCGCCAGGTCCGCCCCTCCCCAATCCAAGACAGAGGAGCCCCTGTTGCATTCCCGAGTCCCACGTCTCATCTCGTTCGTCACCGCTGTCTCGCTCGGAGCCGCTGCGTTACTGCCGGTAGGACCGGCGCTCGCCACGGCAGAACCGCCGTTCGAGCTCACGTTCCCCCAGGAAACCTCGAAGACCTGGTTCACCTCCAGCTACGGGGATCACAGGTCGGGGGGTCGTAGCCACAAGGGCAACGACCTGATCGCCCCGAGGATGACCGAGGTATACGCCGCGGCTGCCGGCACGGTGATCCACGTCGGTACCAACAGGCTCTCGGGGCGCAACGTGAGGATCGAGCATCAGGATGGCTGGACCAGTCACTACGTCCACCTCAACAACGACAACCCGGGAACCGACGATGGGGACGCACCTTGGACTCTCACCGTGGCGCCAGGTGTCGAGGTGGGCATGCACGTCGAAGCCGGTCAGTTGATCGGCTGGGTTGGCGATTCCGGCAATGCCGAGGGCACCACACCTCACACCCATTTCGAACTCCGGGTGGACGACAAGCCGATAAACCCGTTCGCGCTGCTCACCGACGCCTATGAGCGGAAGGTGGCAGCGGAGGCGGCCGCTCACATGGCGAAGCTCGCCACCGAACTCCCTGACGTCGACTTCGAGTAACCGCCGCTAGCTCAGTGACTCGACCTCGTCGAGGGAGTAGACCTTGTCGGCGAGGTCCGGATCATCAGGATCAACCTGCGCCACCTCCAAGACGTCCACCTTCGGAGGGTCGCCGTCTGCCACCCAGATCACACGTCGCACTTTCGAATTCGTGACCGCGTTGGCCCAGCCACGTAAGACCTGATCGGCTTCCTTGGCGAACGATCGAAGTCGATCGTCGTAGGCGGCTTCGCCGACGAGCACGGCCGAGAAGCAACGAGTCGCTGCGGCCTCGACGTGGCTCTCATCCGACACGTCCCCGATCGCCACCTTGAAGCCGCGCTCTTTCAACTCGAGCCCTCTCTCCACGTCCGACACGAAGACCCGCACCTCCCGGTCGGGGGAGTGGAGGCGGTCGATGATCAGCGCCCCTTCCGGTGTGTCAGCTCCCACGACGATCACTGGCATTATTGGAACTTAACCAACCGATAGAACGGAGAAACCAGACAATTGAGTTGGGAGACTTCAAGGGCGTGGCATCTCATGCGCTATCTCGTCTACTACCTCATGGAGGACTTCGTCCCTCCCGAGATGGCGGAGGGGAGTGTCGCCCTCGACTTCTCAGCCGGGCTTGGGGACCTCTCCCGTTACCTTCTCGACTCGGGAGCGAGATCGGTAGTGGCTACGTTGCCAGATACCGACGTGCCCGACGAAGACGGCATCGAGTGGCGGGGTGGCATCGCGGCCGGTCAGCTGTGGTCGGCGTTCCCGCCAGGTGCTTTCGACCTCGCTACGGCGCGGATGGTGTTCCAGTTCCCAACGTGGGAGGGAGATGCCGCCGACCCGGACACCCTCACCGAAGAGTTCGCCCGGGTCCTTCGAACTGGGGGACGTCTGGTCTTGGCCTTCCATGAGTTCGCCCCGTTCGAACAGGCTCCGGCATCGGGGAGTCCACCGACTGTCGACGAGATGCTGACCAATGCAGAGTCGGGCCGCGCCGCCCTCGTTCGATACCTGGGTCTGCCGCCCCGTGAAGGTCCTTCGGGAGAGTCCGGCTTCGGGCTGAAAGTCCCCATGCTGGTCACCACCCTGCAGAGTCACGGGTTCGAAATCGAATCCGCCGACCATCCTGAGCCGTTCACGTTTCCCAACCTTGGTGAGCACAACTCGGAGGCGGAACTGGCTGACCTGGGCCGGAAGGTCATGGCAGTGAAAAGGAGGTATCTGGCCTCGGAGATATCTCCGTACGAGAGACCCGGTGTGATTCGTGAGATGCTCGTCGAGTTGGCTGACCTGTTCGACTTCGTCACCTGGCCAATCGTCCGAATAGTCGCCCGGAGACGCTGAACTGAGAGGTTTGGCCGATGAGTTTGTTCCCACCTACAATTACCCTATTCGGATAGTGGAAATTCGGCGGCCCGATGGGTTGTTGAACAGGACGAACCACGAAATGCACAACTTTGAGGTGATTGCCAAGTGGCCACAGTTGATATCGATCTAGGCGGCTACCAGCTCGGTTGGAAGGACGAGGTCGCCCTCGCCTTCGAGCCCCGCAAAGGACTCGACGAGCAGGTCATTCGCGACATGTCAGCCATGAAGAGGGAGCCCGAGTGGATGCTCGAGTTCCGTCTCAAGGCGTATCAGCGCTTCCTGCGCAAGCCGATCCCGAAATGGGGAGGGGGCGGCGCGCTCGACACCATCGACTTCGACGACATCTACTACTACGTCAAGCCCGAGGGCGAGCTGCAGAAGGATTGGGACATGGTTCCCGAGTCGATCAAGCAGACATACGAAAAGCTGGGTATTCCCGAGGCGGAGCGTAAGTACCTCGCCGGCGTCACGGCACAGTACGAGTCCGAGGTGGTCTATCACCGCAACCGTGAGGACCTGGAGAAGCTTGGCGTCCTCTTCACCGACATGGACACCGCCCTCCGTGAGTACCCCGAGATCGTCAAGGAGCACTTCGGCACCATCATCCCCCCCAACGACAACAAGTTCGCCGCACTGAACTCCGCAGTCTGGTCCGGTGGGTCGTTCATCTACGTACCCCCGGGGGTCCACGTCGAACAGCCCCTGCAGGCCTACTTCCGGATCAATTCCGAGAACATGGGGCAGTTCGAGCGCACCCTCATCATCGTCGACGAGGGCGCCTACGTTCACTACGTTGAAGGGTGCTCGGCGCCCACCTACACGACCGATTCCCTCCACTCCGCAGTGGTCGAGATCATCGTGAAGGAAGGTGGCCGCTGTCGTTACACGACCATCCAGAACTGGTCAAACAACGTCTTCAACCTGGTGACGAAACGGGCGGCCGCATATCGCAACGCCACCATGGAGTGGGTCGACGGAAACCTCGGATCCCGTCTCACAATGAAGTACCCCGCCGTCTGGCTGATGGAGCCGGGTGCTCATGGTGAGGTGCTTTCGATCGCCTTCGCCGGCGAGGGTCAGCACCAGGATGCCGGCGCCAAGATGGTCCACGTCGCACCGGACACCACCTCGACGATCGTCTCGAAGTCGATCGCCAAGGGTGGTGGCCGCAGCGGATATCGCGGTCTGGTGAGGGTCGAGCCCGGCGCCGAGAACGCCAAGAGCTTCGTGCGCTGTGACGCCCTGATCCTCGACGAGGACAGCCGTTCTGACACCTATCCCTACATGGAGATCGAGGAGAATGACGCCGAGATCGGCCATGAGGCCACAGTGTCCAAGGTCGGTGAGGACCAGCTCTTCTACCTCATGTCCCGAGGTCTCACAGAGGACCAGGCAACCTCGATGATCGTCGCCGGCTTCATCGAGCCCATCATCAAAGAGCTCCCGATGGAGTACGCCGTCGAGATGAACCGCCTCATCGAACTGAACATGGCGGCCGCCGGCGCTGTCGGCTGAGTTCGAACGTTGGGAGAACCTCAGGTCCCGGTTCCGAGACCTCTTGCTCGAGGACCCAGATCAGCTACCGCTCACCGAGAAGTGGTGGTAGTCCTTGATCGATTCCCACGCGCCACCCCATAGCCAGCCGTAGTCCTCGAACGCAGCGACCACGCCGTCGCCAGCCACGATCATCCCGGGTTCACCGAGTGTCCTGTCGAGATAGCGCTCCGAGTTGGCCGGCCAGAGCGTGCTCGAAGTGATGAACGGGTTCTGGAAGGGGTTTATGTCGATAGCCAAACCCTTGGCATGCTCTGACCACCGGGATGATCCGGTGGCGCGACGGCAATGGAGCCCTGAGGTGTTGTTGTAGTCGGGGTCCTCATCTTCGATGCCCGCAGGCAGGTCGCCGATCGGGATGACACTCTCGATCGGGTATCCGATCTCGAACAGGCGTTGGAAGATGGCCACCACATTCTCGGCTTCCGACCTTGCGACCACGATCGCACCTGGGTGAACCTGCCCGTCGAAACCCCAATGGACCAGGTCGACTCGCACGAGGTCCTCGAGAGCCACAGGGCAGTCCGCAGACCAACTGTGTGCCAGTCCCTCTGCGGAGACGTGGGAAATGGATGTCTGGAAAACTGGATCCGACACGGTCGTGGACGTGGCGATCGTCGTCGTGCTCGTGGTGGTCGATGTGGAGGGGGCGGTCGTGGAGAACGTCGAACCTGCCGAGGTAGAGGTAGTGGTTGTTTCGGACACGGCGGGCTCGGCGGCGCAAGCCGTGAGGAGGACTAGAACGAGGACGACTCTGGAGATATCAGGCGCCGCCGCCGGCCCGACCAACGACGAAACCGAGGACGAGACCCCCGATGGCCCCCCAGACCAGGGAGAAGCCTTCGGTGCCCACGCTGTAGATCGCCGGGGCGCCCGCAATGCGCATGATCGCCGATAGAGCGATTCCGCCGATGATCCCCATGACAACCGTGCCCACCAGATTGTCGGCAGAAGCGATGAAGCCTCCTATCAGACCGGCGATGGCGCCAACGGCCCCAACCACCGCCAGAGATTGCAGAGTGGATGCGTCGAAGAACATGGGGTCAGCCTTTCGGTGTGGCTTTAGTTCTAGGCAGAGATCACTTTTTCGGAGACCACGCTGGTGATCGGAAACTGCACAGACCTACCTGCCAGCCCAAATGGTTCAGTCAGCAATACCACGATCGTCGATGGGCCACGACTGACAACATGCCCGGTGTAGATGTGGAGCCCTTCCTGGTCTTGGGTGGTGAATGTCACGATCATCGATATCTCCGACTCCCAGGATCGGCGAATGGTTTCCATCTCGATATGGGTCGGAAGTCCATACTTGCCGCGGAGCCGGTGAATTGTGTGTTTATTCGTCGATTACGTCATCGGGAATAGCGTGGTCTGAGATGCGTCTACTGGTGGTCGAAGACGAGCCCGACCTCGCCGATGTGATCGCACGCGGTTTGCGACGTGACGGTCATGCGGTGGACGTGGCCAACACTGCTTCCGACGCCGACCTCAAGCTCCGATCAGCTGGATACGACCTCGTGGTCCTCGACTGGAATCTGCCAGACGGCTCGGGCCTCCAGCTATGCCGGTCGGTGATCTCCGGTGAACTGCCGACACTCGAAGGCGACCGCCCCAGAATCCTCATGCTCACCGCCCGCGACGACGTGGAGGACCGGGTGGCCGGGCTCGACTCGGGCGCCGACGATTACCTGGTCAAGCCGTTCGCCTTTGCCGAGCTCTCGGCGAGGGTGAGGGCCTTGATTCGCCGGGAGAACGAGTCCGACCCGGTGATCACCGTGGGTTCGCTGCGCCTCGACCCAGCCAGATTCGAGGCGACTCGGGACGCCGTCAGGCTGGATCTCACAGCTAAGGAATTTGCCCTTCTTCACTACTTCATGACCCGCGCTGGCGAAGTGATGAGTCAGGAGCGGCTCCTGGAACACGTCTGGGACGAAATGACCGACCCTTTGACCAACGTGGTGAGAGTCACGGTGAGCAATCTCCGCAAGAAGCTGGGCGAGCCGCCCCTGATCACGACCGTGGCCGGCCGCGGCTATCGGTTGGAGGAAGCGTGAATCTCAGCTGGCAGTCGATCCGGTTTCGTCTATCGGTGCAGTACTCGGCGTTGGTGTTCGGGCTTGGTGGCGCCTTGCTCGGCCTCGTCTACCTGGCGATTCAAAGTGGTCTCAGTTCCCAGGAGATGATGACCCATCTCTGGGAGGGTCGAGTGGTCACCCTCGACGGCGGTGCCGAGGTCGTGCTGCCGCACTACTCCGAGTCGGAAGTTCAGGCGATCGAGTCGATCTACAACCAGATAGTTCTCGACGAGGTCGCCCGGTTCACGATCATGGCGATAGTCATCCTCTTCCTGTTGAGCCTGATCGTCGGGTGGGTGATGTCGGGGCGGGTCCTCAAGCCGGTCGGTGAGATCACCTCGGTGGCGAGAGAGATCCAGGCGTCGGATCTGAGTCGTCGGATCGCATTGGAGGGCCCCGACGACGAACTCAAGCGCCTGGCGGACACGTTCGACGAGATGCTGCAACGTCTCGACACGGCTTTCGCCAGCCAGCGCCAGCTCATGGCGGACACCAGCCACGACCTGCGCACCCCATTGACGGTGATCAGGTCCAACATCGAACTCGTCGCCGATGATCCTGCGGCAGGGGTGGCCGAGTGGCGCGAGGCTGGGGACGTCATCCGGCGAAACGCCGAACGGATGTCCGAGATGATCGCCGGTCTCCTGGCTACAGCCAGGATGCAGACGGGTCAGGCGAAGTCGGTTCAGGTCGACCTGGCTGCCCTCGTCGAAGGCAAGGTCGCCGATTTCGCACCTGTCGCCGCGCAGCGCGATCTGACGATCGTGGCACGGTCGGAACCTGTCGCTGCGCTCGGTGTGGAGGTCGCACTGGACCGAGCGCTCGCCAATCTGATCGAGAACGCGCTGAAGGTAGCCCCTCGCGGGTCTGTGGTGAATGTCGGCTCAGGCGTGAGCGAGGGCTGGGCGTGGATCGGTGTGAGCGATGTTGGGCCGGGCCTGCCGGCTGAGCCTGGTGACCGGGTCGGGCTCGGTCTGTCGATAGTGACACAGGTGGCAGAGAGCCACGGTGGCTCCCTGGGCACGTTTCCCGGTAGCGACGGCCGTGGCACCACCATGGTGGTGTGGATCCCGGCTGAATCCGAGACGACAACGCCTCCCCCGGGTTTTTCACCCTTTACCGATATTTAATAGTTGCTTCAGCACCCCCTTAATGGGACCGCCTTAATTTGGGTCCAGGAGGTCAGACTTGACGACAGACAACGGATCCCAGGAAGCCAACCGCCGCTCTTCGGTGTGGCTTTCCGCGCTCCTCTTCTTTGGCGCCGTCGCCCTCGTCGTGGCGGGAATCATGCTGGTGTACCCGGATACCGCCCTCACTGAGACGGCTGCGACGACGCCCACCACCTCGGCGCCTGAAGTCGAGGTCTCGGCGCCCACATATGCGGACGGCGCAGAGCCGATTGCCGATGCCGCCGAGGTGATCCTCCCTTCAGTCGTGTTCATCCAGACCGACAGCGGTCTCGGCTCGGGCGTCGTATATGACAGTGACGGTCTGATAATCACCGCCGCCCACGTCGTCGAAGGATCCGAAACGGTCCGGGTGCGATTCGCAAATGGCGACCAGGCGACAGGAACAGTTCTCGGAAGCGCTACCGACGTCGACATCGCGGTGATCGAGGTCGACCGCGATAGCCTCACGGCGGCCACCTTCGTCACTGAGAAGCCTCGTGTCGGGCAGATGGCCATCGCGGTCGGGAGCCCCTGGGGCCTCGAGTCAACTGTCACCGCAGGGATCATCTCCGCGGTCGATCAGTCCAATTGCTCATTCGGGAGCTGCGCTTCGATGGTCCAGACCGACGCCGCCATCAACCCCGGCAACTCGGGAGGAGCTCTGGTCGACAGGGCCGGCCATGTCGTCGGGATCAACGTCTCGATCTTCAGCGAATCGGGCGCCAACGACGGTGTCGGTTTCGCCGTGCCCTCTGAGATCGCAATCGCCTACGCCGATGCGATCGTCTCCGGGGAGACAATCGAGACAGCCCTCCTCGGGGTGTCAGGTGAAGATGTTGACACCGAAGGTCAGGCCGGAGCCATGATCACTGCGGTGACCTCAGGTTCGGGTGCAGCAGAAGGTGGGCTCGAGGTGGGCGACGTCGTGGTGACGTTCGACGGTGTCCCGGTTCTCGGCATTGGCGACCTGCAGGCCCAAGTACGCGCGCACCAACCGGGAGAAACCGTCGAAGTGGTCGTCATCCGGGATGGTCAGGAGCAGGTGTTCTCGATCACCCTCGGCGTGTTCGAAGACGACCTGAGCTGAACCGTCTGAGATCGCGGTAGGATCGCTTCATCCCACCGCAAGTGGTGGGTGTCCCGGGAGCAGCGAAGCCGGTCAGAACCCGGCGCTGTCCCGCAACTGTGAAGACGTCTAGTGGCCGTCGACTCTGTGAGTCGTCGACCCGAGTCGTACGAGCCAGGTCGCCTGACCTCGGGGCCACGTGAAAGTCTCGGATGAAGACGGAACCGTGGGCGCCGGGTGGCCCACCCCTCTTCATCCTCCGACAGAAGACGGAGGATGTTTCTTTATGAAACGGAGTTACTGGCTCCTCACAGTGCTGCTGGCGGTGTTCACCGCCTGCGGGACCGCCAACCCCGGAGCCACTACCACCGCAGGGGTCGGAGCCACGACGACGGCTGTGGAGGACACGACCAACGCGGCGCCGGTCACGACGAGCGGCGAGGCATCTGCTTTTCCGGTGACCATCGAGGCCGATAACGGTTCGGTCACGATCGAAGCGGAGCCGGACTCGATCGTTTCGCTCTCAGCGACGGCAACCGAGATGTTGTTCGCAATCGGCGCCGGGGAACAGGTGGTAGCCGTCGATGACCAGTCCACCTACCCAGCCGATGCCCCGCTCACGGACCTCTCCGGCTTCGCGCCGAACGTCGAGGCGATCCTCGGCTACTCGCCCGACCTGGTGATCATCGCCCACGACCCGGGTGACCTGATCGCGTCTCTGGAGGCTCAGAACGTACCTGTGATCAGTTACGGGTCTGCGTTCACCCTCGACGACACCTACCGCCAGATCGAGGGCCTCGGTCTCGCCACGGGTCACGCCGAGGAAGCAGTGATAGCCAACGAGCTGATCGGAACAGATCTCGACGAGATCGTCGCAGACGCTCCCGAGATCCCGGAAGGCACCGATTACTACCACGAGGTCGACAACACCTACTTCACGGCCACCTCGTCGACTTTCCTGGGCCAGATCTATTCGATGTTTGGGCTCGAGAACATCGCTGATCCCGCCGACGCCGACGGGGCTGCCTTCGGGTTCCCCCAGTTGGCCAGTGAATTCATCGTGGACGCCGACCCTGACCTGATCTTCCTGGGCAATGCGTTGTACGGAGAGTCCGTGGAGACTGTCTCGGCCCGCCCTGGTTGGGAGACGATGACTGCGGTCGAGGAGGGCGTGATCTTCGAGCTCGACTCCGATGTGGTTTCCCGGTGGGGCCCCCGAGTGGTCGACTTCGCCCAGTCAGTCTCTGATGCGTTGACCACCTACGTCGAGGGTGGTTGAGCCGGGCCGGCGCACTCGACGAAGCGCGCTCCGCCCGGCTGGGCTGGGGCTCGCTTCTCGTCGGCCTGGGGTCGGTTCTGGTGGTGGCGGCGCTGGGCGTGCTGGTGGGTGCTGCCGGTCTTCCCGTCGACGCAGTGCTGTCAGCGCTGTTCGACTGGGTGCCCGGGATCGATCTCGAGTCCGGTCTGACTGATCTACAACGGGGCATCCTGTTCGAGATCAGGTTGCCCCGTGTGGTGCTGGGTGCCTTGGTCGGGGCTGTGCTCGCCAGCGCTGGAGCGGCTTACCAGGGTGTCTTCAGGAATCCGCTGGCCGACCCGTACCTGCTCGGTATCGCTGCCGGAGCCGGCCTCGGCGCCACTATCGCGTTCGTTTCGGCAGGCGGCCGTGCCCTGGTGCCCATTCTCGCCTTCCTCGGCGGGATGCTCGCGGTTGGCGTCACCTACACGCTGGGCAGGTCGGTCGGAGGAAGGTCGGTCACTTCGCTGATCCTGGCCGGAGTTGCCGTTGCGGCCTTCGCCACCGCGGTGCAGACCTATCTGCTTCAGCAAGAGGACGACACACTCCGTGAGGTGTACGCATGGATCCTCGGTCGTCTCACGACCGCCGGATGGTCCGAGGTTCTCCGTCTGCTTCCCTATGCACTGGTGTCGAGCGCTGTTCTGATCGGAGCGAGACGTCTCCTCGACGTGCTCAGTATCGGTGATGACGAGGCGGCCGCACTCGGCGTCAACGTGGGTCGGGTTCGTGGAGTAGTGGTGGTCGCAGCAACGCTCGGGACGGCCGCCGCAGTGGCAGTAAGCGGTCTGATCGGGTTCGTCGGGATCATCGTGCCCCACACCATCAGGCTGGTATTCGGATGGAGCTACCGGGTCATCATCCCACTGTCGGTCCTCTTCGGGGCGTCCTTTCTCATGCTCGCCGACATCGTGGCACGGACCGTTGTGTCGCCCGGTGAACTACCGATCGGCGTGGTGACCGCTTTCCTGGGCGCCCCGTTCTTCTTGCTGGTGCTGAGGACGCTGCGGGGCCCGACATGATCACGTGGGAGGAGGTCAACGTCAGCTACGACGACAGACAGGTTCTGGGCCCGGTGAACCTGAGCGTGGGCGATGGCGAGTGGGTGGGTCTCATCGGACCGAATGGCGCGGGCAAGTCGACGATGCTCGCCGCCGCGGTTGGCATCGTCGAGCACACCGGAGCGGTTTCACTGGGAGGTGCGGCTCGGCGAGCCGGCCTCGACATCGCCTGGATGCCGCAGCGTCCTCATCTACCCGACGAGATGGGGGTGGCCGACTACGTGATGCTGGGTAGGTCTCCTCATCTCGGGTACCTGGCCCACGAAGGCAGACATGACGTCGAAATGGTCCGTTCCGCGATGGCCAGACTCGATCTGAGCGATTTCGGGCGTCGTCGGCTCGGCACGTTGTCAGGCGGGGAGGCGCAACGAGCCGTCCTTGCCCGAGCCCTCGCCCAGGAGGCCCCGGTGCTGCTACTGGACGAGCCGACCTCCAGCCTCGACATCAGTCACGCAGTCGAAGTGCTCGACGTGATCGAAGATCTCCGCCGGGCAGAGGGTCTTACGATTGTCATGGCTGCCCACGATCTGACCCTGGCAGGGCGGTTTGCCGAGCGTCTGGTCTTGCTCAGCAACGGGTCGTTGGTGGCCGACGGATCCCCCCGAGACGTCCTCGTCGAGTCGATCCTGACCCCGCATTACGGTGCCGGGATCAAGGTTCTCGAGCACGTGGATGGCCCGGTTGTAGTGCCGACGAGGAGACGAGATGGCTGAGCAGACACCGCCTACCGCAGAGCCACCGAAAGGGAGTGTGCGGGCTCAGTCCCTTGTCTTGATCAACACCGGTGACGGAAAGGGAAAGTCGACCGCAGCATTCGGAACTGCGATCCGGGCGATTGCCCGAGGATGGTCGGTGGCCGTCATCCAGTTCCTCAAGTCGGGGGAGTGGAGCGTCGGCGAAGAGAAGATTGGGCGTCAGGTCGGCATCGACTGGTGGGCGATGGGTGACGGCTTCACCTGGGATTCGGAGGACATGGAAGAGTCCGAGGCGGTAGCTGTGGCTGCCTGGGATCACGCGGCGGCGGTGATCTCCGGCGGGACCTATGACCTCGTCGTCCTCGACGAAGTCACCTATCCGATCAACTGGGGGTGGATCGACGTCCAAGACGTCGTCGCAACTCTCTCTGGCCGGCCGCCTGGTGTCAATGTGTTCCTGACCGGTCGCGATGCCCCACAGCCGCTGATCGATCTCGCCGACACCGTCACTGATATGCGCAAGGTCAAACACGCCTACGACCGTGGGGTCATGGCCCGGCGAGGCATCGACTATTGATCTTCCTGACCGGAGGGGCACGCTCGGGCAAGTCGGCGCTCGCTTCCAGAATTGTCGCCGACAGCCGCAATGCCCGGCTGATAGTCACCTCCCGCGCCGACGATGAGGAGATGCGGGCCCGCATTCGGCGTCACCAGGAGGATCGCCCCTTGTCCTGGGTGACCATCGAAGAGCCGATCGATGTCATCGAGGCCGTGAGGTCAGGGTCCCCGGACGAGGCGGTGATCCTCGACTGTGTCACCATCTGGGTGTCGAATCTGATGGTCGAACACGACGACGACCACATACTCGAGATGGTCAGAACTGTCGCTTCGGAGTTGACTCTTCGATCAGCCCGCTCGGTGGTCGTGAGCAACGAGGTCGGATCCGGCGTGGTGCCGATGAATGAAGTAGGACGGAGATTCCGCGATCTGCACGGGTTCGCCAACCAGGAGTTCTCTACTCGCGCTGAATCTGCATATCTGGTGGTGGCGGGGCGACCAATCGTCCTCGGCGATATCGCAGATGTTCGCTGAGGTCGCCGAGAAGCCGATCACAGAACCCGACCTGGTCGCGGGCGAATCGGTTCGACGGCGGGCAACCCGGGTGATCAGGCCAGCCGGGGCCTTGAGTCGTCTCGACGAACTCGCCGTCTGGTTGGCCCAGTGGCAACGCACCAGCCGGCCCGCAGTCGATGCACCGGTCGTGGTCGTTTTCGCCGGGGACCACGGAGTCACCACAGACGGTGTCAGCGCCTACCCACAGGAGGTGACGCGGGCCATGGTGCAGGCCATATCCATGGGTCTCGCCACGGTGTCCGTGATGACAAAGACGATCGGCGCGAGGTTGGACCTGGTGGACCTGGGTGTGGGGAACCCAACCGGGAATCTCCGGATCGAGCCTGCGATGTCTGAGGAAGAGGCTCTGTCCGCCTTCGAGAGAGGACGTGCGGCCGTCGACGTCGAATCGGTGGACCTCCTGGTGCCGGCCGAAGTCGGGATCGGGAATACCACGGCTGCAGCAGCCCTGTGTCTGGCTCTCTGGGGTGGTGATGTCGACGATTGGGTAGGCCCTGGAACCGGGCTGAATGAGACTGGCGTCGCCCGAAAGCGCCGGGTGGTGGCTGAGGCAGTGGCCCGAGTCCCTACCGATGCCTCGCCATTCGAGAAGGCCCGACAACTGGGCGGTCGCGAGTTGTTGGCGATCGCAGGCGCGGTCCATGCGGCGCGTGAGGTGTCGATCCCTGTTCTGCTCGACGGTTTCGCGACCACTGCGGCGGCGACGATCCTGGAGGCGGTCCGTCCCGGTCTCCTCGAGCATTGCTGGCCCGGGCACTTGTCGCCCGAGCCCGGGCACAGACGGCTCCTCGAGCGTCTCGGGCGAGCACCGATCCTCGATCTCGAGATGCGGCTTGGCGAAGGAAGTGGGGCTTTGGCTGCCGTGCCCATCGTCAGGATGGCGGCGAAGTGTGTCACCGACGTCGCCACGTTCGAGGAAGTGGGCCTGGGATGAGTGGGTTCGCCGCGGCGGTCAACTTTCTGACACGGTTCCCTATGCCTGCCGGACCACCGGGCGACCTATCGAGAGCCGTACCCTGGTTCCCTATCGTGGGCGCTCTGATAGGAGCCACGATGACCGGCGTCTATGCACTCGGTTACCGCTTCCTCCCCTCGCTGCTCGTTGCAGTTGTCGCTGTGGTCGTCGGCATCGTCGTCACCGGCGCACTCCACGAGGACGGCCTCGCCGACTCGTTCGATGCCATAGGGTCCGGTGCCACCGGGGAGGAAGGTCTGGCGATCATGCGTGACTCCAGGCTGGGCACTTATGGGACGACCGCACTGGTGGCCTCCATCCTGTGGCGGGTAATCGCCCTCGGCTCGCTCGAGCCCGAGCTTGCCCTGGTGGCGCTGGTCAGCGCCCACAGTCTGGCTCGAGCCGGTGCCGTGGCCCTGATGGCAATCACCAACCCGGCACGCGCCGATGGTCTGGGCCGATCGGGAGTCGTTGCTGTCACGGCACGGGGCGCCTGGGTCGCCGCTGCGACCGGGATGGCGGTGTTCGCCTTCCTGGGTGGGTGGTGGGCTCTGCCCGGTATTGCCCTCGTCACCGCGACTGTGCTCTGCTTCCGTTACATCGGACGAAGTCGGTTCGGTGGGGTTACAGGGGACTTGCTCGGGGCATGCGAGCAGATCGGCGAGGTCACGGTCCTCACCCTCGTGGCCGGGGCGGCCTGGCTAGGCGGAACACCCTGGTGGGGTGCCTAGTTATCGAGCCACTGCCGTGACCGTGACGTCTTGGCCGGTGTCGGGACCTTCGAACTGAGAGTTGTAGAGCTCGGTGTAGGCGCCACGTTGGGCAAGGAGGTCTTCGTGGGTGCCCCGTTCGACGATGCGGCCGTCCTCCATCATCAGGATGAGATCAGCGTTCCTGATGGTGGAGAGCCGATGGGCGATCACGAACGAGGTCCGGTTGGACCGTAGGGCATTCATTGCGTTCTGAAGCAAGAGCTCGGTCCTGGTGTCAACCGAGCTCGTTGCCTCGTCGAGAATGAGGAGAGCAGGCTGAGACAGGAAAGCCCGGGCGATGGTGATCAGCTGTTTCTCGCCGGCACTGATGTTGCTGCCCTCGTCGTCGATCACGGTGTCGTAGCCCTCGGGGAGGCTGTGGACGAACCTGTCCACGAAAGTCGCTTTGGCCGCGGCGAGGATCTCCTTCTCGGTGGCGTCGGGCCGCCCGTACGCGATGTTCTCACGGATGGTTCCTTTGAACAGCCAGGTGTCCTGGAGCACCATCCCCACCTGGGAGCGCAGCGATGACCGTTGGATCGTCGAGACGTCGACACCATCGAGGGTGATCCGCCCCGAGTCGATGTCGTAGAACCTCATGATCAGGTTGACCAGAGTCGTCTTTCCGGCACCGGTCGGGCCGACGATCGCCACCATCTGGCCCGGTCTCACGGTCATGCTCAGGTCCTCGATGAGGGGTCGGTCCTCGTCGTACCGGAAGGAGACATCTTCGAACGCCACCTCGCCGCGGGTAACGCCTTCGATGGTCGCCATGTGGCTGTCGTCGGGTTCCTCGTCCTCGTCGAGCAGTTCGAACACCCGCTCCGCAGAGGCCACGCCGGACTGGAGAAGGTTCACCATCGATGCAATCTGGGTCACTGGTTGGGTGAACTGTCTCGAGTATTGGATGAACGCCTGGACGTCGCCCAGACTCATGGTTCCGCTCGCTACACGGAGCCCCCCGACCACGGCGATGATCACATAGTTGAGGTTCCCGATGAACTGCATGATCGGCATGATCAAACCGGAGAGGAACTGGGCTCCGAAGCTCGCCTGATAGAGATTCTCGTTCTCCTCGCCGAAGCGTGTGTTGACCGCCTCTTGGCGACCGAAGACCTTGACCAGGGAATGCCCAGTGAAGGCCTCCTCGATCTGGCCATTCAAGGCACCGGTGTGTCGCCATTGGGCTATGAACTTGGTCTGCGATCGTTTCATGATCACCGCGGCTACGACCATCGTGATCGGGATCGTCACCAACGCGATCAGCGCCAGGGTGGGCGAGATGATCACCATCATCGTCACCACGAAAAAGATGGTCAGCAGGGAGGTCAGCACCTGGCTCATCGTCTGCTGCAGACTCTGCGAGACATTGTCGATGTCGTTGGTGACACGGCTCAGCAGCTCGCCACGGGGCTGGCGATCGAAGTAGCTGAGAGGGAGACGGTTCAGTTTGTCCTCGACACTCGATCGGAGCCGGTAGATCGTGTTCTGGACGACGTCGTTCAGCCAGAAGCCCTGGAGATATCCGAAGATCGCGGAACCGACGTAGAGACACAACACGATGAGCAGGACGATCCCCAGAGCGTCGAAGTCGATGCCGACCCCCGGGGTGAAGTCGATCCCAGACAGGAGATCGGCGATCTGGGTTTGTCCGGCTGTCCGCGCTGCCTCGATCGCCTGATCCCGGGTCATGCCCGGTGGGAGGGAACCGCCGATGGCACCGGCGAAGACGATGTCGGTCGCTCTTCCCAGGAAACGGGGCCCGATAGCTGACAGCGCGACACTCACGATCGCGGTAAGGACAACGAGGATCACTTTGAGACGTTCCGGGCTCAGATGACCGAGAAGACGCTGAAGCGACGGCCCGAAAGACATCGCCTTCTGCCCAACCTGACCTGTCATGAACCGAGGTCCGGGACCGTGTGGCGCCTCGATTCGTTCGGTCTCCTTCATGGTGCGGCCACTCACGAAGCTGCCTCCACGGCGATCTGAGACTCGACGATCTCGACATAGGTCGGGCAAGTCTCGAGCAGTTCCTCGTGCGTGCCGAGACCCATCGTCCTGCCGTCCTCGAGCACGAGAATCCGGTCGGCGTTCGCGATGGTCGAGATCCGTTGGGCCACGATGACCACGGTCGACTCCCTGGTCACCGGTTTGAGTGCTCGCCGAAGACGGGCGTCCGTGGCCAGGTCCAGGGCCGAGAAGGAGTCATCGAATACGTAGATCTCGGGACGACGGATCAGGGCACGAGCTATCTGGAGGCGTTGGCGCTGTCCACCTGAGACGTTGGTACCGCCTTGGCTGATCGGGGAGTCGAGTCCGCCTGGCATGGCGGCAACGAAGTCACGGGCCTGGGCGATGTCGAGCGCCTCCCACATCTCTTCCTCGCTGGCGTCGGCTTTCCCGTCACGCAGGTTTGATGCGACAGTCCCCGAGAAGAGGTAGGGCCTTTGAGGGACGAGTCCGATCTTCGACCAGAGGACCTCGGGATCGAGTTCGCGCACGTCGACGCCGTCGACCTTCACAGACCCGGAGGTGACATCGAAGAGACGCGGGATCAGGTTGACGAGAGTGGACTTGCCCGCCCCCGTCGATCCGACGATCGCCAGCGTCTCGCCCGGGCCCGCAGCGGCGGTGACTTCGCTCAGGACAGGGTCGTCGGCCCCTGGGTAGGCGAAGGTGACTGCATCGAGAGACAGATGTCCTCGTACTGCTGGAGGCGCTGACACCGGCACGGCGGGCGGGGCGAGTGCGGACACCGTGTCGAGCACCTCGCCGATCCGGTCTGCCGACACCGCGGCCCGAGGAACCATCACCAGCATCAGCGATCCCATCATCACCGACATGAGGATCTGAAGCAGGTATGTGAGAAATGCGGTTAGGGAGCCGATCTGCATGACCCCGGCCTCGATGCGGAGACCACCGAACCAGAGAACGGCGACCGAGGAGGCGTTCAGCACGAGAAGGATGATCGGGAACATCGCGGCCATCCACCGTCCAACGGTGAGCGAAACGTCGGTCAACTCGAGGTTCGCTTCGTCGAATCGGTGCGTTTCGAAGGGTTCTCTGACGAAGGCACGGAGCACCCTGATCCCGCTTGCTTGCTCCCGGAGTACCCGATTCACGGTGTCGATCCGACGCTGCATCTTGCGGAACGATGGGATCAGTCTGCTGGCGATGAATCCGATCGCCCCGGCGAGAACTGGCACCGCGACCACAACAAGCCATGACAGGCCGACGTCTTCGCGGAGGGCCATGACGATGCCGCCGATCATCATGATCGGAGCCATCACCAGCAGCGTCAGGCCGGTGGCAGCCAGCATCTGCACCTGCTGGACGTCGTTCGTGGTCCTGGTGATCAGTGAGGGGGCCCCGAACGAAGCCATCTCCTCACTGGAGAAATCACCCACCCTGGCGAAGATCGCCGCGCGTAGGTCACGGCCCATGCCCATCGCGGCTCTAGCTCCGTAGTAGACCGCTACCGCCATTGCTGTGATCTGGATCAGGGATACACCAAGCATCACCAGACCGGTTTGCAGGATGTATCCGGTGTCACCACGCACGATGCCGTGGTCGATGATGTCGGCGTTGAGACTGGGAAGGAACAGGGCGGCGATGGTTGCCACCAACTGGAGACCGATGACCATGTAAAGCTCGTACTTGTAAGGGGCGAGGTGGGCCTTGAGGAGATTCCAGAGCATCAGACCCGCCCCTCCGCCAGCACGCCGTCGAGGAGGATGTCCACCGCCTCGTCGGCGGTGATCATCTCGTCGGGGTCGTTCAACGGGAAGCTCACCGCGAACAGGAGACCGCGAAGGGCAGCGGCGGCCTTTGCTGGCTCCACCGCCAACTTCGAGGATTCTTCCTGGAACAACCGTGCGATCGCGGAGAAGAGGAGACTGTTGGCCTCGACGATTGTCTTGTGGGCGTCATGGAGACTGAGCCCCGGTGGAGGCTCTATCGAACGGAGCGTTGCTGCGAGAGCGTGGACACGCTCGCCCCGCTTCACGAGGATCGCCGCCGCCTCGCGCAGCTTGATGCCAAAAGGCAACGCCTTCTCGATGCGGGCCAGCATGTCCAGCTCGGGAGCGGGGTCGAAAGATGCTCTGACTGCCTCGAAGAGCAACGTCGCCTTGTCGGGGAACACACGAAAGATGGTGCCCTCGGCGATCCCGGCCGCCGCCGCGATCTGCGCTGTGGTCACCTTTGGCCCATCTTGCAGCAAGAGGGGGATCACCGCATCGACGATTGTCTGTCGCCGGGCCTCCGGTGATAGCGGTTGGGCGCGCTGTTTGGTACTCACCCGGGCGATCATACACTGAGTGAGTACTCACTCATAACGTGAGTAGTACACGATCAGACTGTCGTCACGGTCTCCGTTCCCCGGCGAGACGGAACAGATGTCGGGCGCCTTCGTCCAACGACGCGAAACGATCGTCCTGTGTCTGGCCCCTGAGCCAACGGATATAGATCTGTTGCAATATCACTGCCAACTTCCACGCACCAAACACCAGATACCAGTCGATATGAGTTCGATCGGCCCCGGTGAGCCTCATGTAGCGGGAGACGGCATCACGTCGGCTCATCCAACCCTGGCTCTGGGTGGGCATCATGCTCAGCTCACCCGGAGCCTCACCCGGGTCGAACCACGAACCCATGAGGGTCCCCAAATCGGCGAGAGGGTCGCCTCTCGTCGTCATGTCCCAGTCGTAGACCGCCACGCAGCTGCCAGGGTCGTCGGACGCGACCGCCATGTTGTCGAGCCGCCAATCGTTGTGGAGGAGGGCGATACGCCCTTCAGGGGGCAACGCGGCGCGAAGCCAGCTCCCAACCTCGTTTGCCAGTTCGTTCTCCTCGTGCTTTGCCTTCTCCCACCGATCTGACCAGCCCTCGACCTGTCGAAGCAGGAAGCCTTCGGGACGACCGAGATCGTCGAGATCGCAAGACCCCGGGTCGACAGAGTGGAACTCGGCGAGCGTGTCGATCACCACTTCGGACAGCAACCGGTTCTGCCGCGGGTCTTCTCCCCCTCCGAAGATCTCGGGAATCACGCCACGGACTACCACACCGTCCCTCCGCTCCATCAACACGAACTCCGAGCCGATGACGGTCTCGTCCCGGCAATAGGCGACCGCTCGGGGCGCTTTGTCGAACGATTTCCAGAGTCGGGACAACACTCGGAACTCTCGTCCCATGTCGTGGGAGCCAGGGGCGACAGGACCCCGGGGCGGACGGCGGAGCACCAATTCGGCACCACCGGGGAAGGTGAGCAGGTACGTCAGATTGGCCTTGCCCCCGCCGAACTGAGCGACATGCGGTGTGCCCCCGGGCAGATCGGGGGCTGTTCGCAGCCACGCCACCAGCGAGTCGACGTCGAAACCTTCGTCGGGGCGGACTGCGATCAGGTCGCTCACAGCGGCGAGGGTATCGCAACCCTGACACAGGCCAGGGAGGTCTAGCCTGCCCTGCGATGAGGACACCATTCGAGATCTCGGACAGCTTCACCGAGCAATGGGCAGATGCTGACCCGATTTCGGCCACCACCCATGGGATCAGCGGCCGCGACGAGTTGAGCACCGACTATTCACCCGACGGGTATGCCCGGCGGGCAGACCTCTATCGCGCCACCCGTAACGAGCTCAGTCCGTTTCTGGGTGATCCCGACCCTCGTGACTCATTTGCGGCAAGAGTCCAGGTGGGCTGGCTCGACGAGGAGATCGCCAAGTACGAGGCGGGAGAGTGGCAACGCGATCTCAACCATTCGTACTCGCCGCTCCAGGTGATGCGTGACGTCTTCGATGTGATGGCACGGGAGACAGGGGAAGACTGGGAGACGATCAGGACCAGACTTCAGGGTCTCCCCGGGATGCTCGATGGATATCGGCAGAGTCTCCAAGCCGGGATCGACGCTGACAGGACGGTTGCTCGACGTCAGGTTGAGTCCGCCGCTGAACAGGCCGACGCGGCTGCCTCCCCCGAGTCGAGATTCCTCGCCTTCCCCAAGGCGGCGGCTGTGGCAGGTGGCGAAGCCCAATCCATCTCCAATGCCGTCGAGTCGGTTCGTGCCGCATACGCCGATTTCGCGGGGTGGCTACGGGACATCTACTTGCCAACGGCTCGTCCCGAAGACCCGGTTGGGCGTGAGGATTACGAACGAGGTGTAGACGAGTTCCTCGGGATGACGCTCGACCTGGAGGCGACATACGACTGGGCTTGGGATGAAGTGCATCGGATCAGATCTGAGATGGAATCCACCAGCTCGGAAATCGACCCCGACCTGTCGACTCTCGAGGTGATCCAACTCCTCGAGAGCGACCCCGACCGTGCTGCCGCCACACGGCAGGATTTCGTCGACTTCGTGTCCGCCATCCAGGACCAAGCCATCTCACAACTCGCCGGCAAGCACTTCGACGTCCCGGACGAACTGAAGGTGGTCACCGTCAACATCGCACCTCCTGGTGGCGCACTCGGAGCGTGGTACGTCGGGCCGTCCGAAGACCTCAGCCGTCCCGGGTCGATCTGGTACGCCCCAGGTGAACGTCAGGCGCTTCCCTATTGGCAGGAAGTGTCCACGGCGTATCACGAAGGGTTTCCCGGGCATCATCTCCAGGTGGCGACGGCCGTGATCAAGCGGGACGAGCTGGCCCGTTTCCACAGGATGGCTATCTGGTACTCGGGCGCCGGTGAGGGCTGGGCGCTCTATGCGGAGCGGTTGATGGACGAGCTCGGCTTCTTCGAAAAGCCCGAGTACCGCTTCGGACTGCAGGCCAGCCAGTTGATGAGGGCCACCCGCGTCATCGTCGACATCGGGTGCCAGCTGAGTCTGTCCATCCCCGAACACGCCCCCCTCCACGCCGGAGATCCCTGGAGCTACGAGCGCGCGGTCGACTACATGCACCAGATCGCTCTCCAGGCTCCGGATGTCGCCGAATCCGAAGTCAAGCGATACCTGGGGTGGGTTGCCCAGGCGATCTCCTACAAGGTGGGTGAGAGGGAGATCCTGGCAATGAGGGATAGAGCCCGCGCCAAACCGGGGTTCGACGTCAAGGACTTCCACCGTCGAATGCTCGAGGCCGGCGCTATCAGGCTCGACCAACTCTGGGAGCACATGGAGTGAGCAAGGTGGTGTTCGACCTCGGGATGGAGGAGGCGAACGAGGGATACAAGCTTCTCACCGGTCTGGTGGTCCCCCGTCCGATCGGCTGGATCGGTACCAGACGATCCGATGGTTCGAACAACCTGGCACCGTTCTCGTTCTTCAACGTCGTGTCCTCGAACCCACCTGTTGTGCTCTTCTCTGCAGGTGTTCACAGTGACAGACCAAAGGACTCTGCGACCCTCGCCGAGGAATCAGGTGTGTTCACCGTAAACATCGTCTCCGAGGACGTCGTAGAAGCAATGTCGGTCACCTCCGGGTCGTTCACCGCCGATGACGACGAGTTCGACATCGCCGGTCTCACAGCAGTGCCGGGTGTGAAGGTCGACGCGCCCCTCGTTGCCGAGTCACCGGCGAATTTGGAATGCAACGTGCGTCAGGTGATCGCCCTCGGGGAGACGAGCAAGCTCATATTGGGCGACGTGGTGGCGATTCACGTCGAGGAGGGCGTGCTCGACGGGACACGTATAGACAATGACGCCTTGCGTGCAGTCGGCCGGATGGCCGGCGCCACTTACATCGACACTCGAGCCCGGTTCGATGTGGCCCGACCCTGACCGTTACGTGCAGCCGTGAGCGTGCAGCGACGGGTAAGGGTTGACCGGGGTGCCCTTGTAATACATCCCGAAGTGGAGGTGTGGGCTCGACCCTGATGCATTGCCGGTGTTGCCGACGTAACCGATCACGTCGCCCGCATTCACGTTGCCGCTCTTACCGAAGGCGTTCATATGCGTACCGATGTAGGTGATTCCGTCGACACCGGTGAGTGTGAATTGATGACCACCGATGCTGCCGGTCCTGTACTTCACCGTTCCTGTCACAGGAGCGAGGACCGGCGTCCCACGGGACGCGAACAGATCGTTGCCTTCGTGATACCTGGTACCGCCCGCCCTCGGGAATCCCCAGTCGTTCTTGAACCTGGCGTTCTGAACAGGGCAAACCCATGCGCTGCCTGCCGGGACGGTGAGCACCTGACCGGCCCGGATGAGGTTGGCGTTGCGGATGCCGTTCGCGGAGGTGAGAGTCTTTATCGACACACCGTGGGCATGGGCGATGTCGACGAGACGGTCGCCGTTCTTCACCTTGTAGGTGGTCTCCTTGGTGCCGCCAGACGACACGAAGCCCGGGCCTTCCAGATAGAGGGCCTGGTCGTAATAGATGACACCGTTGACGATTCCGTTGGCCCGCACCAGATCGTCCACAGAGACACCTGAATACTGCGAGGCAATCTGGGAAAGACTCTCACCACGTTTGACGATGTGTTTTTGCCCGTGACGATCCGATATGTCGTAGTCGCCGTTGGTCGAGCCGCTGCTCGAACTGCTCCCCCCACCGGAACTCTTGCCTGATCCGCCGCTAGCACCGGAACTGCCGCCCGACGGGATGATGATCTTCTGACCGATCCGGATCAGGTTCTGGTTCGAGATCGAGTTGGCGTCGACGAGGATCGACACCGAGGATCCGTATTTGCGAGCGATCTTCCCCAATGTCTCACCGAAGGCGACTGTGTGGGTCTGATCTTTCCCGGGGATCTTCAGAGTTTGTCCCGGGTAGATCAGGTTTGGGTTGTCGATGCCGTTTGCAGCGGCGATTTCAGCGACGGAAACATCGTGATCACGGGCGATTCGGCCAAGTGTGTCGCCCGACTTCACCGTGTAGTCGAGGGAGAAAGCAGCCACGAGCAGCACCAGCGCTGAGCCGACCGTGAGGGCGCGAGAACGTCTGAATTTGGGCATGTGAAGGTCCAACTCCTTCAGCCCCTGACTCGCTCCGCGGAATGAGCCTACCTACGAGTTCGCGAATTACCAGACAAAACTCTGAGCTGCCCGCAGGCGGCGTCGATGTCCCGCCCTCTGGTATCTCTCACTGTCACATTGACCCGTCGCTGTCGGAGGGCTGCCGCGAACTCCTCGATGTGTAGTTGTGACGAAGCGCGCTCGGTGCTGAGCGGAGTCGGGTTGAGTGCGATCAGGTTGACGTGAGCCCGCAGTCTTCGAGCGATCGCCGACAGCCTGTCGGCCTGGTCCAGGGCGTCGTTGACCCCGTCCATCATCGTCCACTCGATGGACAGTCGTCTGCCCTTCTTCTCGAAGTACTCGAGTGCCGCCGCCTCCAGTTCTGCAATCGGGTACCTCTTGTTGATCGGGACCAATGATGTGCGCAATTCGTCATCCGCAGCATGGAGACTGACTGCCAGGTTCACCGGCCATGGCTCTTCTGCCAGACGTTTGATCCCGGGCACCACTCCGACCGTCGACACGGTGATAGACCGAGCCGAGATGCCCATGACCTCGATCATCCGGCGCAGCGCCTCACGGACTCGTTCGTAATTCGCCAGAGGCTCGCCCATTCCCATGAAGACGATATTGGTCAGATGGTCGGGGACCCCCGGCATCCCTACCTGACGGAGGAATGCTTGGGCGTAGGCGACTTGGGCCACTATCTCTCCCGGTTGGAGATGACGTTCGAAACCGAATTGCCCTGTGGCACAGAACGTGCAGGCGAGGGCACAACCGGCCTGGCTCGAGATGCACAGAGTCGCCCTCTTCGGGTATCCCATGAGCACTGCTTCTATCGCTGCCCCGTCCAGAGCTCGGAACAGCCACTTCCGCGTCGTCGACCCGTCGGCGCTCTGTTCGATTTCGACGGTGAACGGCCAGAGGCGGTCCCCGATCGATTCGCGGGCAGCTCTCGGAAGATTGGTCATGTCCTGCGCATCGAGGACAGGAGTGCGATACAGCCAGTCCCGAAGTTGGTCTACGCGATACGAAGGCTCGCCAGGCAACAAGTCCCCGAGTTCCTCGGGCGGGTGCATATACGGCATATCAGCCTTGGTTGGAGGCGAGCTCGATCCAGGATCGCGCTCGTGCGGCACTGACGCTCGCCGCCTCGGCCACCCGGTCCGGGCTCGACGTCGCCAGTGTTTCCACATCGGCGATCCCGGCATTTGTGAGACGCTGGGCGAAGACCGGGCCGATTCCCTCTATCGAGTCGACCGGGGGACTCGAACCTGGACTCGATGCCGAGCGGAACGACGGTGGTTCGGGTTCACGCGAGGTGGCCACCCAGATGAAACGGTCTCGCATCGCCCAGATCAAGGCGACCGCGCCGCCCACAACACCGACGATCTTGGCGATCCGCTTCATTTGGCTGAAGGCTACAGGCTCGAGAGCCTCTCTCTAGCCTGACCGGCATGAAGGTCGACTACTACTACCCACCAGCCCCCCCGGAGAATGCGGGTGTCGCAGCCGGAGAGGCCGCGTCTCTCGGTTATGACGGCTTCTTCACCGCGGAGACCCAGTACGACCCGTTCTTCCCGATAACGCATGCGGCCGTGGCCGCTCCCGGACTCGAGTTCGGTACGGCGATTGCAGTCGCGTTCCCCAGATCGCCTGCGGTCATGGCGATGACGGCCTGGGACCTTGCCCGACAGACCGACGGCCGGTTTCTGCTCGGCCTGGGGACTCAGGTGAGAGCGCACGTCGTCAGACGTTTCGCCTCGATGTGGGTTGGTAAGCCCGCACCCCAGCTCCGGGAGTACATCGCGGCGATGAGGGCGGTTTGGGAAAGCTGGCAGAACGGAACGCCTCTTCGCTACGAGGGCCAGTTCTACAGCCTCTCCCTGATGACCCCGTTCTTCAACCCGGGACCCATCCCCCATCCCGACGTCCCTGTCTACATCGCAGGTGTCGGGCCATATCTGAGTGCTCTCGCCGGTGAGACTTGTGATGGCTTCCACGTCCATCCTTTCCACACCGTTGCCTACCTCGACGATGTGGTTCTGCCCAACATGGAGAGAGCGGCCACCGAGGCGGGACGGTCGTTGGATGACGTGGAACGTGTCACCACCGTTTTCATCATGACCGGAAACGACGATGAGGAGATCGAGCAGTCCAAGGCGGCGGTCCGCCAGCAGGTCTCCTTTTACGCCTCTACCCCGTCCTACCGGTCAGTGCTCGAGGCGAGCGGCTGGGACTGGGGACCTGAACTCACGGCGATGTCGAAGCGGGGGGAATGGGACAAGATGGCCGATGCCGTTCCCGACGACGCCCTCGCCGAGGTCGGTGTGGTGGCGCCGATCGATTCCCTCGCGCAGGCGATCAAGGATCGGTACGGCGACCGGGTGCAGCGAGTCGGTTTCTACAGCCTCGGGTCTGTCCTGATGCAGGACAGCGACGCTCTCCGCCAGGTCATCTCCGAGCTGCAGTCTTAGCCACTTTTGCGGACCTGGAGTTGTGAGTGCCTCATATCGGCTCGAGTTGGTTGCTAGAAGACCAGGGCCGCCGTGGTGTCCACCCTCGGATCGGGGGCGGTCCGCCGATCGGTCCCGTCCAGTCCGATGATCGACATCGGGCCCCAACCGGGTTGGAGCTCAGGGAGCAGCGAGAGCTCGTGGCCACGCTGACGCAAATCTTCGGTGACGGCTTCCGGGAATCCCGGCTCGAGCTGCAGCTGGGGGACGCTGCCCGGACCGAATTCGGCAACCGTCCACCGCGATGCCTGTTGGGCTTCGTCGAGCGCGGACTCGCCGAGGATGACTCGAGCGGCAACCTGTGCGATCAGCTGAGGCTGCACCGAGCCGCCCCGTGTTCCCAGGACCCATCGAGGTCCCTCCCGGTCGGTCCAGAGTGTTGGCGACAACGTATGAAGCGGTCTCCTTCCCGGCGCCAATTCGTTCGGATGCCCGGGCATCAGGTTGAAGCCGAGACCCCGGTCCTGGAGGAGAAAGCCGGAACGGGCGGCTCCAAAAGGAGACCCGGTTCCTCGGTAGTTCGATTGGATGATCGAGACGGCCATACCGTCTTGGTCGACGGCGCAGAGATAGGCAGTGCTGGCGGTCGAACCTATCCGATCCGGCCAGACACCGGCCGTGTCACTTTGAACGGTGCTCGCCGCGCGCTCGAGACGCGCCGGGTCGAGGAGTAGATCGACAGGCAGAGCGAGGGTCTGTGGATCAGACACCAGGTCGTTGCGCTCCCAGGCGAGACAGCGATACGACTCGATCAGAAGATGGCTCCACAGGGGGTTGGTGGGGTCATCCGGAGGGTCGAGCATCTCGAAGACGGCCAGGGCCGCAGGTCCCAGGTAGCCCTGAGAGTTTGGCGGGATGGTCCAGGCGATCAGACCGGCCACCTCGATCGAGATGGGGTCTACCCACTCTGCCTGACGGACCGTCAGATCATCACGGCTGACGATTCCGTTGAGGGCTTCGACCATATCGTCGCCGGGTGTGCCCTCGTAGAATGCGGCCCTTCCACCCGAAGCTACGTCCTCGAGGACCCGTGCCAGGTCGGTTCTGATGACCACGTCGCCACGACTCACAGGCCGTCCTGCCGGATAGAAAGACGACACTGCCGGGTTCTCGGCATATACCGAGGCATGACGGGTGAAGGCGCTCGCCTGCTCACTAGAAACCTCGAAGCCTTCTGTCGCCAGGGCTATCGCGGGTGAGAGCACATCGCTCAGATCGAGCCGGCCCAGCTCACCGATCAGGGTCTCGAAGCCGTCGATGCAGCCTGGAACGGTGACGGCGGTCGAATCGTCGAGTGGTATCTCCGTATGTCCGGAGTCTCTCAGTCGTTGCGCC
>DASTBQ010000113.1:0-12864 GCA_035711995.1 Acidimicrobiia bacterium | reverse complement strand
CGCGATCGTGCCCCATCATCCCTGGCAGTTCCTCCCCGACGGCAGGAGCTATCCGTTCATAGTGAGCTCGAATCCAGCGAGCTTCGGCGGGGGATGGATAGACGACGACTTCCTGGTGGCCCAGGCGATGCAACGTCATCTCCTCCAGGTGGGATACGCCGACCACGTGGTCGGCGAAGTCATCGCCACACTCGAAGATCGAGGCATCTACGACGATGCGATGGTGGTAGTGACGGCCGACCACGGCATCGCGATAGTCCCTGGCGTCGACCATCAACGCGCCATCACCCCCGAGACGGTCGGCGAGATCGCTTCAGTGCCCCTCTTCATCAAGTACCCGAATGGCGACGGAGGAGTCATCGATGATCGACGTGCCCTCACCATCGACATCCTGCCGACGATTGCGGATGTGATCGGCGCCGACCTTCCCGATGACGTCGAGGGTGTTTCGTTGTTGGGTCCGACCCCTTCCCGAGACTCGACCACGACAACGGGACCAGAAGGCGCGGTGACCTACGGTGTGGACGGTGCCGAGAAGCTTGAAGTGGCCCGTCGCATCGAGCGTTGGTTCCCGGATGGCGATCCATGGGCGTTGCTGCCCCCGGGCAGCCCTGACATCCTCGGTATCGATGTCGATACGTCGAGTCTGGAGTCTTCCGATCTTCGAGTGAGACTCAGGGAATCAGATCTCTACGAGGACGTCGACACGGGCGACGAAGTCGTCCCGGCGCGTGTGGGTGGTTGGGTGTTCGGGGGATCAGCCGATGGCGACGAGGTGCTTGCGGTGGTGGTCAACGGCGAAGTCGGAGCGGTCACCCGCACCTTCGTCGACGAGGGGACCACGTCGTTCTTGGCGATGATCCCGCCAGATCTGCTGGTCGACGGTGCCAACACGATCGACATCGTCGAAGTCGATGGGGGTTCTCTGCTTCGTGTGGCCGGCTGACTCAGGCGGTCCAGTCGAGGATCGACTCACCGAGGGTGATGAAGACCCACCAGAAGGCTACGGCAGCGACGGCAGCCAGGAGTGTCAGCGCTCGTCGAGTGACGAACAGCCGGATCACCAGGTAGATACCCACTATCCACGCCGCCCACAGGACAAACAGCCAGGGCGCGGGGACGACTAGACCGCTGGAGACGAAGAGAAACCCCGTCAGGGCGTAGGCGACGATCCCCACGATCCCGAGAATCGTGGCACCAGTGCTCCATCGGTGGGTAGAGGTCTGTGTCATCGATCGGAAAAGTTAGCTGCCCCGACGGACACTGCTGGTCAGTCGCAGAGGCGATTCGTCGTCCACGCCACCCAGCCGGATTGGTCCCAGATGTCTCGTGCGAGTCTGACGTTCAGTTCTGCGTCGCGGAAATGGTCTTCGGTCACCCCGTAGTGATCACCCCACGGACCGGCGAGGATCTGGAACAGACCGGTGGCGGACGACCGCGGGTTGTCGGCTGCAGGGTCACCACCGGACTCGTGACGAATGATGCAGAGGGCCGTTTCCACCTCTTCGGCGGGGAAGTGCTGTTCGAGCAGAGGCCGCCAGCGCTCAACAGGGTCGGCGATGTGCTCGAAGGCGACAGATTCGATCCCGGCCTCGAGCTCGTTGACGACAACAGCCGGCTCGGCCAGACCGAACCAAAGGAGAAGTATTGAGAGGAGGGTGCTCATGAACGCCCCCACATACCCCGACCACTTGAACGTAAACCCCGGGGCTCAGGTCAGGTCGTCGGCTTCCGGTCCCGGTTCTCGGCGAGACGGGCCTCTGCCATCAAGGTCACCATCTTGGACGAGCCCATGTATCCGGTGACGACCGCCACGAAGCTCACTGCGTCGACACTCAAAGTGACCAGATCGGATCGGGCCTGCACCGTTGCCGTGCGTGGGGTGTCGTAGAGGATTGCGATCTCCCCGAAGTAGTCACCCGGGCCAAGCACTGTGACGTGGTCACCATCGATCACTACGTCGACTTCGCCTTCGACTATCACGTGGAAGTCGTCGCCGACATCCCCCTGTCGGATCACCACCGCGCCGGCCGCATATTCGTTCTCCCGGGCGTGGTTTGCGAGATATTCGACGGTCGGAATGGGCAGCGCGGTGAACAGTGTGCAATTGACGAACCAAATCACCTTGTCGAGAGCCACGCCGGCTTCGGCGTCGATCCGTCGTAGCGGTTTCGAGAAGATCAGAGCGATCAGGACGGCCGCGAATGTGAACACCAGCAGAGCCGGAACAGGTCCGATCCATTCGATGACGATCGAGGCGCTGATCGCGCCGATACCCACGGCCGCCCAGTACAACCCCTCGAAGAGACCCAGGACTCTGCCCAACGCGTCGGATGGTGTGGTGCGCTGCAGGAGTGTCTGGCCGGCGACGTCGGTCAGACTTTGCGCATACCCCACCAGGGCCAGGCTCGCCATCACCACGGCGACCACCGGCATGGCGGCCCCGGACAGCCCAAGCCCGAAAAGCGCAAGCGCAAGGACCATGCCCCGTCCATACGCGCGGTTCCGGGCGGATGCCGCCGACAGAAGCGCTCCCAGGACACCGCCAACGCCAACCGCGGCAGCGAGGAGACCCACCCCGGGGTCACCCCAGCCGAGGAGGTCGAGGGCGACGACCACCACGAAGACGTCGACGACACCTACGAGCATCGACTCCAGAGTCCACATGGCTACCACGGACCTGGCGTCCCAATGTCCCCCGAGCGTGGCAAACCCCGACCTCAGTTCGGAGATCAAGTTGAGTCCACGTAGCGACTTGATGGTGCGATCCGAGGAGAGTGTCCTGGTGGCAACGGCGGCCACCGCATAGATCACTGCTGCTACCACGAACACGGTCAGTAGGTTGCGGGTGGCGATCAGTAACGCCGCGACCAGCGGGCCTAGGAGTGCCCCGGCGCTCTCCATCGTCGAGAACGCTGCGTTTGCTGAGCTCAATTCCTCGGGTCGGCGCGAAAGATCGGGGATGAGGGCAGCGGACGCCGGGAAGATGGACGAGGCGAGAATCACATCGACCGGGGCAAGCATGTAGATCACGAGTGCGGGAGCGTCGCTGGCAAGCGCAAGGGCAATGATCCCGGTGGCCACGGATCGACCCCAGTAACCGATGACCAGGATCGTCCGCCGGCTCAAACGATCGGTGAGAACCGAGAAGAGCGGCGCCGAGAGGACCGCCGGCAGGGTGCGCACCAGAGTTATCAGACCGACGGCCGCCGGTCCCCCCTGTTCAAACGCATAGACGCCCAGCGCAACGGTGACCGCGTATTCGGCGAGGTTGAAGCCGAACCAGGAGAGCTCGAGCCGACGCAGCTGCGGCTGGGCGAAGGAGGTCGCAGCGGCGCGGGCTCGCGCCCGCATGACATCGCTCCAACTGGTTCCGGTTCCTCCAGTGGGCGTGGGCACCGGGGGAGAGTAAACGGGGCGAATGAGGATGCATGTTTCCGTAGGCTCGTGGCACTTGAGCGAATCGAACTACAACGAGAAGCGGAACTTCGACGTGACCGC
Organism: Acidimicrobiia bacterium; assembly: GCA_035711995.1. GTDB lineage: Bacteria > Actinomycetota > Acidimicrobiia > Spongiisociales > ZC4RG35 > JANQRA01. Next base: position 9,363 of record DASTBQ010000113.1, on the reverse strand, counting down.
AGAACCGCGGGCCGAGCATCACGTCGAGGACGTAAACCCACTCATCGCACCCACCGGCGACAGTTTCGTGATTCAGCAGCACCACGCCACAGCCCTACATCACGACGTCAGGCTGGAGATGCTCAACGGGCAGACACCCGTCCTGGTCTCGTGGGCGGTGCCGAAGGGTCTGCCCCGTCGTCGCGGTGACCGGCATCTCGCGATCCGCACAGAGGATCACCCGATGGGCTACGCCAGCTTCTCAGGAACCATCCCAAAGGAGGCGTATGGAGGAGGAGAAGTCCGCATCTTCGACGAGGGCACGTATGAGATGCAGGGGCGGAGCGACGACCGGATCACCTTCCGGCTCCACGGGCGTCGACTCCAAGGTGTTTGGCATCTGGTCTGGACCGGCACCGAGAAGGGCAAGGACCAGTGGCTGGCTCTGCTGTCCGCTGATGAACGTCCCCCAGGCGACGACCCGCCCGCCACCGATCCGATGCTGGCGACACTCACTGGCGAGGCGTTCGATGACCCGGACTGGCTGTTCGAGCCGAAGTGGGATGGGATTCGAGCCCTTGCCATCTGCAGCGACGCCACCCGACTGATCACCCGCAACGGAAAAGATGTCACGGTGGCATATCCGGAACTGGCGAAGCTCAACGACCGGGTGGTCGCTCTCGACGCAATCCTCGACGGAGAGATAGTGGCTTTCGAAGAAGGAGTGCCCTCCTTCCAAAGACTGCAGCAACGAATGCATCTGCGCGACGGAAGACAGATCGAACAAAAGATGGAGACGATCCCCGTGGTGTACATGGTCTTCGACGTGCTCTTCGTCGACAGGACAGATCTCACCGAGAAACGCCTCGACGAGAGACGACGGATTCTCGAGGAACTGATAGTCCCTTCAGAGCAGATCCAGCTCTCCCCGGTCACCATCGAGGCCGGTGTCGCTCTCTACGACGCCGCGGCCAAGACGGGTCTCGAGGGTGTGATGGCGAAACGGGCGTCGTCGACTTACACGCCGGGGGCGCGCTCGCGGGACTGGCTCAAAGTCAAGGTGAAGTTCGACGCCGACGTGATCATCGTGGGTTGGTCCGAGGGGGAGGGAAGACGCACCGGGACGCTGGGCTCGCTGGTGATGGCGGTGTACGACGGCTCAGAGCTCCGATACGTCGGGAACGTCGGCACTGGTTTCGATGCCCGTTCGCTAGCCGACACCATGGAGCGGATGCAGGCCCTCGACGAGACGGAGGCGCCATTGCAGAGCGATCTGATTCGCTCCCGCGCCGAGTTGCGCCGGGTTCATTGGGTTGAACCCTCTCTGGTGGCTCGTGTCGAGCACCGTCAACTCACCGAGGCCGGACGTTTGCGGGCACCTTCGTTCCAGGGCTTCAGAGAGGACAAGAACCCCGAGCAATGCACCTGGGAGCAATTGATCGCCGAAGCTCAGACGGCGTCGGCGCCGTAGACCCGAATGGCCAGGAGATTCTGGCCGATCTCGAGTCGCCAGGTGTGTCAGTTCTCGGCCACCTCCAGCCAATGCAACATTTCGATGCCGACACGAATCGACCCCGGTCTGTTGACCAGGACCATCAGCACCTTTTCACAGTTGGGACAACGGATCACCGTCCCCGGACCACTGCGATAGACGCGAACCGCGGCGAGCACGCTAACCACGCCGCATCCAGCACAGCTCCCGGATTGTGTGGTCATCTCGACCCCGAAGAGCTCACGCAGATCACCGGCTATCGCATTGCCGTCCAGGTGCTCGTCTGACGTCATCTCAACCTCCCGAAGGTCCGAATCGCTCGGTCTTGACACGTTCCGTTGCATGCCCGAGATCGACCAAGTGCTCGGCCACCGTCTCGACGAATCCCGTAGGTCCGCAGATGAAGCAGGTAGGAAGGTCTCCAGCCGGCCAGACCAGTTGCTCGATCATCTTCCGGTCGACTCTGCGGGTAGGCCCGGCCCACCCGGGTGGGCTCGACCGGGTCAGGGTGTGAGTTATCTCGATGAGTTCGCTCGAGGCGATCTGCTCCAATTCCTCTCGATAGAGGATGTCTTCGAAGGTGCGTGCGGAGCCCAGATACCTGATCGAGACCTCCGAACCTGCCCCGGCTCGCAACATCGCCATCAGAGGTACGACCCCACTCCCACCGCCTATGAGCTGGAGCGGCCCGCCATGGCTTGGCTCCCACACGAAGTAGCCGCCGATCGGGCCTCTGATCTCGATTCGGTCATCGGGGCGGAGATCCTCGAGGAGGAATTGGGAAACTTCGCCGTTGGTGACGAGCTCCACGGTGAGGGTGATGTCCTCATGGTCCTCGGGTGTGGCGATGGAGTAGCTGCGTTGCGCCTGGTATCCGTCTTCGGCGGTGAGACGGATGTCGACATGCTGGCCGGGCAGATGCCCCGGCCACTCCGGGCAGCGCAACACGATGCTCTTCGCCCGTGGCGTCTCGTCGTAGACGTCGACTACCTCGGCGATCAGCCAGGTCAGTCGCCCGCGTAGCGCTGTTCCTTCCACGGGTCTCCGTAGATGTGATAGCCGTAGGACTCCCAGAATCCGGGTCGATCACCTTCCATGAGGGTCAGACGCTCTACCCATTTGGCGCTCTTCCAGAAGTAGAGATGGGGGACCAGCAGACGCGCCGGTCCTCCATGCTCCGCGGCAAGGGGTGCCCCGTCGTATTCGTAGACGACCCACGCCTTGCCGCCCGTCAGGTCGGCGACAGGGACGTTCGTCGTGTAACCACCGTCGGAGCTGGCCATCGCGTGACTTCCCGTGGCGCCAATCTCGTCGAGGAGTGTGTCGACGGAGACTCCGGTCCAGGTGGTATCCAACTTCGACCACTTGGTAACGCAGTGGATGTCGACGGTGAACGTCTCTGCCGGGAGCGCCCGGAACTCGTCCCAACTCCAACTTTCGGTCTCTCCGGCGGTGTCGGTCACCGAAAAACGCCACTGATCGAGGCCTATCCGGGGCGTCGGTCCTGCGGTGAGCACCGGAAAGTCAGTGGTTACGTATTGGCCCGGAGGCACTCTGCCCGGGGGAGCGCCCTCCTGGTCGCGTCGTTTGAATCCACGGGTGATGAAGCTCATGTCGGCTCGCCGAATGTACTCCGAGTGTCACCAGCAGGCGGCGCGTATCTCGCTCGCCCCCGAACTCTCTTCAGGCAAAGGGGGAAATGAAATGGCGATATTCGAACTAGATCTAAATGAAGGCCCTCACATCGCATCCAAGCTGAGCGACAAACAGCTGGCCTTTCTCCATCAGGTGGTCGCTGTTGAACTGGCGATCCGTCTGGCCCGGGTCGACTACATCCGGCGTTTCCACGATGTCGCGGAGCACCGCACCGAGATGGATGAGATCGTCTCTGACTGGCGGAATCAACGCGATCGCATGATGTTTGTTGAATCGGTCAAAGCCGATCTGGAGCAGCTCCTGGTCCTCTCAGAAGCCGAGTCGCCAGACGCAGCCTGACCCTGACTGGATGGACTCAGGCCCGAGAAACGGCCAGCTCATCTGCTTCTGTCGTCCCGCCACTCCAGCCAACCCGCCCCACCGGAGACGTCCCATCCAGGGCCGTTGAATCCCAGGGTGAACTGGGTGAAGCCAAGCTCGACGTATTTGTCCACGTCCTCGACGAGGAAACGATCGAGGTCGTCCGGCTCGAGACCCAGACCCTTCTCGATCTCGTCGGGATCGCGTGCCTCCAGTTCACACCAGCGGGCGAGAGCCTCGAGTGCGGGGATGACGTCGTCTGGGTGATCGGGGAATCTGGCGTGCCACGAGTCGGCGTGCCGGGCCACCAGACGGGTCGTGATCTGCTCCCCGGTCCCGGCGATCAGGATCGGCATCTCCCGCATCGGAGGGGGATTCAGCTGACCGAGACGATGTTCGATCTTCGGGAGGTTGCGCTCGAGGTCGCGGAGACGGCTGACGACGGTCCCGAACTCGTATCCGTACTCCTCGTAGTCGCGACGGAACCAACCTGAGCCCAGACCGAGTATGAACCGGCCCCCGGAGATGTGGTCGATGGTTCGCGCCATGTCGGCGACGAGATGGGGATTGCGGTACGAGTTGCAGGCGACGAGTGGACCGATCTCCACGCGACTGGTTGCCTCGGCCAGAGCGGCCAATGTCGTCCAGCACTCGAAGTGCCTCCCGTCCGGCTCCCCGTACAGGGGATAGAAGTGATCCCAGGTGTAGACGATGTCATAGCCCATCTCCTCGGCCTGGATGGCGGCACCACGCAGGTCGGCGAAGTCACCATGCTGGGGATGGAGTTGGGCTGCTATCCGGATGTCGTGGGTCGAGGCCATTGCCCGAAACTACCGCGGCTCAGAAGATGTCGAGCAGATCTCCGAGGGCACGAGCCGAGCGGATCCCGTAGTCCGAATAGCAGTTGTTCATCAAGACGTGCACCGAGTCGGCGCTATCGGCGAGCACCTCGATCCTGGGCACCCATTCGGCTAGCTCGTCGCGGGAGTAGTCGTATTTGAACCTCTCCGCCGCGGTGATTCCTTTCTTCTCCCAGTTCTCGGCGTTACGGCCGTGGAACCTGACTTCGGCGACAGGTGCGGTGACTGCAGTGACAGGTGGCACCGAGCTCTTGAACCCCTGGGGTTCATCGACGCACACGTAAGCAAGGGAGTGTCGTTCCAGGAAGTCGAGGGTGTCGGTCATGTTCTCCTCATCGAGCCACCGTCCGTTGCGGAACTCGACGGCGAGCTGGAAGTCCTCGAGCTCTGCAGCCACCCACTTCAGATAGCCGAACGAGCCCCTCGTCGGGTACACGTAGGGCGGGAGCTGGAACAGGACCACTCCGAGCTTGCCCGCTGAGTGAAGCGGCATGAGGGCTTCTCTGAAGGCCTGAGCGGCCTCGGATTGGAGATCCCTGGGCAGGTCACGCATGTAGACGTTGCTCTTCTCGGCCTGCTCTGCGGGCAGCTTCTCCCGGATTCCCTTCCACAACGACTTGGGAGGGGTCGGGTGCTGGGTGAGGAGACGGAACGCCTTGACGTCGAATGTGAAGTCGTCAGGGGTCCTCTCCACCCACAGCCCTGCCACCTTCTCCGACGGTGGTGCGTAGTAGGTGGAGTCGACCTCGACGATCGGGAAGTGCTCTGCGTAGAAGACGAGGCGCTCTTCGGCCGTCATGTTCGTGCTCGGGTAGAAGTCCTCGGTTTCGGTGAGGGTGGGGTCGGTCCACGAGCAGGTGCCGATCTCGATTCTGGCCGTCATCGTCTCCCGAGCCTACGGGGAGACGAGGACAGCGACTGTCACCTTCTTGGAATCGAAGTTTCTAAGAGTCAGGCAGGTCTTCGAGCAAACGCATCTCGTGCTTCGCCAGCACCTCGAGTATTCGCTGGTTGGTCGGCATCTGGTCGAAGGGGAGCGGTGCCGATGCCGACTCCATAGGGACGCCGATCTCTGCGAAGAACTCGGGCTGATGGACCACCGGGGAGTAGAGAGCCAGCAGTCGGCCGTTGCTGTCGCCGGCGTTCTTGAACCCGTGAGGCACGTTGCCGGGAATATGCACCGTGGAACCGGGTGGAGCCTCGATCACGTACTTCTCACCGTCATCGTCCTGACCGTAGACCTCGTACTCGCCCTCGAGGATCCAGAAGGTCTCCATCGGGACGTGGGTGTGAAGGAATGCCGGACCACCACCAGGGAGACTGGCGATCTCGGTGAGGAAGTAGGCGTTGTCAGACTCGGCAGCGGTGATCTTGAACGTGACCACGTCACCGAGTACGAACATCGCCTGACCCTCGCCTGGACCGAGGGTGAAAATGCGTCTGTTTTCGGTCACTCTGAGAGCGTATCTCCGCCCAGAACGATTACTCGGTCTTCACCCAAACCCCAACCGCGACAGGCTGCATCGTCGTTTCGACCACCGCCAGCCAGCCGCCGACAACCCCATCCGGGTCGACCTGTGACTGCAGGGTTTCTGTGAACGACTCGGCGACCCGCTCGGCGTCGTATTTGGACCTGTTGATACGACGGTCGATGACCAGTTGCAATCTCCGGGTTGAACAGGGCGGCGGCGACCAGGGTGACGATTGCGACGAGTAGGGGATCATTGGAAGGCTGGAACATCGCCAGCAGTGCGATGAGTCCGAGGACGACCAGACCAAGGACTCCCACGACAGTGCGTAGGAGACGGTCCGCGAGATGATCCGGTCGATGTCGTAAAGACGGTAGCGGAGGATCGCCACCGCGATGGCGACCCACAGTCCGGCGAGGGTCAGCGCATTCACCATGTCGTTGATCCACTGCGGGACCCCCCAGGTGTCGAAGGAGAGCACGATGCCGCGGCCAGCATGCTCACCGCGAGCAGCACCCACTTGAGCTGTTCCCTCTCCTCGATGCTGGAACGGCGCAGTCGGACGAACACCGCCAAGGGTAAGTATTGACTTACGGTAAGCCAACGCTTACGCTATGGCATATGGTGTCGGAAAAGCTTCAGGCCCTGGCAGTGCCCACCCGACGGGAGATCTACGCGATCCTCATCTCCGGTAGGCACGCGGTCGGTGAGATCGCCGCCCGGCTTCCTGTGAGCAGACCGGCGGTGTCCCAGCATCTCAAGGTGCTGGTAGACGCCGGGCTGGTCGAAAGCGCGGCCGAAGGGAACCGTCACTACTACACCGCCCGTCCCGAAGGTCTGGCCGTCCTGCGGGAGTGGACGGACCAGATCTGGGACCAGGCGATGTCGCGCTTCGCCGACTTCGCCGACAGAGAGGAGAAACGGATGCAGGATCGTATAGACCCGGTGGTGAAGCGAATCACCGTGCCCGGCGATGTGGCCGACGTGTTCGAGTTGTTCACCGAACGCATCGGGGAGTGGTGGCCGATGGCTTCCCACTCGGTGGCAGGCGATGAAGTCGTCGATGTGCGTATCGACCCGATTGTTGGCGGCCGGATGTATGAGGTCACGGGTGAGGGGGATCAACACGAGTGGGGTCTCGTGCTGCAATGGGAGCAGGACCGCCGTCTTGTCCTCGACTGGTATCCCGGCTTGAGCATCGCCGAGACCACCCGTCTCGAGCTCAGCTTCCTGCCGATGGGCGACCGAACCGAGGTCACCCTGATCCACGACGGCTGGGAGGCCAGAGGTGAGGAAGCTCTCCAGCGACGGGACGAATACAACTCGGGCTGGGGTGTAGTGCTCGCATGCCTTCCTGGCGTGGGCTCAGCAGAGGCGGTCGAGACGATCGCCAGGGTCGGCTGACGGACCGGGCGGGTTGCGGTCCCCTCCGGCTTCCGCCTGAATGTGCGATGGGTGGGTTCCGCAACACCGCGCAACCCACCAGTCGTCAAGGGTTCTTTACTATCGAATTTGTATCCCCGATCGAGGATTGGCATGTCGGAGAAACATCAGGTCAGGTTGGCGTTGATCGGGCTGGGCTGGTGGGGCGGGATGCTCGCAACTGCCGCCGCTCAACGTGCCCGGCTGGTCGCCGTCTACGCCCGCGATCAGAAGGCTCGCGACGAGTTCGCGCTACGCCATGCGACGCGGTCGGCGCCGGACCTCGCATGGATTTGGTCCGACCCGGAGATCGACGGGGTGATCATCGCCACTCCTCACAGTGTCCGTTCGGAGGTCGTCGAAGCCGCAGCGCGGGCAGGCAAGCACGTGTTCGTGGAGAAGCCCCTCGCCCTCACCGTCGAAGAGGCTGAGCGGTGTATCCGGGCCACTGAGAGCGCCGGCGTCGTCCTGCAGGTCGGTCACAACAAGCGGCGACAGACCGGGATCCGGGCGATGAAGACCGCAATCGATTCGGGAGAGATAGGCCAACTGCAGGCCATCGAGACCAACATCTCGATTCCGATCGTCTTCCGGACCAACCTCCCTCAATGGCGTCAGGAGTCCGAGCATCTCCCGGCGGGGGGCATGACCCCCCTTGGTGTGCACATGGTGGACACCATTCAATACCTTGGCGGTCCGATCGAAACGGTGTTTGCGATGATCACCCGGCTCACCCATCGGATGGACCTCGATGACACCACGATCTGCCTATTCCACCTCGCCGAGGGTCCGTTGGCCACCTTGAGCACACTCATCGCAACAGGGCCGGTCCACAACGTGACGGTATTCGGGACCGAGCAAATCCTGTGGGCGGAGCAGGATGGTCTCAAGTTGTTTCGCCAGATCCGGGGTGACCCGGATCGCGCCGAGGTCCCGGTTGAACCGGTCGACACCCTGGTCGACGAGCTCGGCGAATTCGTCCACTGCATCCAGACGGGAGCACGTCCCGAAACAGGGGGCTCGGAAGCTCTCAGCGTAGTAGAGGCTCTCGAGGCCATCCTGCTCAGCGCAGACACTGGTGCGACGGTCCCGGTAAGCCATGGGTGGGTGAGGTAGAGCCTGACCTACTCAGTCCGAGAACGGCCAAGAGCTCGGAAGAACCAGAAGCCGTTCGGGTGCCCCGGCAGCAGCTTCGGTAGTCGGTATAATACAAGACGTCGTTGCGCGGGCGTCTGTCAGCGTCGAAGGGTTTCTTCCTTGGTTGGAAATGAACTAGTCCGCCTCGTAGCTGCTTCCAATTCGCGTCGAGTCACTGCGGTGGATCTGGTGCGGGAAACACTGCGGTCTGCAATCCTGCGTGGTGATCTACCGGGTGATACCAGGCTGGTTCAGACCGAGATCGCAAATCAGCTCGAAGTCAGCACCACTCCTGTGCGCGAGGCGATGCGTGATCTGGCCAGCGAAGGTCTGATCACACTCGACAGTCATCGGATCGGGACGGTTCGCAAACCGGACTGGGAGGAAATGTCGGCAATCGTCGACATCAGGCGGGCTCTCGAACGTCTCGCCCTGGAGGGCGCGATCGCAAACATCACCCCAAAGGAACTCGCCAAGGCCCGGAGTCTGGCCGACCAACTCGCCGGCGATGTTGAGATCGGTAACTGGGTGCAAGCCAACAACGACTTCCATTCCGTCTTTCATCGTGCCATCCCGATCAAACGTCTAGCAACCTTCGTCGAGTCATTGGAGAGCGCAGGTGGGGTTTTCGTGGCACAGGCCCAGCGTCTCCATCCCGAGATAAGGGCTCGTGCCGTAGCTGACCACTACTCCCTCATCGAGGCTGTCGAAAGCGGGGACCTCGAAGGTGCGGTGGAGATCCAGTACGAGCATGTCAGCTTGCCGCTGGCAGGCAACCCAGCGACTGACGGTCTAGCTCAGGTCGTGGCCAACGCCGAGCCGGCTGGCAGCACCCGCCAGGTCTTCGGCAACGAACCCTGAGAACCGAACGCCCTCATCGGTTGGACCTCGTGCATCGTATAGGATGTAGATGATCTGATGAGGAGGACCCATGGCTGAGCCTTGGAAAACCGAGAATTTCTTCTCGAGTCCGTGGAATTACCTTCCC
>DASTBQ010000112.1:0-31724 GCA_035711995.1 Acidimicrobiia bacterium | reverse complement strand
TGAACGCCACCACCAACCACAACCACATCGAGTTGCCGGTCTGTGCGTTCAACAAGAGTCCCAGAAACGGAGCGATCACACCGAGGGCGAAGGCCCCCCATCCGGGGCCGGGCCCGAGACGACGGAGCGCGACGACCACGCCGACCGTCACCAAGAGCGCCACGAGCCAGAAGGGCCAGGTTGCCTGCAGTTCCTCGGGCAGACCGGCAGGCGTGTCGAAGTTGGTCAGTGCCAGCACGATGAGGCCCAACCAAAGCGCGGCTCCCGCGATAGCCCCCAACAATCTGAAAAGCATGCTGCGGGGGTACCCAACCATCGGGGCAGACTAAACGGGTATTGGTACCTTGTCGGCCCCGGATTAGGCCCGAACCAGAGATCGACGGGCCGCGGTTCGGGAGAAGATCGCCAACGTCATGTTGATCCCGGCGTGGATGGCGACCGGCGCCCAGATCGAGCCGGTCTCTATGCGAAGCCAGACCAGGAACGCGCCTGCCGCGGTCATGGCGATCACAGTCACCAACGTGTGCGTGGTGCTGGCGGTCCAAGATTTCTCGCCTGCCCTTGCCTGATCGACGCCAGGACCGATGTGCCAGAGACCGAACAGACCGGCTCCGAGCCATATGGCGACTTCTGCGGGATAGAGGGCCATCAAGGCGGCATGAAGCACCCCGCGGAAGAAGGCCTCTTCGATCAGGGCCGTGAAAATCGGGATCCTCACGAAGATCTGACCGAAGGCCTCCCGACTGCTCAGGACCGCCAGCCTGGGGTCGGCCAACTGGCCCATCCAGTCGTCGCGGCTCATCATTACCAAACCGATCGAGGCTGTCACGACGACCGCCGCCAAACCCCACGTCATAGGCGTGCCCACCGAACCGCCCACCAGACCCACGTTGTGGAATCCGAAGAGCAGACCGGCTGCGACCGTGAGTGCTGCACCGACGAGCCCTGTCACGACGGGGGCGACCCGGGTTCTGAGACGTGCAGGTAGAGACACGTATAGAAGGGTTTGGAAGACGAGGGCGTAGGCGGCTAGGGGAGCAACTGTGGCTGCGAGGGTCATCGAAGGTTCTGCTATCGGTACGAAGATCGGGATCCTTCACTAGGACGGTCGTGTCGGGCCGAACGGTTCCAAGAAATAGGAGCCCAACAGTACCCCGGCGACGACTAGTTCAAAACAAGAACGTGAGGTCTCCCGTTCGTCCAAACGGGAGACCTCATACTCTCATGTGCCCTGGGGCATACTCATGCGCCAGGCTCTAGCGGCGCTTCGGTCGGTTGCGGTTGTGCCGGAGTATCACCGGCATCGCCACCAAGGACGATCACCGCGGTCACGAGCAGCGCAGTCACCAGCACCAGCGCAAGAATCGCCCACCAGCCACCGGGCGTGTCAGGAGCGTCCGGGCTCCGGTGTTCTTGCTCATGGATGGGGGTCACATCGATCGGGTGCATCATCTCGGCACCTCCTTGCTGCGAGCCCCGAACCACTACCCCGGGCGGGAATACGGCAAACCTGTCGCCGGACACCCTGGAGGTCGATATCCGGCTAAGTTCGCGTCGATGCACTCGAATCCTACGAGTGAGATGGGAACGGTTGATTTGGCGGTCGTCGAGTTTTCGACGGCGAAGTTCGACGGGTCGATCGCTGATGCACTGGCCAACATCGTCGACAGAGATCTGGTGAGGATCCTCGACCTCGTTTTGGTGGAGAAGACAGCCAATGGGGAGCTCAACGTGATCGAGTTGGCTGATGCTGACAACCACATCACCGACCGTTTCGATGCTGTACAAGGCGAGGTGATGTGGTTGCTGAGCGATGCCGACGTGAATGGAGCCGCGGCGCACCTCGCACCCGACACCACCGGTCTCCTCATCGTCTGGGAGAACACTTGGGCCCGAGAAATCAGGAGAGCGCTCTTGGACTCAGGCGGACGGCTCGTCGTCCACGATCCACTCGACATCGACACAGTGGCCAGGGCAATCGCCGCCACGCCGGAGGCTTGAACATGTTGATCCGACCACCGGTGGTGCGGGAAATGCGTCACGACCTCTGGGTGAAGATGACCAAATCTGGCAAACCCGCGTCAGCGAGCCAACAAGGCACACCGTCTGCTGCGGAATCTCGCATCTCGCAGTTGAAGCAACTCGGCGAGCTTCTGGCCTCAGGCGTCCTGACTGAGGAGGAATTCGCCCGTGAGAAAGCAAGGATTCTCCGCTGACTCTCCAGCGTGTCCAGGCAGCCGCAACATACGGCTTCCTGCACAATCAGTCCCCGCCCAGCTCCCCCCTCCGGTCCACCACTTCGCCGTCGACATCGATCACGTCACCCCAGTTGTCCTGCCCTGATCGTGTCGTAGATCCGGTGAACACGGTCACCTTGGACATGTAGCGCGACGACAGACGTTTGTAGACAATGGTCCTGACACCAGGTATCAGCAGAAGGAATCCCAGGGTGTCTGTGATGAAGCCTGGGGAGATGAGGAATGCTCCTGCCACGAGGATCGCGGCGCCGTCGCTGAGCTCTCGACCTGGAATCTGACCCTGGCCTGTCTTCTGCCGGAACCTCGACATCACCGAGAGCCCGGCGCGACGCACGAGAAACGAGCCGATCACGGCAGTGGTCACTGCAATACCGAGAGCCCAGCCAAAACCAATCTGTGATCCTACCCAGAAGAACGTGGCCATCTCGACGAGGGCGATCAGTGCGAACAGTGCGACGAATCGCATGCGACCACGCTACCTGGGGTCGAGCACTGAATGTGATAGTCGAGGGTTACTGTCGGGACAATGACTCTGGAAAGTCTCGCCGATCGTTACTGGCAGACGATCAACCGAACCGCCCCAACGGTTGCCACCGTCCGTGGGATCCACGATCACGACACCGACTTGCCCAGATTCGACGACGGGTGGCTCGGAGAAGTCAGTCGGCAGTTCCGAGACATCCTGACAGCGACCAAGATGCTGGACGAGAGCGTGATGACGACCCAACAGAGGATCACCCGGTCGCTCCTGATCCATCAGACCACGAGCATCCTCGACACACTCGAGACCCCGTTTCTCCTCGCCTCCGTAGACCCTTTCACCGGGCCCCACATCCGTCTTCTCTCCGACACACGGCAGAACACTGTCACCCACGCAGGTCAGGCCGACGACCTCCTGGAGCGCTACTCGAAGATCCCCGACTACCTCGAAGACGCCCTGGCCCTCCAGACGAATTCCGCCGAAGCGGGGATGAGTCCAGCCGCCGCCGCCCTGGAGCGGGTGATGAGCCAGCTCCACGGATACCTCTCGTCGGACATCTCCGACGACCCCTTTCTCGCCCTGAAGGTTCCGGGGGACGACTCGACCTGGCGGCAACGGGCGACCGCATTGGTGACCGAGACAGTCAGACCCGCATTCGAGACCTACCGCAACGGACTCTCACAACAGGTGGCCCCACTTGCCAGGCCCGATGAGAAGTGTGGTCTCACCTGGATTCCCGGGGGCGACGAGATCTACGACAGGCTCATCGCGAAGTACGTCCAACTGGAGAAGACCGCCCAGGAGATCCATGACGTCGGCATCACATGGGCGACTGACATCAACGCTGAGGAATGGTCGGTCGTCGGCCAGACCGCTTTCGGGACAGGCAACCTCGAGGACATCTTCGGGCGACTTCACAGCGACACACGCTTCAGGTTCACGTCGGAAGACCACATGTTGGAACACGCACGCCAAGCTCTCGAACGCGCTTGGGACGCGGTCGATGACTGGTTCGCGACTCGGCCGGCGACTCCCTGCAACGTGATCCCGGTCCCCGCGGCGATAGCACCGGCCATGCCGCCTGCCTACTACAGCCAGCCACCAGTGGACGGTTCGCGCCCCGGCACATACTTCCTGAACACGTACCGGCCCGAGGAGAGAGACCTATTCGAGTACGAGTCGATACACTTTCATGAGGGAATCCCCGGACACCACTTCGACAGGTCACTCGCCTCCGAACTCGATGGGATTCCGACCTTCCGTCGCTACGCCCAGGTGTACGCGCACACCGAGGGGTGGGGGCTGTATGCGGAACGTCTCGCCGACGAGATGGGGCTCTACACCGCCGAAACCGATCGTCTCGGCATGATCTCAGCCGACGCTTGGCGGGCGGGACGTCTCGTCACCGACACCGGAGTGCATGCTCTGGGATGGAGCCGACAGCAGGCGATCGATTTCCTCCGCCGGTGGACACCGATCGGGACATTGACGGTCTCCCAAGAGGTAGATCGCTATATCGGGATGCCAGGTCAGGCGCTGGCCTACAAGATGGGCCAGATCGAGATCATGCGGCTTCGTGACGAGTCAGAACGTCGGCTCGGCACCGACTTCGCCATCAAGGAGTTTCACGACACCATGCTCGTCAACGGGGCCATGCTCTTGCCGATGCTCGAAATTGCGGTCGAGGAGTGGATCCAGGGAGTCACCTGAGTTTTCGCGAGCCGGAGGGCTGGGTATCTCTTCGTCGAAGGAGGTGCACACCCATGGCGAAGGATCATGGTCCGTCGATCAAAGACGACGAGCGCTATGAAGCGCTCCGCAGACAGGGCATGAGCAAGGAGAAGGCAGCCCGTATCGCCAACTCCCCCAAGCAAGAGACAGCCCGGAAGGGCGGGGAGTCCGACCCGTACGAGGAATGGACGGTCGACGAATTGATGGAGAAGGCTGCTGAGGTCGGCATCGAAGGTCGCTCTGACATGGACAAGTCGGAACTGATCGACGCACTACGGAACCATTGACGTTCTGGGTGGTCAGTCTCGGACACGCCGAAACGTGACCAGGGGCACGAAGAACCAGGCCCATGCCGCGATGGTGGTGATGACGACGGTAGCTGCAATCGCAAATGGGTCGGTGATCACCAGCGAGGAAACCAGGAAAACCACCGCTGAGATCGCCACCAGGAAGAAGACGGTTCCCACGATCGCCAATTTGGTCGCGTAGAGAACGTGACCCCATGACTTGCGCTTGATCCCAGAGATCGGTGCTCGCACCCTCTGGTGGACACTTGGTGAGATGAGCAGGACCGATGCCAGAGCGGCACTGGCGAACGCCACGTAGAAGACGACCGTGTTGACCCCGCTGAGGTCGGCGAACGACGCCTGGAGGGGAAGGATCAGCAGGAAAGAGAAGAGGACCATGACCCCCGGAATCGTGGTTCTCAAGCCCTCGAGCAGAGCGCGGAACTGATCATCGATCTCTTCTTCGGTGTGCTCGAGATTCTCGGCGTCGTTCCACTCCGAACCAGCGTCTGGGGATTCCATGGCGCAATGTTTACCCGTTCCGACAGCAGCTGAAGCGCAACCTGGTTTCACAAGCTGCAGGACATGGGTATCACAAGCGTCATGTCGGCCGGTGATCCCGGCGGAAGACATCTAATTCCTCAAGGAGATGCCCAGATGGACACCACGGCCGTTGCGGACGAGATCCTGAAGATCAGGGAACGACTTGCCGAGATCGCAGAGATCCGTAGGCAGCTTCCTGCGGAGGCGTTTGCGGAGAGGACCGAGCTCCTCGACGAAGAGCACCAGCTGGACGCCAGACTGGCCGAATTGAAAGACGAGGCAGCCAAGGCCGGTGCGGGGTATGCGGAGGTGAATGCGTCGGCGGCGTCTGACCTGGCCCGCCCGCCGAGTCTGCCTTCGGATTGAGGCAGGCGGGCTTGGAGTCCGTCGCCACGGGCTCCTCTCATAAGATGGGTGGCATGGCGGAGAGGGTCGAACTATCTGTACCTGCATTACCCGAGTCGGCAGCTCGCGCTCGCGCCTTCATAAGGGAACACTCGAAGCTGGACTCGATCCGGCACGCCGAAGCCGACCTGCTGATCACCGAACTGATCGGTAATGCGATAAACCACTCCCCGGACGCCGACGATCTCCTCATCGGTGTCGGCCAGGACCGAGAGAGAGGGCTGGTGGTCACTCTCACCCACGCCCACCCCGAACCGCTAGCGGAAGGGGAAGGAGGAGTGGGTTTCATGGTCCTGAACCGTCTCAGCCGTAACTGGGGCACCGAGCACGACGGGGAAAACCTCACAGTCTGGTTCACGTTGCGAACGCCAGGGACCGTGTCCATCGCACCCGAGGTAGCCGACGACGACCTGTTCGAGATGATGGCTGCCGATCCCGCTGCATACTCGGACGAACTCGTGAGACGTCACAGGGATCTCGCAGCCTCGATCTCGCGTCGATACCGAGGGAAAGGGATCGACGACGACGACCTGGTCCAGGTGGCCAACATGGCCCTACTCAAGGCGATCCAGCGCTATGACCCGTCTCTCGGATCGATTCGCCCATATGCGGCCGCGACGATTTCGGGCGAACTGAAACGGCTGCTGAGGGATCGTGGCTGGTCGGTGCGGGTCCCACGTTCTCTGCAGGAGCGCTCTCTCGAGGTCGCGAAGACGGCCGAGGCGATGGCTCAAGAATTGAATCGCGACCCCGAGCCGGCAGAGATCGCGGAGAAGCTCGATCTAGACGAAGCAGAGGTGCTGGAGGCGATCGAGGCCCGCCAGGCATACTCCTCGAGCTCGGTCGACAAGCCGGCGGACGCCACCGGTGTCACGCTTCTGGAGCGTCTCGAGGACGAAGACATCCAACTGATCATGGCCGACGATCGAGTTGTCGTCGAGGAGGCAATGGCGAAGTTGCCGGAGCGACAGCAGCGAATACTTCAGCTGCGCTTCAACGAGGATCTGACCCAGTCGGAGATCGCAGAAGAGATCGGCATCTCACAGATGCATGTGTCTCGCCTCCTCTCCAGGGCATTGAAATCCCTCAAGAACTCCCTGGGCAGCGACTCAGAGCCTTGAGTGAGACGGTTTAGCGTCGGCACGACTGGGGTACCGCCCAGGTGCAGCGAACCGGAGCGAGATGAAAGAAATGACCCTCCACATCGAATCCAATCTGGAGGCTCCGAGTCTGTCCCGGGCCAGGCTGGCAAGCATCAAGCCATCTCTGGAGCCCCGCTACGAAGACGTACTTCTCGTTGTGTCCGAACTCGTCAGCAACAGCGTGAGGCACACCGACACAGATGACATCGACGTCCGGGTCGAATCAAACGACGGGCACGTCAGGGTCGAGGTGAGCGACGATGGCCCCGGCTTCACATCGGCGACTCCGCGCCTCGACGGTCTCGGTTTGACGATAATCGAGAAGATCGCCGACAGCTGGGGTATGGCTTTGTCCGGCGACCGCTTCACGGTCTGGGCTGAACTGAAGCTCTAGTCGATCAACTCATCGACGCTATCGACGGTGCGGATGGTGGTATTGACCCCACTGAGGTCGACCAACCTCGAGATCGGCCCGGCACTGACTGCGATTGCGAAGGAGCGGCCTGCTTCATCGAACTTTCGATTCGACATGACTAGCGCTTTCAGACCGGTCGAGTCCATGAACGAGGACCCGGTGAGATCGACGACCAGACCCTCCGCTGAGTCGGCAAACACCGCATCGATTGCCTGCTGTAACTCGTCAACGGTTGCCAGGTCGACCTCGCCCTCGACCTCGATGGATACCCAGCCATTGGAGAGCCGCTGGTTACGAATGCTGAGACCCCTCATCCATTGGGATCGTATCAGCGGCACCGACACACACACACGGTGAAACGATCACTCCCCGATGCGGGTGAAAGTCCAGGTGCCGAACTTCCAGATGTAAGAGCCTCCATGTTCTTGGAGGATCCTCACCGCCTGGTCGGCTTCGTCCGGCACCGTATCTACGGAAATGACCATGTTTCCCCTGTCCAGCTCCTCGTGAAGCGTGTCGAGAACCCTGTACTGGTCTCCAAAAGCGTTGAGGAGACGTTTGATCGTGGCCGCAGCGCTCTTCTCACCGGCCGGGTCCAGGTGTCTCTTACCGTCTTCCCCGGCCAATACCTCGTAGTCGTAACCGGCATCCGCTAACTGATCAATTGCACTCTGCGTCGTCGGTTCTCGATCGAGGATGGCTATGACGGTGTTGTCGAAATCATGAACCCCCGATTCATGGACCCCTGAGTCGTTGACATCGGTCAAGTGCGTCCCTCCTGTCGTGAGTAGGCCTTACCCCTCGATTCCCGGGGACAAACTCAGGGTGAGCGGCGGAGCACGACCACCGTCTGGTCGTCATTGGGCTCGGGATCTGCAAATCCGAGAACGAGATCGGCAGTTCGTGCGGCCTGCCCTCCCTCGGCGAGCAAGAGGTCAGCCAACATCTCCGGCTCGGTCCTTCCGTTGACCGTCCGCTGAACGTCGGCGATCCCATCACTGAACGCGACCAATGTGTCACCCTCGCCGAGTACGAAGGAATGCTCCTCGTACAGCGTCGAGTGCTCCAGGTAGAGCAACGGTCCGGTTGGCGACTTGAGTGTGGCCTCTTGACTGCTCACGACGATCGCCGGGGGATGCCCGGCCGAGGACAGGGTGACCTCACCACTCGAGGGGTCGAGACGGAAGACGATCGCGGAAGCAAGCACGTCGTCGGGGACCGACCATCCGACGAGCTGAAGGGCCTCGGTCGGACTCCTTCCCGCCACCATCGTCTGGAACAAAATGTCTCGCAAACGGATCGCCAGGACCGCCGGATCTGCCCCATGTCCCGTCAGGTCGACGAGCACGGCGCCGATCGTCCCGTCGGGAAGCCCACAAACTGCGCTCGTGTCCCCGGCGACCGCTCCCACACCGGGACGGAATCGGGTGGCGACATCCCATCCCTGGACCCCGTCCAGATCCACGATATGGAACATGTCGGACATCCCACTGACCACGGGCGCTTCCTGTTCCAGCCCGGTCTGTGCGCGTCTCGCTTCGGCTGCGGCCGTGGCAGCTTCGATCGCGGTCTCGTCGAGGGCCCTGACGAAGAAGGAGAGGAGTATCAGTAGGAAGAGCCCGAATCCGACCGACACGAAGGCGAGGACATCCACACGGTCTGTCGAGGGCACGAGCTCGGTTATCAAGAGGATCAACGCCGGCGTGAGAAGGACCACGGGACCGAACAAGCGCAACAAACGACCACCTGCACCGGGACTGGATGCCGTGGACAGGAGACCACTCGCTGGACGCATCAAGAACACACCGACGGCCGCCAGGACGGATATGAGCGAAGCCTGGAAGGAAATGGCCGGTTGGAGAAAGAAGCGCCCGACCGATGGATCACCGTAGACATACCCGAGGAAAATGGCGGCTGTTAGCGAGAAGACCAGGAGCGCACCGACCTGACCCGCGATGATCCTCCACTCGATCCGGCTCACACTCAGGGGAACGGCCACCCCAAGGACCACGAGGATCACCCCGACCGAGAATGCGGGAACTGCGATCCACCCGCCCCAGATGTCGGTCCTGTTGGCGAAGAAGATGTAGATGACGAAACCGCCAAAGGCCGCAGCGCAGAGGGTCATCACCAACCCGATGCGTCTCCACGCCACGTTGGTCAAGGCGTTGGTGGTCCCTCCGGCGATGAGTGCCCCCAAGGCGAGGACCGTCAGGGAGATGGCCGAGGCGAGTGGCAGGTCCCGAACCACTCCCGGCCCGGGTGGCAGGTCCTGGAAGTAGGGATTGATGGTGCCCACCATCCCGATGAGACCGAAACCGAGCGCAAGCCAGCGAAACAGACGCCCGGCGGTGTTGAGCCGTGCTTCCACTCTGGGGTCGACTGATGTGATCGGGCCGGGGGCTGCCACGTGGTCGGCCATTCGCCTCCGACGCTACACAGCCCCCTGCCGGGTGGGGAATCAGAAGCGTGTAGGCGCAAGAGCTCGTAGTCAGGCATATCGCCTGCAGCCCTTCTGTCTCTGGGCCATCAGTCTGCCCGGGCTAGTGGGGATGAGCAGATCGATGAGGTCATGTCGCCACCGCCTCTTCGAGATCCACTGGGATGCGCCCACTGACGGCACGAGCCCACTCTCGCTCGAATCCTCTGGAGTCGTAACGGGTATTCACCAGGACCTGCGAAAGGAAAGAGAGATGCCTGTTCGACGTGGCAAAGACGGTGACGGCCCCTACTACCGGTGGGGTGAGTCCGGCAAGAAATATCACTACGAGTCGGGTAACAAGAGTTCCCGGGAGAAGGCCAAGGCCAGCGCTGAGAAACAAGGTCGGGCAGCCAGAGCCTCGGGGTATCGGGGCTGAGGTTTGAGGTACGGCAAAACGCGGTAAATGGCCGCTCAACCAGATCGGAAGGGGCAGTGTCCATCTGCCATCGCCCGGTCACGAAGGAGAGAACAGATGCGTAACACGAAGAAGACAGCAATCTTCAGCAGTGTCGTCCTCGCTCTGGCGCTGTCGTTGTCGGCTTGCGCCTCGGACGATCCGGACGATGGCACTGACGACACCACGGACACGGGTGTCGTGACCACCACCGTCCTTGACATGACAACTACCACCCTCCCGTAGGCGACAACCAAAACGGGAGTCCAAAGAGAGGCGGCCGGTCCACCCGGCCGCCTCTTATTTTCGCTCCCCAACCGGCCCCTACCGTTTCGGAATCCTGGCTTTCTGGGTATCTCTAATGGGATCCGACTCAGGAGGACCCATGGAGACAACAAGATCCGAGCCGCATGTAGGTGGCTCGGAGGACCTTTCAGAGGTTTACGACAGATACGGGAAACCCGACGTTCTCGCATCGTTGCTTGGGATGTTCACCGGCTTGGGGGTGTTGGTGTTTCTCTCCGCACTGATCGCGGCCGGTGCCGGTGGCATCGACTATCAACTGAACGTGCTCAATGCCGAGGGGAGTCTCGACGAGGCTTCAACGATAGGTCTCGTAGTGGCCGCCGCAGTGGTCTTCGTCTCGTTCTTGGCGGGTGGTTTCGCCGCCGGTCGCATGGCCCGCTACAACGGTGGGACGAATGGTCTGGGGGCGGGTCTGTGGATGATCCTGCTCGTGGCCATCTTCGCAGCCCTGGGCGCCTGGTTTGGTGCCGAGTACAACGCATTCACCAATGCCGACCTGCCCAACTGGTTCGCTCAAGTCGACGCGGACGATCTGACCACGATGGCGATAGTCGCCAGCGCAGTCCTGGTGGCAGTGACCCTCCTCGGCGGGTATGTCGGAGGACGCTTGGGTGAGACATATCACACCAGGGTCGACGCAGCCATCGTCGAAGCGGCAAGGAAGGAGGTCTAGAGATGTATATCGGCATCGGAGGTCTCATCCTCCTCATCCTCATTCTCATTCTCATCTTCTGAACGAAGGGAACTATCAATGACAGTCACATCACTGAGCGCCGGGACGATCACCGGGGACAAGGCTCGGAACCACGACGGTGACGACCTGGGCCATCTCGAGGAGTTGGTGATCGACCTCGAGGGAGGTCGCGTCAACTACGCGGTACTGGCCTCGGGCGGATTCCTGGGACTGGGCGAGAAGTACTTCGCCATCCCGTGGGACCTCCTCACGGTCGACACCGACAGCCACGAGGTCGTGATCGACGTATCGAAGGAAATGTTGGAGAACGCCCCCGGTTTCGACAAGGACAACTGGCCCGACATTCAAGATCGGTCCTGGGTCGAAGACGTGTACAGGTACTACGGGCGCGATCCCTACTGGGATGAGACCCCGCCTCTGACCTGACCTGTACGACCAACGACCTGACCTGTATGACAAACCGGGCCCCGTCTCGAGGCGGGGCCCGGCTCGTTTCATGGCCTCTCACCCGGGGTAAACCTTCGAACACGCATACCTAGGAGGTACACGAGTGACAGAGTCGAAGACGGTCTCAGTGATCGAGAATCTTGTCGAGACCGTGGAGAACGGTGAGAAAGGCTTTGCAGAAGCCGCCGACAAGTTGGAGAAGGATGGGAATCCCACCCTGGCGGCGGAGATGAGGGAACTCTCCCAACAGAGGCTCCGCATGTCCAACGAACTGAAGGAGATTGCAGCTGCCGAAGGCAATCCCATCGACGATAGAGATGGGACGGTCCCAGGAGCGATGCACCGCACGTATATGGCGCTGCGCGACGCTCTCACTGGGGACGACCCTCACGCGGTGCTCGCTGCCGCCGAACAGGGCGAGGACCACGCCAAGACCGAGTTCGAGAGTGCGCTGGAGGAAGACCTCCCCGTTTCGGTGCGATCTGTTGTCGAACGCCAGTACGGCGAAGTCAAGACGGCACACAATCGAGTCAGGGATCTTCGAGACGCCCACGCTGACAACTGAAGTCAAACGTCCGAAGCTGTGCGTCCCTGCGACCGCTTCGGATCTGAGAAGGGCCTCCTCCGACCGTAGGAGGCCCTTCTCCTCGTTTGGCGGGTCTCATCGATTTGCGGGCCGTTTCGTCGCCACATCGATCGGGTACATAGATGTTCATGGCGATCAGCGAAAGGAGAAGCCATGCAGGACGGAACACAGACCAAGTGGGAAGGTCGCTGGGACCAGCTCAAGGGCAAAGCCAAGCAGACCTGGGGGGACCTCACAGACGACGATCTCGATGTCGCTGAGGGCAACTACGAGGAGATGATCGGCCGCATCAAGGAGCGGACCGGCGAGACTCAGGAGCAGATCGAAGAGCGTCTGAACGCCTGAATTCAATCAGACCAATCTTGGTGCCCCCGCAGGTGCGGGGGCGCCACTTCGTCTGGCAAGGATATGAACACCATTCGTGATCGCGAGTTCCGGGGCGCAGTCGTCGGCGGTCTCGTCACTGCCTCGTTCCTATTCATCGTCGTCATCGGAATCGGCCGCATCGGCTCTTTCGAGGCGTTGAGACTCATCGAGTCTGTGCTGCCGACCGCCAGATTCCTGGGGTCGACGGTCGTTGCGGCGGCAGTTACCGTCCTCGCGTTGCTTCTCACTCTGATCGGACTCAGCCTCAACAGCGAGCACCAGTTCTCAGAACGGCTCTACTCGAGAGCCATCCGTATCACGCGGATCGCCGTCCTATGCATGATCATGGGTGTCGGCGTGCTTCTCGCCGTGAGCATTCCAGTGGTCGAAGTGGAGGACCTCAGACGCTATTACGCAATTCTGTACTACCTCTTGTCGGCGGCGATTGCCGTCCTGGGTGGTCTGCTCACCACGATGGGTCTGATGCTGGGTACGACCCTGAAGGGCCTCATTGATGCTGCCCATCCCGAGGGGGAGAGCGACCTCATAGAAGAGCTAGCGGAGGGCCGGAGCTAGTTCGTCTGCCCAGACCTCGATGAAACCGTCCATCGGATCCCCGATCTGATGGAAGTAGACGTGGTCGACCCCAGCTCTCTCCATCTCCTGCACCTTCTCCAGCACGCGATCCAGGTCGGGTCCACATACGACGTCCGACGCAACGTCCTCCGGTGTGACCAGTTGCACCGCCTCCCCGAAATGCTGGACGGTACGCAGATCCTGAGCGAGTTGACCGGGGAGAGCGGTGTTCGGCCAGATCCGATGTGCCCTGTCAACAGCCGTCGCTTCGTCGGGGTCCCAGCAGAGGCTCAACTGCGCCCAGACCGGGCCACTTCCGCCCGCCTCCCGGTAGACGTCGATCACTTCGGAGTTGGCTCCGCTGGTCCACAACCCGTCGCCGTGTCTGGCAGCGAGCCGCGCTGACTCTTCGGCAAATGCCGATACCAGGAGTGGGGGTGGATCCTCGGGGACGTCAAAGATTCGAGCGTCCTCGACGAGATAATGGTCCCCCCGTCGAGTGACACTCTCACCACCCCACAGCTCGCGGATCACCTCAATGGCTTCCTCCAGCATCTCGAGACGGATGTCGGCTGGGGGCCAACGCACCCCTGTGATGTGCTCGTTGAGCGACTCGCCGCTTCCCACTCCCCAGGTGAAGCGGCCTTCGAAAAGGATGGCCGTCGTCGCTGCGGCGTGAGCACTCACCACGGGTCCCATGCGGAAGGTCGGACAGGACACACCCACACCGACTTCTATTGAGGAGGTGGCCTCCGCGATCGAACCGAGTACCGACCACACGAAGGGGCTGTGACCCTGTTCTGTGATCCAGGGGTGAAAGTGGTCGGATATCGAGAGGAAGTCGAAGCCGGCTTCCTCCGCAGCCCTCGCAATCTCGACGAGATGACGGGGCGGGTGCTCTTCACTGGAGAGGGTGAGTCCAAGACTGGTCATGCCGGCTAGGTACCCGACGGTCAACCCTCGCGAAACAGTGTGATGACGCAGAACCCCCCTCCGGGTGGATGGAGGGGGGTTTGAATCTGCTCCGAAGGGATTCGGAAGGTCCGGGCTGGGCAAGACCCGGAAGACTTGGGTGTTCGACCTACTCGTTCCCGCTGAGAACCAGCCAGGCCACGACTCCGATGATGCTCAGAACCGCGATCACCGCCAGCCAACCGAAACGTCGTCCCGCATCTTCGATCGCCGCGACCTCGGGCGATACTGACTCTCTCTTTTCGTCTTTCATCTCTGATCTGACTCCCTGTCGATCCGGGGCTACCCGGTTTGGAGACATTGCAAACCCAAAAAGGGTCGAGGACCCGCAAGGCCACTCCCTGCGCCGGCATTACCCGGATCAGGTGCGGGGGATATTCCGAGCCGAAACTCGGACTCTCAGCCGAAGCTCTCCCGAACCTTCCGGGTCCTCGACGGAGTCGAAATACCCGTCGACGGACGTTCTCAAACCAGCGACGTCTCCCGGTGTCGGGGTACGGAGGTTGGCGAATCCGGGAGAAAGGACAACCACCGATCTCGCCCTGGACGACCGGTCGGCCTGGTCAAGCCGGATTTATGAATTGGACCTCGTCGGCCGGAGTATGGGTCTTGGGCTCTGTTGACGAGCCGTTGCCGGAGAGACTGTCCTGTAAGACTCGCATCCTCTCGTGGAGCTCTCTCTTCTCATCTTCCACGTCGGCGCCAGCTGCACCCCGGGTGTCGAGCTCGGCGAGGCGATTCTTCAGGTAGACGATCTCGCTTGCAATTGCCTCGGTATCCACGACAACTCCTATCGCTAGATCGAGCAAGAGTACCCATTGCGGCCCCACCCAAACCCATCCGAACCGGGCATCTGGCACGAATCCATGGCGAAGGAGGATCGAAATCAGCGTTGCCATCCCGAGTGCCATACGATCGCCTTCAAGTGGACACCTGCGACTCGTGACCAGCCGACACGTGAGTGACTCCGATCTCGCGGCCGCCGTCTCCGAGCGCGACGAGACTGCGCTCGAGGCGATTTATCGCCAGCATGGCGGTGCGGTCAAGACCGTGGCGCGTCGTGTGTTGAACGACGATGCACTGGCTGACGATGTGGTACAGGACGTGTTCGTAACCTTGTGGCGGGCGCCGGAACGATATGACGCCAGCCGAGGATCGTTGCGGACGTTCTTGTTGACCGTCGCCCACAGAAGAGCAGTGGACGTGGTGCGATCCGAAGTGGCCAGGAGTCCGCGCGAAGAGAAGTCCCCGCCCCCCGAGACCGTCGTCGACTTGGACAGCGAGTTCTGGCAGAGAACACAGTCGGCCCTGGTGAGACAAGCGGTTGCCGATCTTGGTGACGACGAGCGGAAGGCAATCTCCCTCGCTTACTTCGGTGGTTTGACCTATATCGAGGTCGCCCGGGAGCTCGGCGAGCCGGAGGGAACCGTCAAGAGCAGAATCCGGAGCGGGATGCGAAAACTCGCAGATGTATTGGGAGACGTGGCGTCATGAACGACCACCGGTGGGCTGAATCCGTCGCGCTATACGCACTCGACGCTCTAGAGGGACAGGAACTGGCTGAATTCGAGGAGCATCTCGAGACGTGTGAGGCCTGCCCGGCCGAGCTCGACGATTACAGGGCCGTTGCATCCAGACTGGTGCGAGACGAGACGGCGTCGAATGAGACCTGGGAACGCATACAGGCCACGATCAGAGCCGACTCACCGGACGTCACGGCACAACCCGGCCCCCCGACGAGTCGCTGGGGATGGGTGGCCGTCGCCGCCGCTCTCGCGTTGTTGTTGGGAGGTCTGCTCGGCTGGCAACTGGCCACGACTGGCGACCCCGGATCGGAGAACATCGTTACCGCGGCCGAGAACGCGGCTACAAGCCAGGACAGCATCGTCGCCGACTTCCTGGTCGAAGACGTGGCTGTCGCCCAGGTCGTGCTCACCGCCGACGGAAAGGGATATGTGATCCCCACCGATGACCTCACCGGTCTCGACGCCGATCGCACCTACCAGCTATGGGTGATCAACACGGCAGAAGACGTCATCTCCGCTGGTGTGCTCGGCGCCCAGCCCGAACCCGCCACCTTCACCTGGACCGGGGATGTCGCAGGATTCGCCCTCACACGTGAGGTTGCCGGAGGCGTTGTGTCGAGCGCCGGCGATGTCGTGTCAGTGATAACCGATCTCTGATGGGTGTCTTGCTGCCTTTGAAACAGCGGGCCGGGGCCCTCGCCGAGTCGATTCGGCTCAGTCTCACCGGGGCGACGCTCTCCTTGTTCGAGCACGCTCCCTACCCGCTCGAGGACACCCTCTCGCACGCAGGCGACCCTGGACTGTTAGGGCCAGGGGCCGTGTCGTGGCGGGTCCTGGCCGACCCCGCCGCTTTCGTTGGGGGTCTGAGAGCTTTGTTGATCCAGGCAGCCCACCCCGAGGTCGTGGCCGGAGTCGGGGACCACTCCCGATATCGGGACGACCCGCTTGGTCGTCTCTCCCGGACATCCGCTTATGTCACTGCGACGACTTTTGGCGCGATGCCAGAGGTCGAGGCGGCCGTCGACCAAGTGCGCAGGATCCATGGCAGGGTGAGAGGGACATCGAGTCGGGGCGTGCCTTACGACGCCGGCGACCCCTGGTTCTCCGCCTGGGTCCACAATGCCTTGACCGACTCCTTCCTCGCCGCCAACCAGGCGTACGGCGGGCAACGGCTCTCGCCCGTCGAGGCCGATCGCTTCGTTGCAGAACAGACGGCCGTCGGCGCCCTCCTCGGCGCAGATCCCATGCCCAACACCGCCTTCACCCTCAGCGATTGGGTTGCGGACCATCCCGAGGCCGGCGCGTCCCCCCAGATGGAGGATGTCGTGGACTTCCTGACCAATCCACCACTTCCAACGGCCATCAAGGTCGGGTATGCGGTCCTTCTCGAGGCGGCGGTCGCCGTCCTGCCCCACCGGCTTGCCGATGTCCTCGGGTTGAGCCCCAAGCCAGGGGCAGAGCTCGTGGGCAGGGCCGGGGTGGTGAGCTTGCGTTGGGCTTTGGGCTACTCACCGTCGTGGGCGTTGGCCCTGCACCGGACGGGAGCACCCCTACCGGACGGTTTGTTCCGTCGGCTCCCCCAGGATCTGGCTGCCTCCTAAGCGGCCGGACTCTCTGCCGGGACAGCGTAAACCACCACATTCGAGTCGTAGCTGCGGGCCGAGTCGCTGAAACCGCCGCCACAGGTCACGAGAGTCAAGACGGGTGGTCCCGATCGAGCGAAGATCACATTCAATGGCAATTCACTCTTCAAGTAGGTGGATCGAGCCGCGACCACCCACTCGGTGATCGAGCCGTCCGAGTGCCCGACGCTGACCACGTCACCAGGCTCGAGTTCGTACAGCTCGTAGAACAAGCCGCGACCGGGACCGGCGAGATCGACGTGAGCGGCAAGTACTGCAGAGCCGTTCTCGCCCGGGGACGGTCCAAACCGATACCAACCGACCTCAGTCACATTGTCCGGGACGTCCATCCGACCCTGACCGTCCACCCCGTAGGCTCCCACCGGGGCGGAGATCCCGAGCGACGAGATCGTCAGCGCCGTCGGGGTCTTTCCCGACTCCACGATCGATCCACCGAGTTTGGCCGTCTCGTTGGCACGCCATTTGGGCAACACGGTGGTGTTTGCTGCTGCAGTGGTGGTGGTGGTCGGGATCAGTGTGGTCGACGTCGTCGATGTTCCTGAGAGGGCAGTCTCGACGGCGGATACATCACCCGCCGGAGCCGGACCCGACATCAGGCCCCAGAAGGCTGCGACCCCGAGGGCTAGGCCCAGGGTGGCGAGTCCAACAGCGTGGCGCATACGTGAAGACATGGAGATGGAGAGGCGCATACGTGAAGACATGGAGATGGAGAGGGCACGGTACGCCCTCTCCATCTCCTACACCGTCGTTGGGGGCTAACGACGGTTTCGGGCCACGGCGAAGGAGCCGAACAACGCCGCCGTGGAGAGAGCAGCGAGGATCAGCCAGATCACCGGGCTGGGGGTGGCGGCCATGCCCGCGGTCCCGGTGGGGACACCGGTGGGAGCATCAGCCAATCCGTCGATCGATGCGGTCAGCACCTGGAAGGTGCCACCTTCGACCGAACCCACCGCGTATGCAATGGTGTTGGTGCCTTCGGCCAGGGCGACATCAGCATCGAACGCGACGGTTGCAGGGTCGCCCGCTGCGGTGATCTTGATGTTGTATGTGGCCGCGGGGACATCAGCGTCGTTGCCCTGCCCGTTGGTCACGCCCTCGAACACCGCGCTGTCGTCGGCGAGCACATCGACTGCGCCGAAGTCGGCGAGGTGGCGCGCGGTCACACGGGCGTTACCGGCATCCGTAGCCGAGTTGTCCTCGACGAACACACCCAGAGCGGGGGTTCCGCCTTCCTGGAGATAGGCAGCGATCGTTGCAACCGCTCCGGCAGGCAGGTCGGCCGAGCCTTCCAACGCCGGGGTATCGGAGGCCGGGTCGGCGTCAGCTGCGAACACCGCGAGGTCGTAGCTCCCTTCGGGAAGGGCCAGCGGTCCGGCCACGTCACCATAGGTGAAGTCCTCGAGGGTCAGTTCCCCATTGACGTACACGTCTACCACCAGGTCGGGGACACCGTGAACAACGATCACCTCGCCTTCACCGGTCTGAGCAACCGCGGTCATCGCCGGGACGATGGCGAGAACGGCCGTCAACAGAGCCAGTCTCAGTTTTCTCATGGATTCCTCCTTCTCATCAGCCGCCTTTTGCAGCTGCGTTTCCACAGCTGAACTTCGGAGCCGTGGCTGAGTTCGGATGAAGCATGCGGATCGAAGAAGTGGTCCGACGCGCCGGGCCCGGGACCTCGACAACTTGGCTGCCAACGGTCTGTGTCACGGCATCAGCGCCGTCTGCTTCGATCGACGTCTGACGCAGACAAATCGAGGGCCGGCAAGAGCAGGCCTTCCGACTCGACGCTACGAGCGGTGACCCGCCAGTTCGCCCGCCCTCATCAGGTCGGCAACCAGGATGGTCCGCAACTCCGATCGTCTCGAGGGGTCGGCGGAGGACCGGAGCACGAACGAAGGGTGGATCGTGGGCACAACAATGAAATCCTCCCACTCCAGAGGACGCCGTGATCGGCCATCACCCTCAGGTCCGAGCCGAGAAGTGACTTTGCCGCCGATGCGCCGAGGGTTACGATCACGCTGGGGCGGATCTTGGCCAGTTCTGCATCCAGCCACGGGCGACACGCCTCGACATGTCGCCGCGTCGGCGTCTGATGGATCCTCTTCTCACCACTCACCCTGAACCGGAAGTGTTTGACGACGTTGGTGACGTACACGTCGTCCCGATCGATGCCTGCCTCTTCCAAGACCGAATCGAGCACGCCACCGGCAGGACCGACGAAGGGCTCTCCGGCACGATCCTCGATGTCACCTGGTTGTTCTCCGAGCAACATGATCCGGGCGATCTCTGGACCCTCGCCAAATACCACCTGGGTGGCCGGCCCGTACAGCTCGCAGGCGGTGCAGGTCTCTGCAGCTCGAGCTATCTCGTCCAGGGGGAGTTCATCGAGATCGATGTCTTCGGGGTCAGGCATCAGCCGAGTGCTGATTGGTACATCACCGCATATCCCGCGGCCATCGCCTGATCGCTGAACATTTCACGGGCCACACGGGCGCACTCGCCGCGGTCGAGCGTCGCCGCGACATCGAGTGCGACGATCGCTTCGCCCACGTCGTCGACCAGGACACCGGTCACACCGTCTACCACGATCTCGGGCATGGCGCCGCGTCTCCAAGCAATCACAGGGGTCCCCGAGACCATGCTCTCCACGACGACCAGACCGAAAGGCTCATCCCACGCCAATGGCATGAGGAGAGCGGTGGCGTCCCTGAGAAGAAACGAGAGGTGGTCCCGGTCCAGTTCCCCCAGGTAGTCGACCACGGGACTCGAAACGACACTGTGTCCGTAGTCGCGATGCTTCTCTTCGATCGGGCCCGCCACCAAGAGCCGGTGACCGGTTTTCTCCGCCACTGTGACCGCGTGATGGGCGGCCTTCTCCGGAGCGAGACGACCGACGAAAGTCAGATAGTCCCCCTCTCCGGATCCGACTGGAAAGTCCTCCAAACGGACCCCGTTGGGGACGGTGCCCACGTAGTTGAGCTCGGGCATGAAGGAACGTTCGCTGGAACTCAGCGAGACGAAGGGCCGATTTCGGTGCGCGATCAGCCGGTCCCTGTTCTCCCGGTTCCAGGCGGCTCCGTGGAGGGTCGTCAGGATTGTGGGGACTTCGGAGCCCTCCGCCATGGCCAGTACGTGCACGTGAAGATGTGAATGGATCAAGTCGAGTTCCCGATTCCGGGACTCGGACAGGGCCTTGGCGATGTGACGATCTTCCAGTTGGCGGTGCGATTCGGGTGGAACCGCGGCGAGAGAAGCCGGAAGGGTCGGAACCAATTCGGCGTCCGTGATGCTGTCGGAAGGAGCGAAGAGCGTCACATCCATTCCCATGGTCACGAGTCTTTCGGTCAGGTCGTGTGTCACCCGCTCCCAGGGCCCATAGCCAACCGGTGGATAGGGGTGGGAGACCGGCGCCAGCATCCCGACTCGCATCAGGAGACCTCTGCCAGTCTCAGCTGGGCCGCAAGAGCGGCGAGAGTCGACTCCGCTCCGCGATTCTGGTTGACCCCGCTGCGGTGAAGACCGTCGAATCCGGCGCCGGTGACAGGATCGAAGAGTCTCACACCGACGTCGTTGCGGCCGTGGAACCACATCGCGGCGTCGATCACCCCCTGCCGCCACCGGGAAGCACCCGTCACCCGGTAGGCAGCTGCGCAAGCATCCGCCATGGCCCAAGCCTCGATTGGTTGCTGGTCGAACGAAGGGCCTACCTCACCCGGCCGACGACCACCCACGGGCGTGAAGCTGAATCCGTTCTCACCTGTCTCGATGTCGACGAGCCAGTCGAGGAGACTGAGACCACGCTGGGTCAGGTCATCGCTGGCGAGGGCATGTCCGGTGAGGATCATTGCTTGAGGTATGCGAGCGTTTGCATAGGTCAACGCGGGCTCGGGCCAGGGCCAGGAAGCGGTGCTGGCTCGTTCCGTGAAGTGAGCAGCCCTCGCGATGAATTCGGTCATGTCTTCGACCATGAAACCTGCGTCCAGTGCCGCCACCGCACCCAATAGGGCATAACTGTTTGCCCGCACGTGAATGGATTCGAACCGAGAGATGGCGGTCATCTGGCCTTCGATCCCGGAGACACTCACACCAGCCCGGATCGTCTCGCCCAATGCCCAGAAGACCCGCCCGATAGTGTCGTCCGGACCGACCCGATCGACCCATCGCCCCCGGGCAGACATCCTGTTGTGCCATCCGTCTCCCGTGCGTCCGGCCAGAACCAGACCCAGGTAGAGGGAAAAGTGCTCGGAGCCGGTCATATCCGCCCGCGCCAGCAACGCAACCGCTCTGGCATTGTCGTCGAGTGTGTAACCGTGTGCTGTTCGGGGCACATCGAGAAGTGCGTGCTCATAGAGTCCATGAGGGCCGGTCAATCGGTCGAGATGGTCGAAGCTCAAAGTGAACGTGCTCATCAGGCCGACTCGGTGTCGAGCACAGTTCGCAGAGTCGATTCCGATCTCGACATCCACTTACCGGTGCGAGATGTGAGCCAGGCTTCCTTTAACGAACCGTCTTCGTGGGCGGTCAATACTGCGGGATGGACATACGAGCCACGGCACACGGCACGAGTGTTCCCGAGATGTTCTGCGGCGGCATCGATCGCCCCGAGAACGACATCTCGATCTCCGGGCTCGTGCCGGGCGAGTTCTCCAGCAACGAGGGAGCTGGCTCCCCAGGTGCGGAAGTCTTTGGCGGTGAAGGGCCCTCCCATCGAGTTCGCCAGGTAGCGATTGATGTCGGTCGAAGTCACCGAGGCGGGTGATCCATCCGGTGTCGGATAGCTGAACAGCGTCTGACCGGCGAGCTCCTGGCACCTCTGAACCAGCGACGACAGACGCCGGTCCTGGAAAACCACCTCTCTCTCGGCACCGCCCTTGCCGGCGAACTCGAGGTGGAGGTGCGACCCATTGATCGCAAGGTGATCGCAGGTCAGGGTGGTCAGCCCATAAGACTCGTTGCCGTCGGCGTAACGCCGATTGCCGACCCTGATGAGAGTCCGATCGAGGACGGCGATGGCGAGGGCAACGACCTTCTTGCGATCGAGGCCCTTCTTCCGCAGCTGGCCGTCGATGCCACGACGTAGGGCGGGCAGTCGTTTGCCGAAGTCCCGAAGACGCTCGAATTTCGCTTCGTCACGGACGGTCTCCCAGTCCGGGTGGTAGATGTATTGCTTTCGGCCCGCCTTGTCGACGCCGGTGGCGAGAATGTGTCCGTCGGGGTCTCCCGAGATCCAAACGTCCGCCCATGCTGGAGGGATCACCAGGCCCTCGATCCATTTGCGACGTAGTCCATTCACCGCAGAGCCGGCATCGTCGACGTAGGAAAACCCCTTGCCACGGCGTACCCTTCGCATACCGCGATCGCCGGCTTCGGTGTAGTGGAGACCGGCCTCGGCGGCGAGCGCGAGGGCATCGTCAGAGGTCATGGCCTCAAGGTTCCCTTTCCGGCTGCTGGCGAAACGGTCCGCGGCGTTTTCCTGCCACTTGCAACGGGTACTTCTGGTCGTCATGGACACCAAGAGTCGGTCGTCGACGATCCCAGCCCTCGATTCGGGTATGGACGGATCGGAAAGATGGCTTCGTGTGGTGTCCCTGACTGTGATCGGGGCTCTGGTCCTCGCCGCCACGACCGGTCTCCTCGGGGTGAGGACAGGAGAGGTCACCGCTGCAGGGGGCGGATACACGATGACTGTTTGGTACAGCGAGATGACACGGCCCGGACTCGCAACGCCCTTCAGTGTCGAGGTCCGACCCGACTCGGGTGAGCTCCCGCCATCGGT
The DNA here is from genome assembly GCA_035711995.1 of Acidimicrobiia bacterium. Classification (GTDB taxonomy): domain Bacteria; phylum Actinomycetota; class Acidimicrobiia; order Spongiisociales; family ZC4RG35; genus JANQRA01. The sequence goes on along the minus strand of DASTBQ010000112.1, from coordinate 8,691 downwards.
GACGGTTCGGGTGTCGTCCCCATATCTCGCGCTTTTCGACGACAACGGGCTGGAGCCAACTCCGACTGAGTCGTACAACACACCTGAGTGGACGTGGTGGACTTTCGACGTCCCACCGGGCAGCGAGGTCCTACGGGTGGATCTCGACGCTCGTCTCGAGCCAGCGGTTCAATACGGGGAAACCGCGACCGCAGCGATCGAGGTCGATGGTCAGCAGGTCGTCTCTGCCGACTTCACGACCGGGGTGGCCCCGTAGCCATGGAACTCGTAATCCGGGCCACGATCATCTTCTGGTTTCTCTGGATCGTGGTCCGGGGCAGCGGCAAACGGTCGCTCGCCGAACTGACACCCCTCGACCTCCTGCTCGTCGTCGTCATCGGCGATTTCGTACAGCAAGGGGTCACACAGGAGGACATGTCGATAACAGGCGCCCTCGTGGCTGTCTCGGTCTTTGTGGTGTGGACACTCATCGCCGATGCTCTGGGCCGACGATGGCCACGCGCAGCGACCATCCTGGCCGGGGATCCGATCCTGGTGATCAAAGATGGTGAACCACTCACAGATCGTCTGCGACGAGAGAGAGTGTCCATCGAGGACCTCGAGGAGGCGGCACGGATGGAGGGCATCGCCAGTCTCTCCGACATCGCATTCGGTGTCCTGGAGACAGACGGACGTTTCTCGTTCGTGCGAAAGACCGAGACCGTCGAGCAGGACAATCGGTGACCCGCGTCACGCCGGGGGAGTCTCCTCGTCGCGGATTCGCCGGCGATCTCTGGCATCTTGCAGATCTGGTTCGCGCTGCCGAGACGAGGAGATCGTTCCGATCCAAAGCATTCGCCAGGGCCATCTGGTCACTCGATGAGGTAGACCCATCGCTCCAGCTCGATCGTGATGATCTGCTCGCAGTGCCCGGTATCGGCCCTGGCGTGGCAGGACTCATCGCCGAATATCGCCAGCAGGGCTTCCTCACCGAGCTGTCCAAATTGGAACGTGAGTTCCCAAGGGAGGCGGGCAAGATCCGACGTCTTCCCAGGATGACTCCTCGGATCCAACGAGACCTGAAACTGCGTGGGGTTGAGACCCGGGCCGACCTTCGGTTCGCGATCGAGAGCGCGGCGTTCGGCGATTCGTTGACCGGAGTAGGACCTCTGACGCTGGAACTCTGGAAGACCGTGCTCGCATTGCCCCCGTCGGATACCGCGATCCCGGCTCATGAGGCGTGGGTGACGGCGACCGCTCTCGCATCTCACATCTCATCGGGGACCGGCGCCTGGGTAGACGTCGCCGGGGAGGTCCGGCGGGTCGAAGAATGGGTCGAGACCCTGACCCTGACCGTGGCGACGACAGACCGACCCCGTGTGGCCCGATTTCTCGCGGAGACCTCAGTGCTCGCTGGTTCAGACGTCGGAGGCCCCCACATCACCGCCACCACCCATTCCGGGGTGGCGGTCGCCGTGGATGTCGGCGCTCCGGAAGAGGCGGGCACCATGTTGCTGATAGCGACCGGACCGCCGGAGCACGTAGCGACAATCGAGACTGAGGGTTCTCAACCCACCGAGCATGAGGTGTACAAAGCTGCCGGCTTCGGCTGGATCCCTCCTCCCGCTCGGGTCTTGCCCGTCGATCTGGGAAGCCAGGTCGTTGTGGCTGAGGAGGTACGGGGTGACCTTCACGTCCACACCCACGCTTCACCCGACGGACGTCTCTCGCTCGATGAGATAGCGGCGACAGCACTCGAGCACAACTACGAGTACGTATTGATCACAGACCACACGATCGGGCTGCGTTTTGGCGGTCTCGACGCGAGCGCGCTCCATAGACAAGCCGACGAGATTGCCGACACCCGGACAAGACACCCCGGGCTCGTGATGCTCCACGGTGCCGAGTTGAACATCGACAGGTATGGCGAGCTGGACATCGACGAGCAAGGACTCGAGCTGCTCGATTTCGCGGTTGCCGGTTTGCACTCCCACTTCGGTCTCGGACGAACAGAGCAGACAGAGAGGCTCATCGCCGGGATATCTCATCCGGTGGTGAAGGTCCTGGCCCACCCTTTTGGCCGTCGGATCGGGGTCCGGCCGGGCATCGAGGTCGAGTTCGATCAGGTCATCGACGCCGCAGTCGGTCTCCAGGTGGCGCTGGAGAGCAATGGGCATCGCGATCGTCTCGACCTAGCCACCCCTTGGGTGGAGAAGGCTGCTGAACGTGGCGCTGTCTTCGCTGCAAACTCCGACGCGCACCGCAGTCCCGAACTCGCCAACACGACGACCGCCCTGGCATCGCTTCAGCGAGCTGGTGTCAGCGGTGACCGGGTGGTCAACACCTGGCCGACCGACCGTCTTCTGGGCTGGGCCGCCCGGTGAGGGGTGCGTCCCACCCGTTTCAGGCAATAGGACGTGGGGTACTTGGCAGTTGACACTCCAGTACGTAGACCGATACCCCTCAGAACTCCAACCATGCTTCAGCTTCAGCAACGACGCCCCCCGACCGGGCACAACATCGAGGTCGGCCTGGTGTCGACTTTCCCACCCACACGTTGTGGAATCGCGAGATTCACCAACTCCCTCATCGAAGGCATGACGCTCGCCGACGAGGGACTCGACTTCGACGTCGTACGTATCGTCAACGAATCCATATTGGACGGCGGATGCCGCCTCCCGGTGACGATGGAATACGACCCCTCCAGCCCCGTCGGGGTCAAGGCGGCAGCGGGCCACTTGAACCGGAGAGACGTTGCGTTGATCAATCACGAGTTCGGGATCTTCGGCCCCGAGGATGGCTCGTCGGTGCTCGATCTGGTGGGTCTTCTCGAGGTCCCATCGATCACAGTCCTCCACACCGTGGTCCCCGATCCGACACCGACTCAGCGTTCGATAGTCCAGGCCCTTGCCAGATCGACCCACCCGGTGGTTCTCTGCGAGGCGGCACGGGACATCCTCGCCGACAGTTATGACGTCGCCTCCGAAGATGTCGAGGTGATACCTCACGGCGCCAGTTGGGGACCGCAATCGGTGAATCATCCGCCGCGTCGGCGTCTCATCACGTGGGGGCTTCTCGGACCTGGGAAGAACATAGAGCAGGCCATTGCAGCAGTGGCTGACCTCGACGATCTCGACCCACCGATCGAGTATCAGGTCGTTGGGCGGCTTCATCCCGGCATCGTCCGGAGTCACGGGTACCGGTACCGCAGGGAACTGAGCCGTCTCGTCCACGATCTCGGGTTGGAGGACAGGATCGAGTTCGTCGATCGTTACGTCGACGACGCAGATCTGCTCGGGATGGTCCGCAATGCGGACCTGGTGGTGGTCCCATATGGGAATAGCGATCAGGTCTCCTCCGGCGTCATCACCGAGGCGATCGGGGCCGGCCGTCCAATGGTGTCGACCCGCTTCCCATACTCCGAAGAGATGCTCGGGTCGGGTGCCGGAGCTGTCGTCGATCACGATCCTTCGTCCCTTGCGGATGGGATCCGCAGCCTTCTGACAGATTCGGTTGCCTACCGGCGCGCCGCCCTGGCTGCATCTCAACGTTCTCAAGACCTCTCCTGGCGATCTGTGGGCCGCCGCTACGCCCGATTGATCCACCAACTCGCCCCGACCCGGGCCACCGCCTGAGAAGTTTCGGCGAAATCGCTTCGAATCCGCCCTGATCGGGGACAATTCGGCAGCAATGGCCGACACGACCAGACTCTCCCTCAAGGTGACTCCGGAATCCGAGAGACTCGTCGCCCGCCCCTTCATACCAGGTAGCACCAACTTCGCTGGAGACCCGAGTCGTCTGGATGCGATTCTGAAGAGGATCCTCGACATGCCGGGGGATGAGCGAAGACATGTGATCGACGAGATGGAGGCGGACCACGCCAACGCGACCCTCGATCTCAGTGATACCTGGCTGAAGAACTTCGCCATCGCACGCGACGCCTCTTTTCATCTGTCTGATGTCGAGGATCGTGACCTCCAGCTCGTCATCGGTGCGTATCTCACCCAGATGTACGCCTATGAGGCGGCCGCCATCACCAACCCGTCGATGGTGCCCATAGGCGCTCCGACAGCAGGAAGACAAGATTTCGTTCTGAGCACGAGATCGGTTGGTGAGGGTCACATCTCGTCGATCGGATTTCTCACCGGGTGGGTTGGGCCCGGAGGAAGACTCGAACTCGATGCACGGGCCCCGCACGTCAGTAATGGCACCCGCAGGGCGCCCACCTATTCCCGTGAAGCATTTCGGGAGAAACTCGCCGAGCTCGGATTTCTCACCGGCCCGGCTGAGAAGATCCTGGAGCACGTAGGTGACACATTCGAAACCGCGGACCTGGACGCGTCTCTCCGAGATGTTGCCGAGACCGACATCGTGGGAGCCGAACTCGACGACGCCATCAAACGCGTCCATTGGCTGGCCGCCTCGAACTACCAGCTCGACTTCGATCCAGGTGTATCGGTCTCTGAGCACCTCATCTCACCTGCGGCTCCCGCAGAGAGCCACGGACTCGAAGACGCTCGTTTCGTGCGCTTCGTCGACGATGACGATTCGGTCCGCTACTACGGGACCTACACGGCGTACGACGGGGTGCACATTCTTCCCCAATTGATCGAAACCTCCGACTTTCACAGTTTCCGAATGGCAACCATGACCGGACCCGCGGTGCACCACAAAGGAATGGCACTGTTCCCGCGACGTGTGAATGGCGAGCTGGTCGCCCTGTCCCGACACGACCACGAGAGCACATTCCTGCTCAGGGGTGACTCGTTTCGACGCTGGACCAGTGCCGAACTCATCTTCGGCCCCGAATCGGACTGGGAGTTGATCCAAACCGGCAACTGCGGGTCGCCCCTGGAGACGGAGTGGGGTTGGCTGGTGATCACTCATGGCGTCGGTGCCATGCGGAGTTACGTCCTCGGAGCGGTGCTCCTCGACCTCGATGAGCCGACCAAGGTGATCGGGCGTCTCGCGGAGCCCTGGCTGGAGCCTTCCGAAGAAGAACGACACGGGTACGTGCCAAACGTCGTCTACTCCTGTGGAAGCATGATCCACGACGAGATGCTGATCACGCCCTACGGCTACTCCGACGTAGGAATCGGTTTCGCTATCACTTCGGTAGAGAGTCTTCTTGCCGACATGGTTTGAACACGAAGAGTGTGGGCGGAGAGGGAGGGATTTGAACCCTCGAAGAGGCTTTATACCCCTTACTCGCTTAGCAGGCGAGCGCCTTCGACCACTCGGCCACCTCTCCGAACCGTCGAGCTTCGCTCGACTAGCACAGGGTATTGAGTATTGAGCACTGAGACCAACCAAACGGCATCGATACTCGCTACTCGGCACCTAGAACAGGCCGCGGGAGTCAGCCGCCCGCGGAGGGGGTGGGATTCGAACCCACGAGGCGCAAAACGCCCAACGGTTTTCAAGACCGTCTCCTTAGACCGCTCGGACACCCCTCCTGGCAGTCGTCAAGGGTAATGTGGTGCCCCGCGCACGACAGTCAGTCGTCGAAGGGGAGCATCTCACTGAGGCCCGTTATCGAGATGATCCGCCGGTGGTACTCCCGGCTGGTATAGAGGACCACCGTGGAATTGACCCGACTCAAGTCTCGTCGCAGGCGAAGTAGGGCACCGATGGCGGCGGAGTCGAGGATCGTCACCTCGTCGATGTCGACCACCACCTTGCGACGAGGGTGGGCAATTATCTTTGCAATAGCCCGTTCGAAGCCGGTAACTGCCGCCGCGTCGAACTCGCCAGTCACCGCGACCACATATCCGTCGTCGCCCAACGTTGCCTGTGCCGAGAATCCAGGGACGTCGTGGGCCTGTTCGGGGAAGGGGAGCACGACCACGGTTCCTTGGGAAGAGGTCGACACGGTCATGTCAGGGCAAATGGATCTGGCAATGGCGAGACCCGATCCCAGCCCGGGCCACGAACCGTCCTCGTGCCGCCCCAGACCACCACCCTGGTCTGTCACCTTCACGTAGGCGGATACCGACAGGAAGACCTCCACCAGAACGTCGTCCTCGGTCCCCACAGCCTGGTGGGCGTTCAACGCATTCACCAGCACCTCGGTGACCGCTCCGAAGTACAGATTGGCCTCTTCGGGAGGTAGCGGCGGCAGGGCGCGTCTCAGAGCAAGCCGGACAGGGGCCAACGCTTCGAGACGAGGAGTGAAACCGATCGAGAAGTCCGCGTTCATGTTTCCTCCCCTCCCTCGAGCTGGTAGCCCATGTCGGCCAGGATCACGCGCAGCCGCCGAAAGGCTGAGTTCATGCGGCGGTGAACCGACGTCTGAGACACCCCGAGACGAGCTGCGGCCTCCCGCTGTGTCAGCTCCTCCACCTGGATCATGTATATCAGCTCGGCATCGGCCTCGGGGAGCCGGGCAATGGCCTCGCGGACCATCGACTGCTCTTCGAGATCCACCATGTTCGCCGGCGGGTCGGTGTCCGGCATCTGATTCGAGAATCTGACCTCCCTCGCCCGCAGTGCGACGAGCACCGACTCGGGATCGAGACCGGTTTCCTCGGATACCTCCACCACCGAAGGTGAACGACCGAGCCTCTGCTCCAGGACAACCGAAGCTCGGTCGACCTCGAGCGAGTGCTCCTGGATCGAACGGGGGACTCGCACCAGCCAGCCGTGATCTCTCAGGTGCTTTTTGAGCTCACCCGAAACCGTCGACAGCGCGAAGGCCTGGAAGGTCCCCAATTCGGGGTCGTACCTCTGGGCGGCCAGAACCAGACCCAGGTTGGCGACCTGAAGAAGGTCAGGATCTACTCCGGCGCCTGTCGAGTACCTGCGCGCAAGACGGGAAGCCAGCGGTTGAAAAGCCGTCACCAGGTCTTCTACAGACCTCTCGGGCGTTTCCGCGGTCATGACTCACACCGACGGTCCTGGTCAAACTCGATCATTGGGTCACGGACCTCACCCTCATCAGGATCCGGCTGGGCTGTTGCCGCACTTCGTCAAAGGCGCCCTGAGCGATCTGGGTGCCGGCGAGATCTAGCTCGAGAGCTGCGCCCTCATACGACATCGATGCCACGAGACCGGAGTCATTGGTCGTGACTTCCGCCTCGGTCACCCGAGCTCCGACGAAGACGGCGTCGACGATTTCAGCGAGACCGTGTGACATTCTCTCCAGAGCAGCGAGAGGTACCCCGTCGTTGGCCATCAGGGCGTCGATGACCCCACACAGCGAGCGGTACACCAGGGAGGCGTCTGCCCCACCGAAGCTCAAGCGGAGACGGAGTTCGGGTTCAGCCATCGATGGGAGACTTTCTGACGGCGACTGCAGTGATGTCGTCGGCGTGGTCCGGGGAGTGAGCTAGCAGTTCCCGGACGAACTGGTGAACCAGCGGCAGAGGGCGCAGATCACGGAAACTCTGGAGCGACGAGACGATCCGGTCCGGACCGAACGCGAGATTCTCGCTGTTGCGGGCGTCGCTCGCTCCGTCGCTCAGCATCACCAGGGTCTCCCCAATCTGGAGCGGAGGGAGCTCCTGAAGTCTGTATTCGTTGGAGTTCCTCACGCCGGCAGGGGGATCGGCCTGGAGACCCAGGGAGGTGGCACCATCCGCGGTCACCATGCGAAGGGGCTCGTGACCGGCGTTCACCACCATGATCCCCTCGTCAGCCACCTCGACACCGACGACGGTCGTGAACCGGTCACCACCCCATTCCCTGAACAGGGCATCATCGGCGGCGGACATCTGTTCGACCAGATCGGCGCCCATGAGCCGGGCATTGCGAATCGCGGCTAGTGCGAGCACTGCACTCAGTGTCGCCGTCTGTCCGTGACCCATCGCGTCCAGTGAGTAGATGGTGAGACGTCCGGAAGGGTTGATCGCGAAGTCGAAGATGTCACCCGCCACCTGATACGCAGGCTCGAGCGTGCCGGCGACCTCATAACCACCGATTCGTTCCGCACGACTGTGCACCTGGCTCCATTGCAGGTGCGCTTCGACGGACATCTGGGTTCGACGCCGGGGCGCCTCCAGCGACTCAGTGACAGACAGGTGTCTGCCGACGACCCCGCCGAACAGTGGTCGCAGCCAAGGCTCCATCGGGTCCTCGTGGCGATCCTGGCGAAGCACGAAGAGGGGGAATCGTCCGTAAGGCAATGGTGTCCACCACGACCCTTCGACTTCGACGGTCTCCACACCACCCACGGCCTCGTAGAGAACGCCTTCGAGCGGGATGGCGGCTCCATTTGTATCCCCGAGTGGCACAAGTGCCGAGAAGGAATGGTCGATCGCATAGAGGTTGGAGCCGGGGAACAACGAAGTGACGATGTCCCTCGCCTGCTCCCCCGTGCCCGCATTGGCGATGGCAGCCAGGGCGTCGACGATCTTCGTGTCTTGGTCTGTCATATCTCTCCGACGAAATTGGGGTCGACCCCGTCTCGAAGTGGAGACAGGGTCGACCTCGCCCTCGGTCGCCGCGAGTTCCCCGATGTGGAGTACCCGCAAACCCGCAATGCGATTCGCGTGATCGAGATCAGCTGGTGTATTCGTCCCGCTGCTGCTCGGCGCGAGCGGCCCCGATCTGAGTTTTTACCTTCTTCTCCTCTTCAGGCGGGGGCAGTGCCGCTTCCATCCCCAGTGATTGGATCCACAGCTCCCGGGCCCAGCCCTGTGTGTGGAAGAGGTGCTCGGCTTCCTGCTCACCAACTTCGTCGTAGGCTTCGCTGAGAGCCTCGGCGAGATCTCC
>DASTBQ010000111.1:0-7879 GCA_035711995.1 Acidimicrobiia bacterium | reverse complement strand
TTCTGGAAGCCTGGTGTGGCCGGCCAGCGGCATGCTCACCGGAAGCGGAGTCGCCCTGATCCTGAGATACGTCCCCACATCGAGCGGGGAGTACTGGTCGTGGTCCGGTTGGTACTGGTTTGCCGCGGTAGCCGGCGCCTCTGTGCTCACCAAGTACCTGATCCGTTGGCGAGGTGACCACATTTTCAATCCATCGAACCTGGGGCTCGTCGTCGCCTTTCTGCTGATAGGGGAAGCCACGGTCGAGCCACTCGACTTCTGGTGGGCGCCGCTGGGACCAGCGATGATCGTGGCCTACGTCTTGATAATCGGAGGGGGGAGTCTCATCACGAGACGTCTCCATCTCCTCGAGATGGCGGCGGTGTTCTGGGTGACACTCGTGGCTGGTCTCGGGGTCCTCGCCGCGTCGGGACATTGCATGATCGCCACGTGGTCGACCACGCCGGTGTGCGACGGCAGATTCTGGACGGCCCTGGCCACCTCGCCCGAGATCTTGATCTTCCTCTTCTTCATGATCACCGACCCGAAGACGATCCCCCGAGGGCCCACGGCCCGGATTGTCTTTGCCGGCTCGCTGGCGGTGATGGCCACCCTCCTCATCGCACCCCAGACCGTCGAGTACGGGGCCAAGGTCGCCTTGCTGGGCAGTCTCGTACTGTGGAGCCCACTTCGTTGGGTCTTCGACAGGACGCTCGGCGGGGCAGAGGAGACCACCGGGATCCACGGTCTGCGTTCACGTCTGCTTGGGTCGAGCGGTGGTGCCGTGATCTTCGCCAGAGGTCTGGCGATGGGTGCTTTGGTGGTGCTCGTGGCGTTTGCCATCGTCGTCGCCGGTGGCCCGGCACGTCCTTCCGCAGTTGCATCGCTCCCCACTTCCCCCGACTCGATTCCGGTCGAGGTCGACCCCGTCTCACTGCCGATCGTGACCGTGGACGTCTCGGTCGACGGCATGGACACGGTGATCGACGAGGCGGCTGCGGCCGACCTCGCGGTAATGCTCGCCGAGAACCTGGCCCTGGAGGGCGAGGCGATGCGGACAGTGGACGTCGACCTCCTCGCAATGGCAGATGGCGGAGAGCGTCTCACAGAGATTCAGGCAAGGCTCAACGATGCAGTGACGAGCGGGGAACGACCTGTCGACACTTACACGTTCAACGAACTCACCTTGAGAGTGGCCGGGGAAGAGGAAGGCCAGACTTCCGCCGCCCTCGCCTTCGACGGGACGGGGACGGTGGAGACAATCGTCTACGACTCCGAGGGAGCCGAAATCGACAGCTCACAGCGACAGTTCGATTCGACTTTCGTCATGCGTCAGCTCGCCGGGGAGAGGTGGCTGATAGTGGAGGTTCTCAGCTGACGGTCACACCACGGTCATCACACGGTCAGGACGCAACAGGAATGGTGGTAGATACCCCGGAATGTTGGAGAGGGGTAGCAGATCGTCGTGGATCCCGATCCCGAGCACGTCTTTCATGAAGCGGCGTCTCGCCTCGATCCTGGCCCAAACCTCCGGATAGGAGGCGGCCAGGTCAGCCCGCAGTGACGCGTCTGCGATGACGACACCGTCCTCGATGTTCGTTGTGAAGTAGTCGGTGCCCGTGGCCGGGATGATGTCCACCTGCATCGCCATCCCGGATCGCAACTCGATCTCCGATCCGGGTCTCACCGGGGTGTTGACCCACTCGTCGAGATGGATTTGATGACCCGGGTTCAAGAAGATGCCGAAGAACGGGTCGCCGAGCCGTCTCTCCACTATCTCCCAGAGCGCGCCGCCGGTCTGGCCGACATGAAGAGCTTCGTACCATTCGACCACCGCGGAGAAGTAGGGGGCCACGAGACGGTCGACATAGTCGGCAATCTCGGGCGGCAACTCCTCCGACCCAGAGACCACGAACCCGGCCCGACAGTTGAGGGCTCCCCAGATCCCGTAGGCCACGGTGAGCGGGTCACCATGGCTGATCGGGCGATCACCTGGGCTGAGCAGACCGAGCCGGGCCCTCGCTCCCGCGGACAGCATCAGGTGACACGACAGCGGGGCGCCATTCCAGCCGAGCAAGGAGACCGCCTCCTGCTCGGTCATTCCGGGCTCTAGCCCGAAGAGAAGACTTCTCACCCCAGACGACGTATGACATGCGGCGTACTCGAAGTAGACGATCTGGCTCACCTCGTTGAGCACTCTCATCCCATCGGCTGTGTCTATGAGCAGCCAGGTGGCACTCTCCACCGACCCTTCGTGACCGGCCAGGTCACGAAGCTCGTCGATGACGAAGGCAGGGACGTCGATGCGGTCTCTCTGACCCAACTCCTTCCAGCCCACTGCTCCAATACGCGACCCCGGGCCGACGCCAGCATCGGCGAGACATTCACGAAGCGACCTTCCCACTGGATCGGGTTGTCCGGGAAGACTCAGCACCGGTGTGAGCCGCACATCCATGTCCAACGGAGCCGCTTTCGCCATGCCCGCGCACTCGTTGCCTACGAGCGCCACTGGCGGTCCGGTCTGACCCAGAACCAGCAACGCCTCCTCGAAGCGGGGGTCGAACCCGGTCAGGTAGGAGAGGCTGGCGCTGTGCTCCCGATCGGCATAGACGACGACTTCGTCGAAACCCGCCGCCGCAGCATGTCCTCGCAGCTTCTCGATACGTTTCGCATAGACCTCACCGTCGATGTATGGGACCTGGGAGGGTGAACCGAAGTCGGGGAGGTCGACCTCCTGAAGCTGAACCGCTGTCATCGTGTCAGTCTGCCGGGATCGTCCACACCTCGGGGCCGGTTTCCCGATCCCAGATGACCATCTGATTGGCCTCGAGATCTTCCCATTCCCCTGCCTCGCCATCGGGCCAGACCACACGGACCCGTGCACCGTCGTCGTCGCCGAGCCCGAAGTGGATCCATCCCAGCTCGCCCGAGCCGTGCCCTCCTCCGATTGTGACCTCTTTCGTGATTCTCTCTCCGGTGGCTTCCACTTCGATCCATCCTCCGATGGCGTCGGTGTTGGGTCCCGACTGCTCGAGATCGATGAGGAGCCAATTCCCGGCGGGTGTGCCGTCATTGAGCCCTCCGGTGTTGCGCCAGGTCTTCACCGGCTCTCGACGCTCAACGACCAGAACGTCGAGATGACCGTCGAGGTTGAGGTCGACCACGGCACCTCCCCGACTGCGTGCCGTGTCGAGAAGACCGGCCTGTTGAGCACCTTCAACGAACCTTCCGTCAGGCTGTCCCAGCAGGAGATTGTTGGGATCTTCTGCGGCGAAGTCGACCTGCTCTTCCACGTTCCCCTTCGTGACGAAAAGGTCGACATACCCATCGTTGTTGGTGTCGTCGAACTCGGCGTGCCACGCCGTCGACGGACGCAGATTGTCGCCGACGAATGGACGGTGTGCGGTGACTCCGGAGGCGAGTGCTATGTCCTCGTAGGTTGGAGCGCCAGAGGTGTCGACGAGGGTCTGTAGCTTGTTGTCACCCTGACTGGTGAGATACACCTCCGGCAACCCATCTTCGTCCAGGTCCTGGCTGGCGATTCCCATCCCCCAGATCTGGAGAGGTCTCCATCCGTCGGCACTCGTGTATTCCGACGGCGTGTCCGACATGGCCCACATCTGATCACTGCCGTCGGTGTAGTAGTGCCTGTCGTTGGTCATACGGAGATCGGGAGACCCGGTGCGACCCCAGTCGCTGAAGAGGATCGACAACGTGCAGTAGCCGGGGGTGAGAGCACGAGGCTCGCTATAGCCGCCATCCAACGGTTCGATCAGGTAGTGGTTGGCGCATCTCCGGTCATTGGGTGTGCTGTCCATCTCCAGGTAGTTGCCGAACGCCAATGTGGGCATTGCGTCGCCGTCATCCCAGAAGGCACTGAAACCCACAGTCCAGTGGTCTCCACCGCCGATGTCGAACTGCTCGGTCACATCTTCGAAGGTGCAATCCCCGAGACCCCGGAGCACGACGTTCTCACCACGACGCAGAACCACCAGATCGCCCATCTGATCGGAGTCGATGTCGATTGGATAGGCACCTGTCACTCCGGTCAGATCGGTGCTGGGGTCGGACCTGGCCTCGAAGACGAGAACGCCTTCCGGCTCACTCATGTTGACATAGAGACCGGCCGGATCACTGCCACCGGCGACGTAGACGTCGGGCAACCCATCCTCGTTGCAATCGAAGACCCCCAGACCACCACCGACGTAATGCTCGAAGTCACCGTCGTAGACATGGTCGATGCCGGAGTCGACCGCCTCGAAGAGTGGAGCGGCACCCGCCTCGGATGCACGACCGACTTCCATCCAAGACATCGCGCTCGAGATCAGCCCGGCCGTAGCGGCAGCGCCGACCAACACACCCAACACGAGCAATACCCACCGTCCCCCGGTGCCCGCATCATTCATCGGTCTTGCCACCGCACCCTCATCTCCGCACAATGCTGGTCGTTCTCACATGCAAACGGAGCGCGATGAGCGAACAAGCACCAGTCAAGTGGGGTGTGCTGAGCACGGCCCGAATCGGCACAGAGAAAGTGATCCCGGCGACACAGCGGTCTCGTCTCGCTGTGGTCGATGCCATCGCCTCACGTGACCTGGCCCGTTCCACGGAGGCCGCGCAGTCTCTGGGCATCCCCAAGGCGTACGGCTCCTATGAAGAAATGCTCGCCGACGACGAGATCGAGGCCATCTACAACCCTCTCCCCAACAACCTCCATCCGGAGTGGACCATGGCCGCGGCCAAGGCCGGAAAACATGTTCTGTGCGAGAAGCCTCTGGCGATGACGGCGCCCGAAGCGCGGGAGATGGTCGAGGCCTGCGAGAAAGCGGGCGTCTTGTTGATGGAGGCATTCATGTATCGGCTCCATCCGCTCTGGGTCGAGGCGAAACGAATGGCCGACAGCGGCGCGATCGGCGAGGTGAGAGGGATCACCTCTGTCTTCTCCTATTTCAACAACGACCCGACCAACATTCGCAACATCGCTGACGCCGGTGGGGGCGCTCTCTACGACATCGGTTGCTACCCGGTGAACGTTTCCAGACTCATCTTCGGTTCGGAGCCGACTGATGTCAGCGCCTCGATCGTGAGGGATCCGGACATGGGGATAGACATTCTCACCGCCGCCATCCTCGAGTTCGAACAGGGCACCTCGGTGCTCATGTGCTCGACCCGACTGGAGCCCGACCAACGTGTAGAGATCCTGGGCACGGAAGGCCGGCTGGTCATCGAGATCCCGTTCAACATTCCGCCGGATATTCCAACCCGGCTCCTCCACCTCGCCGGTGGCGACCCCCCGGTCGACCCGCGTGTCACGGTTCACGAGATCGACACCGTAGACCCGTACACGGTCCAGGCCGATGTCTTCTCGGCTGCGGTGCGCGGGGCGTCTCCACTTCCGTTCCCACCATCCGACGCCATCGCCAACCTCGAGGTGATCGAGCGCATCTTCGCCACCGCCGGCTGATCTCTCAAGGTGTGGTGGCGAGTTCTTCCACCAACAAGAGGGGGTCGGCAATCAAGTCGCCGTGCACCAGCTCGGCGGCCCCGATCAGTACTGAGCTCTGACCTAGTTCGCTGAGCGCGATAGAGCAGGCTGCCCATGGCGCCTCGAGGGCGACCTCCTTGGCACCAAGCTCGATGGCTCCGGCAATGTAGGGGTACAACTGCTGGTAGAAACCACCCACCACGACCAAGTCGGGATTGAGGATGTTGACGAGGTTCCCGATTCCGATCCCGAGCCAGCGACCCAGCTCCCACAGGGCGGTGCGCGTCCCGACGTGCCCATCGTCGGCGCGTCTGACGATCTCAGAAATCGGCGCCGCACCGTCCCCCAGATCGATCCCGGCCCTCCTTGCCAGCGCCTCTTCACCGACCTCGGTCTCCCAACACCCGACCGCACCGCATCGACATTCCACCCCTCGGGGATTTATCAACATGTGACCGGCCTCCCCGGCATACCCTGACAGCCCGAGCATCGGAGCCGAATCGTGGATGATCCCGATCCCGACTCCGACTTCACCGGCCACGAAGATCATGTCACGACTGTTCACGGCGGCGCCACGGCGGTACTCGCCGAGGGCACCCATGTCGGCCTCGTTTGCGACCTTGACCAAATCGAAACCCAGAGTGTCCTGAATCAGCCGGGCGATGGGGACGTCTCTCCAACCCAGGTTTGGAGCCACATGGATGAAACCGTCGGAGCGACGCACGACGCCTGCGACACCAACCCCTACTCCCACCGGGCTGGCGTCTTCGGGCAGCTCGGCGATCAAGGGAGCGGCCAGGTCCGCCAGCTGGGCCACCAACTCCTCTGGCTGTGGGTTGCGCTTCGGAATTGCCTCTCGTGTCTCTGTGAAGATCCGCCCACCGAGCCCGATGGTGGCTACTGCGATCGAGTCGACCTCGAGTTCGACGGCTACGACGACCGCTCCCCTTCCCGAGACCCTTGCGACACTCGACGGACGTCCCGGGCCCGTCGAAGGTGTGCCCGGGCTCTCGACCACGAGCCCCAGGGAGCGGAGCTCCGTGATGAGATCGCGAATCGTGGAACGATTGAGACCGGTTTGGCTGGCCAGGTCAGATCTGGTGAGTGGTCCTCCAAGGTGGAGTCTCTCCAGGACAGCCGAGAGGTTATGTCTTCGAAGCTCCTCGGTGGCGACACCGCGACGCCCGGCATCGGAGATGCGACTGACTGCCGACCCCTTTTGTTGGAACCGCCGCAATATACCCCCGATATTTGTTGCAGGCCCGAACAATTGATCTGTAGTCTCGCTCCGATGCGGACGCATGGTCCAGCCCCCAAGTCGGGAAGCCGACCAGTCCGGCACAATCAAGAGGAGGAAAGTTGAAAGTAAATAGATACCTCATCGCACTGCTCGCCATCCTCGCCATCGTCGTGGCGGCGTGTGGCGACGGTGACGGTGGCTCAGACACCACCGGTGCGGATGGTGGCTCCGACACCACCGCTGCAGGCGGCGGGGGTGATGAGGACATCACCATCGGCTTCTCGTGGAACAACTTCAACGAGGAACGCTGGTCGAAGTTCGACGAGCCTGCATTCGTGGCCGCGATCGAGGCGGGTGGCGCCGAGTACATCAAGACCGATGCCGCATCGTCGGAGGAGCAGCAGCTCGCCGACGTCGAGAACCTGATCAATCAGGGTGCGGACGTGATCGTGATACTCGCCCAGAACACCGAGGCCATCCTTCCCGCAGTGGAGAGCGCTGCTTCGCAGGGGATTCCGGTCATCGCCTATGACCGCCTCATCGAGGACGAGCGGGCCCTGTATCTGACGTTCGACAACGTCGGCGTGGGTCGGATCATGGCCGAAGTCCTCTTCGAGGAGGTGGACAGCGGCAACTTCGCCATCATCAAGGGCAACGGTGCCGACGCCAACTCCGACTTCCTGCGTGCAGGCATGGAGGAGGTCATCGGCGACGCCGTGGCCGCCGGCGACATCACCATCGTCTGTGAGGAGTACACCGACGACTGGCTGGCTGAAGTCGCGCAGGAGACGATGGAGAACTGCCTGACCCAGAACAACAACGACATCCAGGCCGCCCTCGTAGAGAACGACGGCATGGCCGGTGGCGTGGTTGCTGCTCTCGAGGCCCAGGGTCTCGCAGGCCAGATCCCGGTCACAGGACAGGACGGCGACGCCGCCGCTCTGAACCGGGTGGCCTTGGGAACGCAGCTCGTCTCGGTCTGGAAGGACGCTCGAGTCCTTGGGCAGATCGCCGGTGAGGCCGCATTGGCCCTCGCCGGAGGCGCCGAGCTCGCCGACATCGAGAACACGGTCGAGTTCGAGTCCCCTGGTGGTAACACCATGATCTCGATCTTCCTCGACCCGAACCCGATCACCCAGGACAACCTCCAGGAAGTGATCGATGCCGAAGTGATC
>DASTBQ010000110.1:0-57722 GCA_035711995.1 Acidimicrobiia bacterium | reverse complement strand
GACCTTCAATTCACCGACCAGATCGTGGCCTTTCATCTCACCGGAACGAATCTGATGAATCCCGGGCAACGCTTCGACGTGGAGTCGGGGATCCTCGCCAGACTGACTTCCGAGGACGTCGAGATGGCGTTGTGGGACATCGTCGGGCGCCCACCCGTGGTCCTCACCCTTGGCCCTGACGACCCGGGTATCGAGATTCCAGGTCCGGAGCGAGTCCTCGAAGTCCTCGCCGGCCTACCCGAAGTGCAACTCGAGGACCGTCCCGATGCCGATCCCGTGGAGACCGAGTTGATGGCTTCTCCCCACCCCATCCTTCCAGAGCGGACCTCGGTGGACCCCAGGTTCGGATTCACAACGCTCCAGTTCGGGAACGGAGCAATCGTCTATCTCTGGGAGTCGAACATCGCCACCGAAGCAGTCTTTGGGTTGGTGGAGGGCTTCGGTGGCACTTCCCTGGTGGACTTGGGCGATCTCCCCGAAGCCTTCCTGATGTCCGAGATCGTGGGCAGGAGCGGGGTGGGGGATCACGACGTCCCGTCATTGCGACGGGCACTGGCGGGTCGGATAGTCGGTGTCTCTCCCTTCATAACCGAGACCAGACAGGGACTCGAGGTCGATTCCTCCTCTCAAGACGTCGAGACGCTTTTCCAACTGCTCCATCTCACCCTCACCCGACCCCGCTTCGACCCCTCAGCTGTCGACGCAGTCCTGGACGAGATGAGGACTCTCAATGCCTCCCGCCGAGACCTACCCGATCTCCTCTTCGAGGAGGCCGTATCTGGCGCCTACTACGGAGATGATCCCCGCTACTTCGTGATCCCCGATTCGGAACAGCTATCCGACTTCGACGTCGCAGTAGCCGAGCGACTCTTCACCGAGCGGTTCGGTGACGCGTCGAAACTGGCATTCGCCTTCGTAGGCGACTTCGACACAGCCGAGATGGCTGATCTAGCCGCCAGATACATCGGGACACTCCCGGGTGGAATCGGAGACGGTGGGTTCTTGGATCACCAGCCCCTCCCGCCCAGGACGGTTCAGACCGTGACCGTCGAAGCGGGAGCCGGCGATCAGGGCCAGATAGGGATGTTCTTCACCAACGAGTTCGAAGCCACGCTCGTGGACCGGGTCACGGCGCAAGTCGTCGAACTGATCGTCACCGCCAGGCTGCGTGAGCGGATCCGAGAGGACCTGTCGGCCACCTACTCGATATCGGCTTCGATCGACTTGCAGCGCGACCCCGACGCCTTCGCCGAGGCTTCGATCGTCTCCTCGGGCGACCCTTCCGGACTGGAGCAGATCTCGACGGAGATCGTGGCCGACATCGAGTCGTTGCAGATCGACGGTCCATCCCAGGCCGAATTTGGCACCGCAGTCGAGCAACTGCGAGACGAGCTCGAGTTGGTGGACAACCGTCTTCTCGCCACCGCGCTGATCACGGCACACTTGTATCCCGATCAGCCAGTGAGCGAAATCGCCGATGCCTACTCGATAGTCGACGAGATCACCCCAGAACAGGTCCGGGAGCTCGCCGGGGCCGTGTTCGATCTCGGCCAGCGCATCGAGGTCAGACAGGTCCCCAGGTCGTGAGTCCCAACCCACCTGCCCCCGGCGCCAGCATTCTCGGGTTCGGCGGATACGTCCCCGAGCGTATCGTGAGCAACGAGGAGTGGGCACTTCTGATCGACACCTCCGATGAGTGGATCACCCAGCGGACAGGTATCAAACGCCGCCGCTTCGCCTCCGAAGACGAGACGACTATGACATTGGCCGTCGCTGCTTCGCGGTCGGCTCTCGTCGACTCCGGTCTGGAACCGGGCGACATCGACGAGATAATCCTGGCCACCGACACGCCCGAGATGATGACACCCGACACTGCGGCGCTCGTCCAGCATCAGCTCGGATGTCGCTTCATACCCACGTACGATCTCGGCGGGAGCGGTTGCGCTGGGTTCGTCCAGGCACTCGACGTTGCCAGATCGCGGCTACTCGTCGAGCCGAAGCACATTCTCGTGATCGGAGTCGAACTCATCTCGAGGATGATCTCGATGAAGGACAGGTCAACGGCTGTGCTCTTCGGAGATGGGGCGGGTGCCGTGGTACTGGCGCCTGAGGGAGGGAGAGCCGAGGTCCTCGGTGTCGTCTCTGGAACCGACGGTTCGGCAGCTGAGATCCTCACTCTGGCGGCAGGTGGGACCCGCAACCCATTCAACGCCGACTCGCTGGCCAGTGGTGACTACAACAGACTGGTGATGGACGGTCGGCGCATCTTCGTCGAGGCGGTGACCCGAATGTCCGAGGCTGCGGTGAGCGTGGTCGACAAGGTCGGAAGATCCCTCTCGGAGGTGCGTCTTGTGATCCCGCATCAGGCCAACCTCAGGATCATCGAAGCTGTTCGCAAGAGGCTGGAGCTGAGCGAAGAACAGGTGTACGTGAATATCACCGAATACGGGAACACCGGTTCGGCCACTGTCCCCCTCGCCATGTGGGAAGCGGTCGACGAGGGCCGGATCGCTCCCGGGGACCTCGTTGTGCTCACCGCGTTCGGAGCTGGTTTCCACTGGGCGGCGGCAGCCGTCCAGTTCTAGAGACGCTCCAGGAATCGGGTGATGTACCCCTCATAGCGTGCGGGATCGACGTTCCAACTGAGGACGTGCCCCGCCGCCGGGGTCTCGATGAGGTCGACCATCTCAGGCATCTCGGATTGGAGCCGTCGGCTCCCCGAGATAGGCACGGTTTGGTCCGATGTGCCGTGGAAGACAAGGGTTGGCACTTTGAGGATCTCACGCCCCCGGCCGACGTAGTTGGTGGTGTCCCAGTCGATCCCCCACCGCATGCCGGCGATCACCAGGGCTGTCTCTTTGAGAAGACGGCTGCCTTTCGTTTCGAGCAGAGCGAGGCGAAAGGTGTCGGCAAGCACGATGTTCGGGGCGTCGAGAACCACTCCGGAGACACTGTCCGCCAGGTCCGACCTCTCCAAGAAAGCCATCACCAGCGCGCCCCCCGTGCTACAGCCAGTCAGGATCAGGTCCTCGGCCCCATCATCCATGGCACGCCGGACGGCGGCTTCGAGGTCCTCCCACTCGGTCACCCCAAACCGGTACCGGCCAGTCGGGTCGGTGGGTCCGCCTGGGTCGTTGCGGTACTCGATCACTAATGAGGTGCGTCCATCGGCGGCGAAAGGTCGGAGGAGTCTGACCAGTTCGCGTCGCTCGGCCCGCCAGCCGTGACAATGAATGGCCCACCTGGTTGGGTCGCGTCCGGGAATGAGCCACCCCCTCTGAGATCCCAGTGGGGTCTCGTAAGTAGTCTCGACGAAGTCCAGATCGACCTCGGACGGGTCGACGAAGACGTAGCCGTCCAGGAACACGGGTTCACAGTCGGCGAGGGGGCCATCGCACACCGGTGGCAGCGTGTCGGTTGTCGGTGAATAGGTCCTCACGATCGTCCTCGTATCGGCTGCTACGACATCGCCAACCATGGCGCGGCCGTCTCCCCACGAAAGACCCAGTGTCCCCGGATGCCCGATGTCCTGACGCGGGACCTCGGCCTCGAGAGTGATGCGGCCCGCGCCCACGGAGCGAACCCAGACGCCCGGCGCCACAACCCTCGGTCCCACCTTCAACACGTCCCTATAGAGACCGTTCGCATAGACCCAGGCGGCAACGATGTGGGCAAGTGCGAATGCGAGTACGAGGAGGGCAACCCAGAAGACGATGACCACGGCCACAGTCTTGCCGGGACGGACGTGAGAGAACTCTCATCCGGCTCTCATCTTCCACTCACGGGACAAGACGAGGCTGATCCCATGCACACGACGGGTCATCTGGTAGTCGACGACGTGCTCAGCGGGTTTTCCGAAGTGATGGGCCAGACCCTCCCGGGCCCCCTGGCTGCGTTCTACGCCCACTTCGGCACGGGCATTCTCTCGTGGGCTCGAATCGAGGCCAACTGGATACCGGGCCACCAGGTCACCGTCAGGTATCGAGTGTTCGGGGATGGTGGCCCCCTGCACGGCCAGCGGGACATCGTTGCGGTCGTCGGGGGGAGGGCCACCGGGACTTTCGCGGTCGAAAGCGTCGACTCCACAGTGGAGATGTGGGTGGTGCCCGACGACCCACATCTGCCGGGTCTGAGTTCGGCCCTCGATCGAAGCGCCGTTAGCCGCCTCCTCGCCGGCCTCGGCCACCACGGTGGCGTGAGACGATGCCGTCTTCGCTCGTATCGCCCCGGTCGACGCGGAGTCGTCGAAGTCGAAGCCGATGCGGCCTCAATCTTTCTGAAGGTCGTCCGTCCCGACCGGGTCGAAGCACTTCACAGACGGCACCGTCTTCTCACCGATCACATGAGAGTCCCTGACAGTCTTGGCTTCGATGCTGATCTGGGAATCTTGGCGCTGCAGGCCCTTTCTGGACCCGACCTGCGACGTGCGTTGCGCAGCGACGGTCAGGTCCTTCCACAGGCTCAGGAAATCGCGAGACTCCTAACGAGTCTCCCGGAGCCACCTTCAGGGTGGATGAGCGGTTCTCCCATCGACCATCTGGAGCGTGTCGTCGATCTTCTGAGGCACCTCGTTCCGGAGGAAGCCCGACGTCTCGGCTACATGGTCGAGGCGATACGGGGACGTGTCGTGGATGCTCTGGTCCCGATACACGGGGACTTCCACGAAGCGCAGGTCGTCGCAGTCTCGGATGGCCGTCTGGGTTTGATCGATGTTGACGGGTACGGCTGGGGAAGCCCAGTCGCGGACCCGGCGACCATGCTCGGTCACCTCCACCTCCTCGCGCCGTCATCTAGATCACCACGGCGAACAGTTGAGATCGCACACTCGCTCAACCAGATCTGGGACAACTCTGTAGATCCGGTCGAGCTCCGTCTGGCCGTAGCTGCGGTGGTCTTGGGCCTGGCCACGGGACCGTTTCGCGTCCAGAGTGACGATTGGGTGTCGGAGACGAAGAGCCGCATCGACATCGCGGAACAGTGGATCGGAAGCGCCGACCGGCTCGATGAGAAGAGTCTCACAGCCATCTCAGCCCGTTCTCACGGGTCGGACCGAGGATTCAATCAATAGGTCGATTTAGCAGAGAAGGAGCGACCATGCAGACGAAAGAACAAGCACGCAATTGGAAAGTCGTGGCCAGCGTGGCCACGGTGGCGGCCCTGGGCGTCGGTGGCCTGGCGGTGGCCAGCCCGACCAGCCAGGCGGGCAGCCCTCCACCGATCGAGTTGGACGACACGCGTTCCGCAAACGTCACTTCTCAACTGTCCGGGAACGAGTCGAACTTTCAGATCGTCCCATCACCGACCATTGATCCAGGAGACTCTCTCGACTCGCCTCTGGCAAGCGCTGATATCACCGAAACGACACAGGCGACAGTGGCGACGACAGGGGCGGATGACTCGCCTGACGATGCCGATAGCCCGATGGCGACGGACAGCCCTGAAACAAGTGACTCGCCCGCGGATCCGCCACCCCCTGTCGACGACGCGTCGCCCGATGACAGCCCGGCAGACTCGGTCGACTCAACCGGTTCTGTGGATTCCCTCGACAGCTGATCCGAATCGTCCGGGACGGAGGCCGATGCCGTCCCGGTACCACTATCTACTTAACCTCTGATGATGGACACAGACGGCGCCACGGTGGTGTCGGCGCCCGAGGAACGATCAACCAGTCGGGTCCGATCCGCCTCGGTGCGGGTGCGGATCCTCGGCTGGTATGTGGCGTTGCTCGGTATCTCTCTCGTCGCAGCGCTCCTGTTGCAGCGAACCTTTCTCTTGGCGCAGGTCGAGTCCGATGCCGAGTCGGCGTTGAACCAGGAGGTCGATGAGCTGGAGCAGCTGGTGGGTGGGATCGATCCGGTCACCGGGGAGCCGTTCGGTAGGGACGTATCCGCGATTTTCGACACATTTCTGGCCAGAAATGTCCCTCTCGAGGGAGAAGGCCTGATCACCTTCGTGAACGGCACTGTCTATAAGACCGATGTCAGAGGTGCCGCTATCGCGACCACGGAGGTCGCCTCGTCTTGGGCCACCCTCGAGGAGAGCAGGAGGGGCAGGGTGGACGATCCTGACTTCGGGGAGATCCACTATCTCGCAGTGCCCCTGGTGGGGAGTGATCGAGAATCCGGCGTTTTCGTGGTGGCGGTGCTCATGGAGGACAGGTTCGCCGCGGTGGGTGACGTGGTTCGGCTCGGAGCGATCGTGTACGGGTCGATATTCCTTCTTGCTTCGGTCGCTGCCTGGATTGCAGCGGGACGGATCCTCAAACCTCTGACCGAGCTCATCGAGACCGCGCGATCGATAAGCGATACAGATCTGCATAGTCGGATCGATGTGGAAGGCGACGACGAAATCGCAGAACTAGGACGAACCTTCAACGCCATGCTCGATCGTCTCGATGAGGGCTTCGCTTCACAGCGGAGGTTCATCGACGATGCCGGCCACGAACTGCGGACGCCGATCACCATCATCCGGGGAAACCTGGAGGTCATGGGTGATGACCCTGCGGAACGTGCGAGCACTATCGCACTCGTCACCGACGAGCTAGATCGGATGTCTCGAATCGTTGACGACCTCTTGGACCTGGCCAAAGCGGAACAGCCAGACTTCCTCCAGCCCGCTCCAATCGACCTCGGCGAGTTCACCACCGATCTCGCCGCCAAAGCGCGCACATTGGACAAGCGCGACTGGCAGGTGGAGCGGGCCGACCACGTGGTCATCGAGGCGGACCGTCATAGACTGAATCAGGCGATGATGAACCTCATCCGCAATGCCGCCGAGCACAGCCCGGCGGACACCCCGGTGAGGATCGGCAGCAAGCTGAACTGGCGAGGCAACGTCAGCATGTGGGTCGCCGATGAGGGGGAGCCGATCCCAGCAGAGCTGCGCGATCGCATCTTCGACAGGTTTGCCCGCGTCGGCTCGAGTCGCCACAAGACCGACGGGGCGGGTCTAGGTCTCGCGATCACGGCGGCCATCGCCGAGGCGCATGGAGGCAATGTCGGCGTCGACGCATCGTCAGACGGTGGAAACGTCTTCACGATCACTATCCCGTCACGACCGTCGGAGAAGCAGTGAGCCGGATCCTGATCGTGGAGGACGAGCCAGGCATCGCTTCATTCCTGGAGAAGGGTCTGCGCGCCGAGGGGTTCACGACGATGGTGGTCGAAGACGGGATCAAGGCAACCGACGTGGCACGGGACGACTTCTTCGACCTCATGATCCTCGACCTCGGACTACCGGGGCGCGATGGGGCCGACGTTCTCGCCTCGGTCAGGGAACGAGGTGATCGGCTGCCGGTGATAATCCTCACCGCGAGGAAGAGCGTTCAAGACAAGGTCGCCGGGCTGGAGGGGGGAGCCGACGACTACGTGACGAAGCCATTCTCGTTCCAGGAGATCCTGGCTCGAGTTCGGGTACGTCTTCGCGATGTTCCCACCGTCGACGGCAACCTGGTCAAAAGGGGCGATGTCACCCTCGACCTCCGTACTCGTCGCGCAGAGGTGGGTGGGGTGGAAGTCAGTCTTTCGGCTCGGGAGTTCTCGTTGGCAGCGACGCTCATGGAGCATGCGGGTCATGTCTTGTCGCGCGAGCAATTGCTGTCACGGGTTTGGGGATATGACTTCGATCCGGGCTCGAATGTCGTGGACGTCTACGTCGGTTATCTCCGGAAGAAGCTGGGCGAGGGATCGATCGAGACCCTGCGCGGGATGGGGTATCGGTTCGTCGCCGAATGACCAATCACATTCAAGGGTCGGGCCTGTCTACATAACCTTCTTCGTAGGCGAGCGCCGCCAGTTCGTGACGGCTAGCCACCGACAGCTTCTCGAAGATGTTCCCCATGTGGCTCTCCAGGGTCTTGACCGAGATGCTGAGGCGCGCCGCCGTCTCCCGGTACGAATAGCCACGGGCGATCAGATTGACCACCTCTCGCTCCCTAGGGGTGAGTCTCTCGATCGTCGATGTGGCGTCGATGTCTTCGTCGATGTCGAGCATGAAGGCTGCCACGTCGGCGGTCACAGGTCGTTGCCCGTCGAGGGTCCTATCGATGAGGTCGGGTAACTGGTCGGCCAACGTCGTCTTGGTGACATACCCGTCGACACCGGCCTGCATCATCTTGACCACATCGTCGCGGGACGAGGAGACGGTGAGAGCCATGAACTTGACCTCCGGCAGTGATCGCCTCACCCGCTCGATGACGTCCGCTCCGCCCCCACTGGGCAGTTTCACGTCCAGGACGACCATCTCGGGTTTCGTCTCGAGGATGCCAGCGACCGCAGCGTCGATGTCACCAGCCTCGCCGACTATGTCGAAGGTGTCGTCGAGCACCGCTTTCATACCGGCGCGAACCACGTCGTGATCGTCCACCAGATAGATCCGGCGTGTCACTCAGTTTCCTACCGTGATCTTGACCTCGGTGCCATCCAGTGCGCCACTGTCCACTGCCACCAATCCACCGACGCTTTCGACTCTCTGATTGAGTTTTCCCGAGAGCCTGCTCACATCTGCACCATTGATCCCGGTCCCATTGTCCCGGATGTGAATCGTCGCGGTGCCCTCGGCCACCTCGGAGAACATCGATATGCGCTGGGCATGAGAGTGCTTCACCGCATTGGTGAGAGCCTCCCGGGCGGCCTCGATCCCGGCTTCGAGCTCAGGTGTCAGCTCGGCATCGTCCCTGATCACCGCTTCGATCTCGACACGGTGGATGTCCTCCACGTCATCGCGAACAGCCAGCAACGCAGCTCGGAAGCTCCGGTGGTATTGAGACCTCCACTCTTCGATGTTGCGACGTAACTCCCGCTCCTGACGACGGGCCAGATAGCGGGATTGGGCCGGGTCGTCGGCACCCATGCGTATCGCGTGGAAAGTCTGCAGCACCGAATCGTGAAGCTTGGTCACGAGCATCACCCTGGCCTCGTGGGCGGCGACGGCCTCTCTCTCTGCTGCCAACTCTCCTTCGGCCCGTTGCCGGGCGATGTCGTAGTCACGGAGCCGGTCGAAGGTCCAACCGACTATTGCGGCAACGATGAAGAAGATGATGCTGCCTGCGGCCCGCACCGCTCCCAGGTCGGCGATGACGTGCACCGCGAACTGTTCGGCGGCGAGGAGAACGGCTGCGATCAGGGAACCGGGGAGTCCGCCCCACAGGGCGCCCACGAATACGTAGGAGAGCGGAAGCCCGCCGTGGAACAACTCATCGGCCCCGGCAGCGACCGATGCGGCCCCGATTGCCAGCATCACGAGGCTGTCCAGGGCGAACCAACCGCCACTGGCCAGACCTTTCGGATGATTCCTGGCCATATACCAGGTGAGCAGTGACCATGAGGTGGCCAAGGCGACGGTGGCATAGACGATCCAGAGCCGTGGTGGGGGTTCTGCGATCACCGTGACGACGACGAGGAGCATCATCCAGATCCATCCCAGGAACCTGAAGACGACGACCATCCGTCGAAGGGTGGATTCGAGCTCGGGACTGCCCCGGTGAGTGAAACTCCCCTTCAGCATGTGGCGGAAGCTAGCTGAATCCATGTGGTCTAGCCCCAGATACGGGCCTGGAGGGCCGCTACGCAGCCCTCCAGGTGAGGTCCCCATTGTCGCTTCGAGGGACGGAGTGGTTGCCCTGAAGTCCCCCTTAGTGTCGTCAATCATGTCCCATCGCGCCCCGGCTGTATATGGGGAATGTCCCCTACGAGGGCCAGACTGGGTAGTTGCTTGGGCGGGGCGGAAGCCCGGGCGGACCGGCGTTGTCCGGTCCGGAGCCCGGGGGCTGGGATGCTCGAGCCGGAGATTGGCCTCCGGGGAAATGGGCCATGACCGGCAGCCTGTCGGCCACACTGCTCCGACAAATCGAAAAACGGCCACCGTAAGCCGGTGGCCGTTTTCGATCGCGGGTTCCTTAGCGGAGCCGCTGCTTCTAGAAGATCTGCAGGGTGAGCGGGGTCGCCAATAGGGAGGCGGCGAGGGCAACAAGACGGGTCACCGTCATCTCATGGGCGGCTCTCACCGAGGTGGCCGCAATCGCCACACCCACCAAGACCAGCGCCCACGAACCGGTGTCCACGAACGCGGCGCCGGTCAGAACCATGGTGGCGAGGATCATCCCGAACGAGGCGAGAGCGACACGGATCACTTTGCCAAGGGGCTTGACGGCCCAGGTCTGCATGGCGGCGGAGGCTGTCATCACGGCCAGGAATCGGCAATCCGGCCTGACGGCTTGAGGGGTCGGAAGACCTACATCAAATACCAGTCGAAGAACCGCTCCAACCTCTGGTAGAAGTCGATCTGGGACTCACGGCGGGCAAATCCGTGGGCTTCGTCGGGGTAGGTGACGTACTCATATTGCTTGCCAAGACGTGCCAACTCGGCGACCAGCTCCTCAGACTGCTTCACGTTGACCCTTGCGTCCTTCTCCCCGTGTGCGATGAGGATCGGCCGATCCAGATTGTCGACGACGTGGATGGGGGAGCCCTTCAGATAGGCCTCTCGGTGCTGCGAGGGATGGCCCATCATTCGCTCCAGGTCGTCGACCCCACCACGGTCGCCTTGTGCCCACGATGTGAGGATGTTGCAGTCCCCGTACTTGGCGACGCCACATGCGAATGGGTTGTCGGGGTGGACCAGCGAGGCGAGCGCCATATAGCTCCCGTAACTCGCCCCGAAGATCCCGATGCGGTTGTCGTCGACCCAGTCGAGACTTTGTAGATAGCGCCCGGCGGCGATGCAATCGCCGGTATCGCCGACACCCCAGTCGTCGTGGTTTGACCGCTCGAACGTCAGTCCGTAAGTGGTCGACCCTCTGAAGTTGATGGCGAGCCAGGCGTACCCCTTGTCTATGAAGTACTGGGCGTGGCCGTCCCACTCGTCACCAAAGACAGAAGTTGGACCACCGTGCGGATAGACCACGGCCGGGACCGGTCCCGAGACCTCATCCGGTTGGTACAGAAACCCTTCGAACTCGAGACCACCGGGTCCAGTGATGATGACTCTCGAGAACGGCCGATGTGGGGCACGGGCGACCGCCGCCGGTGCTCCGTCGTAGAGCGTGACGAACTGGCCGCCCCCCACGGCGACGAGGCGAGGGGGGAGGGCGTGACTCTCCTCGATGGCGACCAGCCGATCGTTCGCCCACTGCGGGGTCTGCCAGAAGCCCCCGGTGGCCACTGTCTCGACTGCTCCGCTGTCGGCGACGGTGACCAGGTCGGCCTGTCCATGTCTGGTACGGGTCGCCGCCAGGGCTCTCCCATCGGGAGACCAGGAGAGCTCGCCGAAATCGGCGTCTTCCTTGGCGAGCAATCGGTGATCGCTGCCGGCGAGGTCGGTCAAGTACATGGCGCGCCAATCTCCGTCTTCGAGGACATAGGCGACCTTGTTTCCGTGGACAGCGGCATCCAACGCCCTTCTGTCGGGATGACCCACCAGGGTGTGCCAGTCACCACTCGGCTCAGCGATCACTATGTCCGACCTGCTGAAGTCATCCCTGGGCCAGAACGTGGCAACCACGAGGCCTTCTCCGGCGATTTGGACCTGACCGACGTCCCCCCCACGAGGACCGAACGGCTGAGGCCAAGGATCGGCCACGGTCACCACGGCGAGCCTGGTGGTGCGATCCCGATCGACGGTGATCACGAGCCTTTCGTCGTCTAGCCACGCCCCGAGCCCAACGTCGGGGATCCTGGTTGGAGGTCCTCCATCAGCAGAGACCACCAACACGTCGTCACCTGACCTGTATGCGAGTCGAGCCCCGTCGGGACTCCACTTCGATGTGGCGTCTTCCCAGTAATTGGTGAGCGAACGGTCGGTGGAGAGCCGTTTCGCCTGACTACCAATCGCGATGTCGATGACGTAGACATCGCTGGTCCCTGAGGCGGAGAGGATGAACGCCACCTTTGTCCCGTCAGGCGAAACCGCGGGATGATGTGGTCGTTCCGTCGCGAATACGGCGTCGAGACGCCAATGGGGAGGTGGCTGCAGGTCGGGGCGTGGCTGACTCGCCACCCCGCCAACGTCGTCACGACCGAGCCACGGCTTGTCAGTCATCGATGTTCCGTCAGGGTCAGGAGAATCGGGTCAAGATAGCCGTCAGGTCTCGATGCAACGCCGCGAGGTGGTATCCCCCTTCTTGCACGAGGACAGTGGGTCTTTCCAGTCCTGCCAAGACCTCGGCGGCGCCGCCGAACCCCTCGGTGGAGACGGCGAGTGGCGACTCGGGGTCGGATACTCCGGCGTCCACACCCAACGAAACGATGAGGACCTCGGCGCCCGAGGAATCGACGAGTTCTGCTGCCTCGGCCACCGCAGCGACGTAGCCATCGTCCCCGATCCCTGGTGCGAGGGGAAAGTTGTGGTTGTGGCCAATACCCCTTCCGGTGCCTTTCTCCTCAGCGAACCCACACCAGTGCGGAAACCATCCCTGGGCGGGGTCGACGTGGACCGACGTGTACAAGACATCGTCTCGTTCGTAGAAGATCTGCTGAGTCCCATTGCCGTGGTGGGCGTCGATGTCGACTATGCCGACGCGAGACCCGGTCTCGTTCGCCAGGTAGTTGGCTGCGATCGCGGCGTTGTTCAAGTAGCACGAGCCCCCGAAGTAGTCGGTTCCGGCGTGATGGCCCGGAGGTCTCACCGCTGCGTATGCATGACCCTTCCCGCTGAGCACCAGGTCTGCTGCGGTCAATGCGGCGTCGACCGCGAATCGAATGCCCCGGTACGAGTTGGGTCCGATCACCGTGCAGGTGTCCATGCAGTAGACACCGGCCATGGCGGTGCGGCTCCGGGGAAGACGATTGGCCACATGGCCAAACGCACCTGGGTGACGGAACGCGTAGGCCACGACCCGATCCTGGCCCGGGTCTTCGGGAAAGCCCGCGGCCACCCATTCGTCGTATGCGGTCCGCAGATATTCGAGCATCCCGGAATCGTGTATTGCGACGATCGGGCCATCTCCGTGCTCGATCGGAACAACGACCTCGACTCCGAGGTCTTCGATCACCCGACCCAACACCTCGCCCCGTTCCGGGGTCTCGTCTCCATCTATTCGAACCCCGATCCAGACCTCCCCCTCCGGGTCATGGGCCAGGGCGCCGTCGGACCAAATCGCAGTCAAACTCAAGCCATACCCTCCAAAGCGCTGTGTAGCCGGTCAGCAAGTGTCTCGATGTCATCCTCGCGGACGATGAGAGGCGGCCCGATCATCACCAGGTCACCGGCACCACCGCCGGCGCTGCCCGTCGATGGATACACCAGCAGCCCGTTGTCGCGGGCGAGTTTGGTGAGCCGGAGCGCGACACGATCACTCGCCGGGAACGGTGTCTTCGTACCCCGGTCCGCTACCAGTTCGATGGCCCAGAGAAGCCCGATGCCTCTGATGTCGCCGACGTGCGGATTAGCCGAGGTAGCTCTGGCCAGGGCGTCTTCGAGTATCGGTCCCATCTTCCTGGCCCTCTCGACCAGACCCAACTGGTCCATGCGCTTTATCACAGCGGAGCCGGCGGCGGCGCCGACGATGTGATGCGAGTAGGTGAAACCGTGGATGAAACCTGCTCCGGTGAGCGCGGCCGTCACCTGCTCGGAGAACGCGGTCACCCCCAGAGGCCAGTAGCCGCCCGACGCCCCCTTCGCCATGGTCATGATGTCGGGTTGAAGTTCGAAGTGCTCTGAAGCGAACCAAGCCCCTGTCCGCCCGAATCCGGTCATCACTTCGTCGACGATCACCAGCACTCCATGGCGCCGGCAGACCGAGCTGACCTCATCCCAATACTCCGCCGGAGGCAGGGCCGCCCCGCTCGCAGCCCCGCCAACGGGCTCGGCGATGAACGCAGCGACGCGTTCGGGCCCCAGCTTTTCGATCTCGGCGTCGAGCATTGTGGCGTGCCAACGACCGCAGCGATCGGGGTGGGCGGGGTTGGGGCACCTGTACTCGAGGACACCCGGCACCCTGCCGGCGTTGCCAAGCCAGGGAAGATAGGGCTCGCGCAGCGCCTCACGGCCCGACACGTCGAGGGCGCCGATCGTGTTGCCGTGGTAGGACAGCTCGCGCCCGATCACGATGGTCCTCTCCGGTTCCCCATTGGCGAGATGAAAAGCACGCGCCGCCTTCAGTGCAGTCTCCACCGCCTCGGAGCCTCCCGACACCGGGTATATCGAAGGGTTATCCATGGGGAGTCGAGCAGCAAGTGCCTCGCTGTACACAGCGACCACGTCGGAGTCGAACGCCGTTGGGTGTACGTAAGACACCGCGTCGAGTTGACCGCGGATGGCCGACGTGACCCTGGAGTCGTCGTGTCCGATGTTCACTACCAACGCACCGGATGCCCCATCCAGATACTGCTTGCCGTCGCGGTCGGTGATCCAGCATCCGTGGGCTCGCTCGACGAGGGGCAAGCCGGAGCCTCTGGTGAACAACGTGCTCATCGAGAAACCGGCTGCGGCCCCATGCTGCGCGGCACGGTACTCGGGATGTAGCGTGCCTCTGCTTTGAGACCACGCTTGCGCGATCTGGGGATCGAGATAGGGGTGTTGCCGACAGGTCGGCACAATGCAATCACGGATGTGCCCGGGGTCAGGGTGGGCCACTCGACCTTGATACGTGATGAGCCAACCGTGGCGAGGACGGGTGTGACCATGATCGTCCCTAGAGACGGGGAGATCTGGACCGACTACTCGTACGCTGCGTGGCACAACTTCAGCGGTAACGGGGAGATGACAGGTCTTCCCTGGATCGAGGAGACGGGTCTCCTCGGGTCACCCATCGCAATCACCAACACCCATCAGGTGGGATTGGTCCGGGATTTCTTGGTCAAGGCGGGGGTGGAGTCAGGTGTCGATCAGGCTTTCCATCTGCCGGTCGTCGGAGAGACCTGGGACGGTTGGCTGAGTGATGTCAACTCGTTCCCGCTCACCGAGAAGCATGCCCGGGCTGCTTTCGACTCGGCCGCTGATGGACCGGTCGCCGAGGGGGCTGTTGGTGGTGGTACCGGGATGGTTTGTCACGAGTTCAAGGGCGGGATCGGGACCTCGTCGAGAGTCGTGGGTGAGCACACGCTCGGTGTTCTCGTTCAAGCCAACTATGGCCGCCGGAGCGACTTGCGTGTCGACGGGGTCGCGGTGGGAAATCTGATCGGGACCGACGAAGTGCCCTCACCGTGGGATGAGCCGCCGAAGGGCGGCTCGATAATCGTGATCACGGGCACCGATGCACCGTTGCTTCCGGTCCAGTGCCATCGGCTGGCCAAACGCATCTCCGTTGGTCTCGGAAGGGTTGGGGGGTACGGGCACGACTCCTCGGGCGACATCTTCCTCGTGTTCGCGACCGGAAACCATCTACCCGCCGACGGTGAGCCGTGGACACTGGAAACCCTGCCCAACAAGGAGATGGACGGATTGTTCCACGCTGTCGCCGATGCCACCGAGGAGTCGATCCTCAACGCCTTGTGCGCCGCCGAGACGACCACCGGCCTGAAGGGACGGACCGCACACGCAATACCTGTGGACCGTCTCCGAGAAACCGTGCTGGGCGCATAACGCCGGAGACCGGCGGTGTATAAGCCCCAGATGTGGACGGTCACCACTCGCGGAGGAGCCAGACCTCGGGTTCCCAGTCGGCAGCGGCAATGTCGGCGAAGATGGTCACGGCTTCGGTGAGGGCCTTCGGCTCGGTCGGCGTTCCCGGTCTTGTGCTCGAGATCGGCGAGATGGTTCAGCAAGGCAGCCTGATGATGCCGGTATCCCGACCGTCTCGCGATGTCGATCGCCTCCTGGTCCAAGGGGGTCTGCCTGGGACTCGGCTAGGGACCCCGCACGACCGGCCAACTCGAAAGCACCGTGTTCGTCCCCGATCCGATGACGGAGAAGTGCCCAGTCTGCATCGTGTTCCTAGGTCGACGGCTCTGCGATATCGGTTCTGGGCGTAGAAACAGCCGGATAAACGGCGGTTTCACGCCCAGAACGTTATTTGGCGTCTAGGCCAGAGCCGCCCGAACGGCGTGGTAACCGCACATACCGTGGACACCGGCGCCTGGTGGCGTGGCCGAAGAGCACAGATAGACGTCTCCACCCAGTGAGTAAGGAGACTTCGCCCCGATCTGAAGGACCTTCTTCAATCCGTATTGACCACCGCTGATGTCACCACCGATGTAGTTGGTGTTGTACGTCTGGAACTCGACCGAACCGCGGGTGGACCTCCCCAGGACGAGGTCTCTGAATCCGGGGGCGAATCTCTCGATCTGGCTCTCGATCGCGTCGGTCATGTCAACAGTGGAACCGTTGGGGACGTGGCAGTAGCCCCAAGCCGTGTGTTTCCCAACGGGTGCCCGGGCGTCGTCGAAAAGCGACTGCTGGGCGAGGAGGACGAATGGTCGTCTGGGATGTTCGCCTTTGGATACGGCACGTTCGGCCGAAGCCACCTCGGCATAGCGTCCACCGAGGTGCACGGTGGCGGCCTGGCTGCTCAGGGGGTCAGCCCACGGGATTGGCCCGTCCAATGCCCAGTCGATCTTGAAAACCCCCGGACCCGGCTTCCAGCGCGACAACCGACGCGCCTTGGCCGCGGAGATCCGGCTCTTCGCGATCCGAAACGCCGCAGGAGGCATCACGTCGAGGAACACCTTGCCCGCGGGGAGGTCGTCGACAGACTCGACGGTTCGCCCCAATTCGAGTTTCCCGCCCAGATCCTCGAAGCGTTTTGCCAGGGCGATCGCGATCGCATCCGAGCCTCCGCGGGCGAGGGGCCAGCCGTGGCTGTGCGCTATCGCCCCCAGCATCAGTCCCACCGCAGATGTGGCCAGACCCGAGAAGGGCGCGATCGCATGAGCGGCTATACCTGACAACAAGGCCTGTCCCCTTCTCGTCTCGAAGCGACGAGACAGCATCGAGACCGGCATCCCCCCGATGATGCCGAGACGCAGGAATGCAGAGAAGTGCTGGGGGATAACGGTCACCGGTCTGAGGGCGGTGTCGACGTAGTCGTCGATATTCTCCACTATCGGCCCCATCAGGTTCCTGTAGGAGCCGGCGTCGGCACCGAGGCCGGCAGCGGTGTCGTCCACGCTTCGTCGCAGGACAGAGACCTCCCCGCCGTCGAGGGGATGGCTGAAAGGAATCGGGGGCTGCACCCAGTCGATCTCTAGCCCAATCTCCTCGAAGAAGGGAGAGACCACACCCGAGGGGTGGATCGCAGAGCAGATGTCGTGGCGAAACCCTGGGAGGGTCAGTTCGTCGGTACGTGCCCCTCCCCCCACGTTGTCGGCTGCCTCGATGAGGAGGGTCTTGCGGCCGTTGCGCGCCAACTCGATCGCCGCAGCCAGACCATTTGGCCCTGCGCCGACGACTGTGGCGTCGAAGTCACTCATTCACCCAGATTGTTGCCGATCTCCGTTACGGAACGATGTTTCCAGATCTCGTAACGGTGGCGGAACGGAGCTGCGATAGAACCAACCCAGGAAAGGAACCGTACGACTGAAACACGGATTGCCTTCGGTAGCGGGGCTCCGGTGGAGAGGCCGGCGCTTCTCATCGGCAAGAAGCGTCAGTGGATCAGTTCGGAAATCTGTGGAAGAACTCCGCGGTGCGCACCCTGTTCCGACAGGACCGGCGCTGAGGTTGGATCCGGTCCATCTCGTCGACCCTGCAGGATGTCCGCTTTGGTAAGGACGTGCAGTCTCGACGTGAGGTCACGTCCCGGTGAAGTCGGGGTCCCGTTTCTCTATGAACGCGTTCATCGCCTCAATCAGATCGTTTGAAACCAGGAACGAAGAGTTCCACTGCGCCATGTAGTCGAGGGCCTGATCGATGGTGCGGCCGTCGTTTGCCTGGAGGATACGTTTGATCCCCTGGGTGACCAGGGGTGAGTTGGCGGCGATCTGCCCGGCCAGCTCACGAGCCCCGTTGAGCAGACTCTCATGGTCTTCGAACACACGTGTTACGAGACCCTTCTGCAACGCCCACTCCGCCGGGTAGTCGGCTCCCGTCAACGCCATCTCAGCCGTGACTCCGCTGCCGACGACCCCGGGAAGACGTTGTAATGCGCCGATATCGGCGACCAATCCCATCCTGGTCTCCCTGATCGAGAAGATCGCGTCCGCCGAAGCCAGTCTGATGTCGCACGCGGAGATGAAGTTCGCACCGGCGCCAAGGCAATATCCGTGAATAGCCGCAATCACGGGTTTCGCCGTCTCGGCGAACGACGAGACGGTTTTCTGAAGCCTCTTTATCTCTCGATAGATATGGAGGTTGCCGGTCGCCGGGGAAGGTCCGGTCGGTTGGATCGAGGCAAGCAGATTGACGTCGATCCCAACCGTGAACGCCTTCCCACGGCCGGCGAGGATCAAGACCCTGAGGTCGTCGTCGGCGTCGACCTCGGCCATCGCCATCGGGATGTCGCGCCACATGTCCTCCGACAGTGCATTCAGCTTCTCGGGGCGATTCAGCCACAGAGTGGCGACATGCCCGTCCTTTTCGATCTCGAGGTGCTCGTAGCTCATTCGCTGGCGGATCGCCAGGCCTCACGGACTTTGACCCGGCCCCCGTATCGGAGAAGACCACCTGCATAGATGCGTCCGGCCACCCGGGTGAGTATCACGATCGTGACGACGGAAATCACGAGCGACAGGACGTACTGCCATACCGGGATCGCCTGGAGCGCAGTTCGTACCGGCACCACGAATGGAGCCGTGATCGGCACGAACGTCCCGATCACGGCAATGGTGCCGTCGGGGTTGCTCAAGGTCGCGATCGAGATGAAGAAGCCCACGACAGCGGCCATCGACATCGGCATCGCGATCGAGTTTGCGTCCTCCATCCGACTAACCAGCGAGCCGGCGGCGCCGAAGAGAACGGCGTAGAGGAGGAACCCGATGATGAACCACAACAGGAGGTTGAGGACGGCGGTCACCTCGATCGGGGGGAGATCGAACGCCCCGGTGACACGTAGCGCCACCATGGCCACGAGGACGGTGCCGAGGAGTTGCGCCATCGCCAATGTTCCGATGCCAAGGATCTTGCCGCCGAGCACCTGCCATGGGCGAATGCTGGAGAGGAGGACCTCGACGACTCTGTTCGACTTTTCCTCGGTCACCCCGGTGAGGATCCAAGTGCCGTAGAGGAGGACTGCCAGGTAGAGAAGGAGAAGCCCGAAGTAGGCGATGGCGGTTCGGCTGTCGCTGTGCTCACTGTCACCTCCACTGAGGGGCGTCACCTCGAGCGGGTCGGATGTGATGATGGCGATTATGTCCGCCGCCTGTTGGCCCTGCTCCTCGACCACCGCCTGGATCTGAACGGTGCCTGCGGCGGCCTGCAGCCCTCCGACCAATGAATCTCCGCCGAACCCCGTCGTGCTCGCGACTATCACCTCGTCGGAATCGACCATCACTGCGTCGACTTCCCCATCTTCCAGGGCGCGGACTGCACTGTCCCGGTCGGGATACTCGACCGTCTCGATGGAAATCGTCGGTGGGTCCCCAGGCTCGTCGTCGGCGTTTCCCAATTCGATGGCTGTGGCGATTATCTCGTCGTTGCCCTCTCCAACGGAACCCACTGTCGCCGCTTCGGTCTCCGAGCCGAAGAGTGTGGGAACGACGATCAGACCGAGAACGATGAGGATGGTGAGGACGGTGGTGAACAGGTAAGCCCTGGAGCGGACACGCTCGGTGATCTCGCGAAGCGCAACCTGCCACAGCGCCTTCATCTCACCGCCTCCCGGAATAGATCGGAGAGCGAGGGTGTGGTGTATGCGAAGTGGCGCAGTTGGCCCGCTTCCTGCGCTCGAGCCAGAAACCCCCGGACATCGGTTGCAGCGTCGATCGTCGCCAGGATCCTGTCACCTTTGATACTGGTCTCGATCACCCCCTCGAGCTGGTCGAGGAGGGCGAAAGCATCCCCGTCGACCTCGAGTTCGAGATGACGCATCGGTGCCGCGTCCTTCAGATCCTGGACATTGCCCGACACGACGACAACTCCGGCGTTGACGATCGCCACCTGCTCACAGAGATCCTCGACCAGGTCGAGCTGATGAGAGCTGAAGACAACGGCTTTGCCCGCGGCCGCCTGCTCGAGCAAGACGTCGGACATCGTCTCGACGGCGATCGGGTCTAGACCACTGAACGGCTCGTCGAGAACGAGGAGGTCTGGATCGTGGACCAGGGAAGCGATCAGTTGGACCCGTTGCTGGTTGCCATGGGAGAGCGACTCGACCGGGTCTCCCATCCGGTCTCCAAGTCCGAATCTGGCCAGCCACATCTCGGCGGCAGAGCGTGCCGCTGCCTTGTTCATCCCATGAAGACGGCCCAGATAGGCCAGGTGGTCACCGGCCCGCATCTTCGGGTACAGGCCGCGTTGCTCCGGCATGTAGCCGAACCTCAACAGGTCGTCTTCGCTGATCGGTGTGCCCTTCCAGGTCACCGTTCCGGTGTCGGGCTTGATGAGCCGGAATATGATCCGCATCGCCGTGGTCTTCCCGGCCCCGTTGGGCCCGAGGAAGCCGAGCATCTCGCCGGGTCGAACCGTGAATGTGCAGCCCTGCAGGGCGCGAATGTCACCAAAACTCTTGTGGAGGTCGTGGACTGCCAGCACGGGAGGACAAAGGTTAGGGCCCGGGCCGGGCCGGCTCCGAATCCGATCAGTCGAGGAGGGTGGGGCGGTACAGCCGATCGTGGGTGTGCAGCGCAAACCTGTCCGTCATCCCGGCCACATAGTCGATTGCCCGGGTCAGAGAGTCGGCGTCGGTAACCGTGTACGAGTCGGGGACCCGGTCGGGGTGTGATCGGTAGTACCCGACCAAGTCCTGGATTATCAGGATGGCTTTCTGCTTCTGAGCCTCCGACTCCGGGCTCAGATACACCCGTTCGAACATGAAGTCACGCAACTCGCCCATCACATCTAGGTGCTCGGCGTCCATGGCTACAACGCCACTTCGATGAGACGTCTCGATCACGGCGGTGATCATCGAGCCGATCCACTCCCGAGCTGTCGCCCCGAAGGTGGTCAACGCCCTCACCGGCAGATCGTGATACTCGAGGACACCTGCCCTGAGGGCGTCTGAGACGTCGTGAGTCAGGTAAGCGATTCGGTCGGCATACCGGCAAAGCCAGCCCTCGGGCGTTTGAGGTGGGGGCTCGATCTTCCAAGAGTGGGCCCTCACCCCGTCGAGCACTTCGTGGCTCAGGTTCTGCGGCTCGAGCAACTCGAGCGTCCTGACGCCGTGAGAGGAGTGAAGCCACTCTCCCTCGATCAGTGGTGACAGCGCGTCTTCGCCGGTGTGGCCGAAAGGGGAATGTCCCACATCGTGTGCGAGACATATTGCCTCGGTCAGGTCCTCGTTCAGACCCAGAGCTCTCGCCATGGCCCGCCCGACTTGGTTCACGTGGATCGTGTGGGTCATACGTGTCACGAAGTGGTCGCCGTCCGGGTTCAAGAACACCTGTGTCTTGTGTTTGAGCCTCCGGAACACTTTCGAGTGGATTATGCGATCACGGTCCCGTTCGAATGCCGTCCTGAATTCGTCTGACTCCTCGGGTTCTGTTCGTCCCTTGCTCTGGTCAGCCTTGGTGGCAGCGGGTGCGAGGAGCTGGTGCTCCAGATCCTCTCGCTCCTGACGGGTCCGTCTCAGCATCTCACCCATTGTCGCTCCCGCCCCTCATTGGAAAGCTCATGTGAATCGTTGTCTCAGTTTCGACGAGAAGTAGTCCATCGTGGCCACGACGATTGCGATAGCGAGCATCTGGACTGAAGCGGCGCGATAGTCGCCCAGTGCCACATTCTGCTGGAGCAGGAAGCCGATGCCACCACCACCAGCGAAGCCGAGGATGGTCGACATCCTCACGTTGATGTCCCAGCGATACATCGTGAACGAGATGTATGGAGGGACGATCTGCGGGGCGACGGCGTAGACGATCGACTGGAGACGGTTGGCGCCGGTGGCCCGCACCGCCTCGAGGGGTCCTTCCGAGATCGATTCCACCTGCTCCGAATAGAGCTTGGCCAGTGCGGCAGCAGTGTGAAGTGCCAGGGCCAGCGCTCCGGCGAATTCGCCGAACCCGACCCACACGACAAATACGATCACCATCACCAGAGGCTCGATCGACCGCAGCGTGTTGAAGATCGTGCGGGCGACGTAATACACGGTGAGACCTATCCGCACCTCCCCTTGTCGTCGGCCGAAGTAGGCAATCACCAGTCCGGCCAACACACCGAGTATGGCCGGGAGCACCACGGTGAGCATCGGGTTTGCGATCTGATAGAGCCAGTCGATAACCGCCCCGATCATCACCGCCCAGATCGCACCGGCGATGGCCATGGTCGTGTAACCGGTCACCGCTCGAATGCCCGCACTCTCGTGAGTCACCAACCAATGTGCGGTGCGTCTGGCGACACCGAGGACGATGGCGGCGGCTATCAGTGAGATGATGAACGGGAGCAGCACCGTGCCGACCTCACCGATGGTGGCGAAAAGGGCCGGCACGAACCCAAGGACACCGAAGGCCGGCTCCAACGCCTCGCCGCCCGCGGTCAACAGACCGAACAGGCCTTCCAAGGCCAGGGCGAGTGCGATCATCGTTGCTATCGAACGGAGGGTGCGGATCAGGTTGGATCTGATCTCTTCACCGAAGAAGATCTGCCGGGCAAGGAAGAATGTCACGACACCTCCGGCGAGTACGAGGGCGATCCGCAAGAAGGTGTTGGAGCCGACGTCGGAAAGCACCCATCGCTGCAGGTCCATGTAGGCGAGCCCGAGTGCGATGCCCACCGGGATGGCGATGAGACCTAGACCGAGCCCCACGACAGTCGTCGATACGTCCTTCATGAGGTTTCGTGCCGACACGAAAGACAGGGGTAGCGCAATTGCCAGACCAGCGGTCGTGGCGACCAATGCCAGGAAGACGGTATCGACGATCGCCTCGAGGGTGAGAGTCGCCTGCTCCGAGACTCGAGGTGAGAGCTCGATCTGATCCCCGAGGTAGGCCGTGCCGATGAATGAGCCAGCCAGCCCGTCGTAGACCGCGATGCGCCAACTGGACACATTGGAGCCCTCCGGCCCGGAAACGTTGACAACCGTGGTGTCGCCCTCGGTTTCGATGGAGGTGATGGTGATGTCGGCTTCTTCGGTCTCTTCGATCGGTACAGCCGTGGTCCCGTTTGCCGGCCCGTCGGTCGCCACGAACCCCTCGCCTGTGGTGACGAACTCGGTTACCTGGCTGGTGGCGTCGAGGAGCGCGATGGCGGGGACGTCTGTGGAGATCCCTTCCGCGCTCACAGTCAGCCCGTCGCTCCCGATCGTCCCCTCATCCCGGACGCCGTTCTCGTTGGTGTCCGTCCACACCTGCTGACGATTGCGCCAGGTGCCAAGACGATTTGGCACCTGCACCCGCAGGATCTGCGAACTGTCAGAGAACCGGTCCGGAAGCTCCACATCGATCGTGAAGTTCCCGCTTCCGTCTGCCTCGAACACGGCGAGGGGCAGGGTCACTTCGAACTCAGAGTCGGGGATGAACTGGATCCGGCCACTGACGAACGGGTCGAAACCGGACCCGGTCACGGTCACCATCTCCTCGGGCTCGCCGCAGGAGGGGTCGACCGTTACCGGCCCTTCGGTGATCGGGGCCGGATCTCCGACACAGGGGATGAAGAAGTCGACATCGGTGTTGTCGTCCTCGAAGTCGTAAGTGACCAGTTCTGGACGGGCCAGCGCCCTGATGATGCGGACCAGCTGCGCCTGTCTGGTCTCGGACGTGATCTCGTCGAGGCTCACCCCTGTCCGGTCCACGGCGAGGGCGTAGATGACGATCCCGAGGACGATCCCGAGCACCAGCCACAGTCGGCGACGTGGCTTTTTCTTGTTGTCAGCCAACCCGCTCGGCCTCGTGTCCGTAGATGTCCTTGAACTTGGCGTCGTCGATGCCGGAAGGTGGGCCGTCGTAGACGAGATGCCCATCGAACAAGGCGATCGCCCGGTCCGAGTAGCGATGCACCAAGTCGAGAAAGTGGAGTGAGCAGACGACGGTCACCCCGTCGTCGTTGATCGACTCGAGGTGCTGCATTATCGAGTGGGCGAGAACCGGGTCGAGTGATGCCACCGGTTCGTCAGCGAGGAGGATCTCGGGGTTCTGCACGAGCGCTCGTGCGATCCCGACACGCTGTTGTTGGCCCCCCGACAGCTCGGAGGCGAGGGACCCGAGCTTCTCCTCGAGACCGACCCGGGCGAGGGCGTTGCGGGCGGACTCGTGGTCGGCGGGCGAGAAGTGGTTGAGAATGCTGAGTGCAGGGTTGGTGTATCCGAGCCGCCCGGCGAGGACGTTGGTCTCGACCTTCGACCTCGCCACGAGATTGAAGTGTTGGAAGACCATCCCGATCCTCCTCCGGATGCGTCTCAGCTCTTCCTGTCCGGCGCTGGTTATGTCCTCACCGTTCCAGAGGATGCGGCCCTCGGTGGGATCGATGAGCCGATTGATACAGCGGAGAAGCGTCGACTTACCGGACCCGGAGAGACCGATCACCGCGAGGAACTGTCCGTCGGGCACCTCGAAACTGACGTCTTCGAGAGCAACGGTCCCGTTGTCGTAGACCTTTGTGAGGTGTTCGACCTTCAGCATCGATGTAGTCGGGGGTGTAAAGCGCCCGGTCGGGGCGCTCCACACCCCGGATATTCCCTTACAGGTCGTCTTCGCTGAAGCCGAGGGCCGCCAGCAGGGCTCGAATCGAGTCGAACTCGGCGTCACTCGTGGGTGCGACACCCGACCAGGAGTAGGCCTCGAAGGCAGTGGCGAACCCCTCCGGGTCGTCGGTGGCGAACACCTCGAGCGCCGCGCTGATCTGCTCCTGGAGGTCCTCAGGGAAGTCCGGCGAATATGACAACGTGTCGTTGGGGATCGGGTCCGAAAGGGTCAGGATCCTCACCTGCTGAATCACGTCTGGCGCCGCTTCCCGGATGTTGCGTCGAGCGTCCCGGGGGAACAGGTCCTCACCGCAGAGGATCTCACCTTCTGCGTCCAGGGCGCAGGTGTCGACCAGGTCGTCGGGCACGTCGCCGTTGTTGGGATCTCCGTCCCAGAGGGTGGTGCCCTCGGAGTCGACAGGTGGCGAGTAGAAGGTGGTGCCGAACTCGGCAGTGCCGTCGTAGACCGCCTGCACAACCGCGTCGTGGCTGCCGACTTCTGAAACCTCACCCGGCTCGATGCCCATCGATTCGAACATGCCGCTCGGCACCAAGAAACCAGAGGTCGATGTGCCGTCGGGGTATGCCCAGCTGGCTCCGTTCAAATCCTCTACAGACCCGAAATCTGAGTCACGGGCCACGATGAACTGGGTCCAGTACTCGGTGTATCCGAACCGGAGCGACTTGAGTGACACCTCGATGCCACATTTGTCACTGCCCAGCACGTAGGCCTGTGCCGGGATGAATCCCATCGTGTTCTCCGGCGAGGCGCACATCTCCTCGAGGACCGCCGCATAAGACGTCGGCACTGACACTTCGAAGTTCAGACCTGTCTCTGCGTTCAGAGTCTCGGCGAGCAACTCTCCACCGGCGATGATCTCCTCCGCCGACACCGAGGGGACGAACAGCACCTGGATTGGGTTGGCTTCGCTGCCTATCTCGTCGCCGGCTCCGGTCGTGCTCGTGGCGGCCTCGGTAGTGGTGGTCATGTCCTCGGTGGTGTCCGTCGACTCAGCAGTGGTCGTCGTGGCGTCTCCACCATCGCCATCACCGCACGCTGCGACAACCAACGCGAGGGTCGCAACCAAAGCCCAAAGGGCTTTTCGGTTCATTTCATTGCTCCTTGTTTCCCATGGGTCGATCTCCGGCCCCAGCTTTCACGTGCCCGCTCCCAGGGCTGAGGTCGCTGGGCGAGGCTAGCCAGATGCGTCAAGCGTGGGCGAGTCGGTCTACTACGGAGCGGAAATCGTCGAAGTCGACGACGTCGATGGCACCTTCGACTGGCTCGTTCCAGGGACGGACATACCGGCACACGGTCGAGGCGGGCCGGTTGGCCACCAGTCGGGGGAGTACATGGGGGCCATCGTCGAGGTAGACGTCGCAGTCGACAACCCACTTGTCCTCGAGGATGTGTATCTCTGACGTCGGGATCTGGTGACGCACGATCCATTCATGGGTGTCGTCTTCCGCGAACTTCGGCTTGGTGGTGATGATCACTATCGAATGTCCTTCGTCGGCCAGCGCATCCAGCGCATCCACGGCCCCGGGGAACGGCTCCAGATGCCAGAAGATGGATCGCCCGTCCAGACGCGACGACCATTTCCAGAACTCGTTGATGTTGGCGAAGTGGGTCAGTTCGACAAGGTCGTTCCACCGCTTCGAGTCGGCAACTACGAATTCTGTTCCGAACTCGCGATTGTAAAAATCCATCCAACCCTTGGTGAAGTTGGCCACCACCCCGTCCAGGTCGATCCCCAGTCGCATCGGCGGTGAGGTTAAGCGTTCAGAAAGAAGGACCTTCAAATCAACCCGGGCGTATTTCAAATCGCTTGAACATTCAAACGAGTTGAATATAGTGGGGTTCAAGAGTCCGACACCGAGGTCGGGCCCAGAGGAGACACCCATGTATCGGGACATCGAGCACACGGCTCGCTTTTTGCAGGCACACCGAATTGCAGTCGCCAATCCCCTCCCGCGTCGGCGCGCACGCCGCCCTCGTCTGGTCGTTGGAGCCTTTCTGGTGCGGGTCGGAGAGCGATTGGCCACCCCTGTGGAGACTCCGGTCGGTTGCGGTGCCTGAGAAACAGCCGGCCGAGTTTCTCGAGATCGATGACATCGAGGTACTC
This sequence comes from Acidimicrobiia bacterium, assembly GCA_035711995.1. GTDB lineage: Bacteria > Actinomycetota > Acidimicrobiia > Spongiisociales > ZC4RG35 > JANQRA01. The sequence continues at coordinate 30,956 of DASTBQ010000110.1, read as the reverse complement.
GAGGTCCTGAACAACCCGACTCGTTTTCGGATCCTCCGACTGCTTCAGGAGCCCCGTGCGGTGAGAGATGTCGCTGACAGCCTCGGTGTCCCACCCACCCGTCTCTACTACCACTTCAACATGATGGAAGAGGCCGGCGTCATCCGCGTGGTGGAGACACGCAAGGCCGGTGCGATGTTGCAGAAGCTCTATCAGGTGACGGCCAAGGGCTTCAAGCCGTCGCCAACCATCGCACAAGGTGACCATGAGCCTCACGAAATCGCAAAGATCACGGCCGGGGTGATCCTCGACGGTGCCCGGGTCGACGCCGAAGAGGCACTGGCCGAGCACTTCAGCCGTCTCAAGGCGGGGGCGGAGGAGAAGATCGGCGGCTTGCTCAGACGTTCCTTGGCCAAAATCACCCGGGACCAGGCGCTCGATCTCGCTGATCGGCTGGGGAAGTTCATCGAGGAGGAATTCGACGCCCGTGACGAGGAGGACGGCGACGAATTCGGACTGACGGTTGTGTTCTTCCCCCTCGCCGGGGGTGGGGAGATCGGGCCTTGAGGGTTCTGCGTGACCTTCTGAAGATCAGAGACTTTCGGCTGCTCTGGAGTGCCCAGGTCCTATCTGACTTCGGTGACAATCTCACCTTCTTCACCCTGCTGATCCTGATCCAGCGTCTCACCGGATCGACCGTCGCTCTGGCCGGTCTGATGGTGGCGATAGCACTGCCCACCCTTTTCTTCGGGACCGTGGCCGGCGTGTACGTCGACAGGATCGACCGTAAGAGAGCGATGCTCGTCTCCGATCTGCTCAGGGCGATCATCGTGTTGGGGTTTCTGTTCGTCAGGTCTGCGGAGATGGTCCCGCTCATCTATCTGATCGGATTCGCACAAGCAGCCATCGGCACTGTGTTCAACCCGGCCCGGGCCGCCTTTCTCCCGGCAGTAGTGGGTGAGGAACGGCTCCTTGCGGCCAATTCTGTTTCACAGACTTCCCGTATCGTGTTCAACCTCCTTGGTACGGGTGCCGCCGGAGTTCTAGCTGCGATGGGTGACAGCCTCGCCCCCGCCTTCATCCTCGACTCGCTGACCTTCTTCACATCATTCCTCCTGATCAGTCGTATCCGAACTTCTGGAGAGCCGGAGCGACACGAAGTCACCAGGGTGTCAACTGAGTTGGCAGCCGGCTTCAAGGTGATGGTCCGAAGTCGCCCGCTGCGGGCTGTCCTGGTGTCGCTCTCGGTGACCATGTTCGGACTCGGCGCGGTGAATGTGCTGTTCGTCCCGTTCCTGATCGACGACCTCGCTGTCTCCGCGGCGTTCCTCGGGGCGGTCGAGGCGAGTCAGGTGATTGGGCTGGTCATCTCAGGGACATTCGTGGCAGTGCTCGCCACCAGACTCCGGCCTTCGAGCCTCGTCAGCTTTGGTCTGCTCGCCGTCGGCGTTTTCATCGCTGCGATCTCCGGCGCACAAGCGGTCTGGCACATCATGATCCTTCTCTTCTTCGTCGGGCTCTCAGTGGGCCCCGTGCAGGCAGGTGCCAATACCCTGAGTCAGACACTCATCTCCGACTCGATGCGGGGCCGGGTAGGTGGTGCGCTGAATACGCTGATCTCGGCCGCGAATGTGGCATCGATGGGTTTGGCCGGGATCGCTGCGGCGACTTTTGGTACGAGAAACGTGTTCCTGGCTTCGGGTTGTCTCGTGTTCTTCGCCGGCATCCTCGCCTATTGGCTCTTCCGCGACATGCGTAGCTACCCCACAGTCGAGACGTTGACCCATCCCGCCGTCGCGCCCTTAACAGACAGTTGATCGCCGGGCCACGACTCGGAAACGTGACGCCCCTACGTTGGCGGATCCGCCAGATGGTCCGGTGTCAACAGCCTGAAGAGTCCTCCTGGAAGGCGGATTCGTTGCGCGAAGGGGTTCCCTCTGGGGAGCCTGCCCGCCACGCTCACTCGTCGGTACCGGTTCCCCCCTCGGGTTCAACGACCGCCTTCGACGCCTTGTAGAAGTCGAGACGGTCCACAGGCATCACCACCGAACTCAACGTGTTGGAGAGATGGGCACTGATCCGTTTCAGATAGCGATAGAACAACGCCCGTGGGGCGGAGAAACGCCCGGGCAGCTCGGAGCGCACGAACACGATGATCTGGACGTCGTAGTTCTGTAGGTCTTCCCGGATCGCCGGGATCATCTGATGCACCGCGTCTGCGTCTTGCTCGGAGAACGCCGCCAGCGCCTGCTCGAGCAACTCAGCAACTCGTTCCCGATGACTTTGCAGTTCGACGACGTCGTCGGCGTCCTTGAACGACACTCCGATCTGGGCAAGGTTCCAGATGTTCTTGCAATAGTCCCCGATTCTCTCGATGTCTTTGGCTACCGACATGTAGGCCAACATCAGACCCATGTCGACCTCGGCACCACGCACCGTGCCATGGACCAACAGCTCCCGACGTATCGCACGTTCGGTTCGATTCAGGTCCTTGTCCGTCTCGTCGAGCTGATGGCCAGCCCCGGTCACGTCTTCCTCCCCGAAGAGTGCAGCGGTTGCCAGACGGAAGGTGTCCTGACAACTGGCCAGCATCTCGATCAGTTGCTGCTCGACCGTGACCAACTGATCTATGTCTCTGAATATGGAGAACATGTCCCTCCTATGTGATCAAGAGTATTGCGAGCGGGAAGATGACGAATATGCCGATCACGTAGGCACCCGCGACCGACTTGTGACGGGTCGCCGTGATGGCTGTGATCTCGGCGAGCTTGAGTGGTACTGCTCGGATCCTCCAGTACGGATAGATGATCAGGATGCCGAGCACATTGAATGTGACGTGGGCGAGGGCGATGACCAGAGCGTCAGGCGAGTCGGCGGCGAATGAGGCCAAGAGGGCGGTGATTGTTGTGCCCACGTTGGCACCGAGGGTCACCGGGAACGCGTTCTGCAGGGTGAGGACACCGGCAGCGACCAAGGGCACGAGGATGGAGGTGGTGATCGACGAGCTCTGAACCGCCATCGTCATGACCAAACCTGCCAGCAGTGCGCCCATCCCCGCGCCTTTGCTGAGGATCCCATTGATGGCGTTCTCCATCCGTCCCGACATCACCTGTTTCATCTGCCTGGTGATCATCCACAGGGCGACGAAGATGAGGATCAGACCGAGTACGAGCAGGATCCCGCCGCGCAGGGACCCCCAGCCAAGTGAAGCGAGCATTTCCTCGATCCGTGTGACCGGTGCCTCGATGGCCGACTTGACCGGGCTCGATCCCGTCCCGCTTTCTGGAAGGATCCCGTGCACGAGGTCAGCGGCCCATGTCGCGATGCCTGACACCAGCCCGGTGGAGACTTCGAGCGGAAGGAGAATTGCGACCGCGATGATGTTGAAGTAGTCGTGGATGGTCGCGGCGGCGAATGCCCGCTCGAAGTAGGCGCCCTGACGAACGTGGCCCAACGATGCGAGCGTGTTGGTGACGGTGGTGCCGATGTTTGCTCCCATCACCATGGGTACTGCCGCCTCGACGGACAACACCCCCGACCCGACCAACCCGACGATCGTGGCCGTGGTCACCGAAGACGACTGCACCAGGACGGTGGCCAGCATTCCGGCGGCGAGCCCTGCGATGGGAGTGGCAACCGACCCGAAAACCGAGTCGACGAAGTCATTTCCGAAGGCCGAGATGCCGGTCTCGAGCGCTTTTACGCCTACGAGGAAGAGATAGAGGAACAGCAGCGCGAGACCGAGTCGCGTCGTGGTTTCGGTCCAGTGGGCAGCCTCCGCCGGTGCGCGATCGAGCGCGGTCGCTCCCTTGTCTCCCATGGGCGGGAGGCAGCGTAGGGGGTACGGTCGCCCTACGCCGCCCCGAGACTTGATGTCTTCTACCCGTCTCCGAGAAGGGTTTTTCCACAGACGACCATCATTCGGGTTCTAGCGGTGCTCCGGGTTGGGGAAGTCGAATCTGCAACCCGCCTCCCACTTCGACCTCTGGTTCCCATGGGCGGGGATGCCTCCGGCGTCGTTGAGAATCCGAGCCATGTGGAGCAGGTTCCACGTCAGGAAAGTCGTGTGCCGGTTGGTGAAGTCGTTCTCGGGCCCCCCGGAGTCCTCGTCCAGATAAGACGGCCCGGGGCCTGCCTCGCCAATCCAGCCCGCGTCCGCCTGTGGAGGGATCGTGAAGCCGATGTGCTGCAGACCGAACAGAACCCCCGCGGCACAATGCTTCAACCCGTCTTCGTTCCCGGTGACGATGCAACCCGCTACCCGTCCGTAGTAGACGTACTGCCCCTCCTCGTTGAGGTCGCCTGAGTTGCTGTACAGACGCTCGACGATCTTGGTGCACTGAGATGACTTCTCACCGAGCCAGATGAGTGTGCCGATCACCAGGATGTCGGACGCCTTCACCCGCTCGAAGATGGCGGGCCAATCGTCCTCCTCCCAGCCGTGATCGGTCATGTCTGGCCAGAGGCCGGCAGCTATGCCGTGGTCCACGGCGCGAAGCGTGTCCACGGTGACCCCTTGTCGCCGCATGATCTCAATCGAGATGTCCATCACCCCCTGGGTATGGGAAATCTCTGGTGACTTCTTCAGAGTTGTGTTGATGAACAGGGCACGGAGATCACTGAAGTCCCAGATGTCCTGAGTGCATGTTTCTTCGACTTGGGGGGCGAGGGTGGTCATGGCGGGGTCCTCCTGTTTTGACCCCTAAGAACCTATTGGCCGGTTGGAATCCGGAGATGAGGGTCAGACCACCTGTACCCAGGCCATGACTTCGGGAAGCCTGCGACGAAGCAATTTCGAGGACAACCAGAGGGAGATCGAATAGACGATCAGCCCCCAGACGATTGCGGCCGAAGCGGTGAACCAGGGCGGGACCACCTGACTGAACGAGACCGTGAGCGCCACGATCGACGCCGGGATCACGAGGAGGAGCCCGATCGTGAAGAAGGAGATCGTCTGGCTGACTATCGCGAGACAGCCCTGCTCGGTCGACTGGGCAAACACGTCAGTCCCTTCTCTGGGCAGGCGGAGCGGGGTGAGAACCGACACGAAGTTGCCGACCGCGAGCTGACAGCCGATCGCTGAGATCATGAGTGGGAAGACCAGCCACGTCCAGCCCCAGAACCCGGTGAACACCGAGAGAAACACAGCCATGATCGTGGTCTCGATGACGAGGGCTGTCGCCACCGCAACGTTCTTTCCGACAAGGAGTTGCCGGGGAGTTGCCGGGAGCACGAAGAGATAGCTCGCTGCATTGCGCTCCCAGCCGAAGAGGTTGAGCGCGATGGGGAGACCGACGAACAAGACCAGCACCGGGGCGAGCAGAGGCGCCCATTCGCTGTCACGGATGTCGAAGAGCCCCGTCGTTCCCATGATCGTCCCTGCCACCGCTAGCCCGACGAAGATCACGGTGCCCGTCCACACCAGTCTCTGACGTGGGTCACGTACGTAGAAGCGAAGTTCCTTTCGCGCCAGGGTGGGGATGACACCCCAGAGTCCCGAGGTGAATCCGCTTCGTCTGGCACGGGCCGCAGGCTTGCTGCCTTCCGCGGGGGTGGTGAGCATCCATCCCAGCAGCCGTTTCCAGAGGAAGGCGAGCAGCAACAAGCCGACGACAGCCGCGGTCAGCTGGCCTATTGCGGCGACCGGGTTTCCTGAGGCGGCCTCGATGATGGCGCGTTGCGCGGCAACAGGGGGCAGGAGCCAGGAGAAGTCGAGGATGGGATTCTCGAGAACCGCTGTGGTGAGACCGGTTTCGTCGATCGTCTCCGATATCGATCTGTATACGAAAAACGATCCAGCGGCCAGCCCGAGGATGAGGAACGTCGCGATGTCACGACCTCTCCGTGTGCGCAGGATCGCCGAGACCGCCGCCGAGAAGAGCTGTGATCCGACCGCCAGCAGTGCCGCGAACACCAGCGATGCGGGAACGACCATCCACCAACCGGCGGACAGGATCGAGGCGTTGGCCCCCAGAACCAGGATCGGGACGATGGTCGCCGGCGCAACGAAGCTGGCAGCTGCAAGGCCCGTCACCATCTGGCGATGTGTGATGGGCAGCACCGCGAGCTGCTGGGGGTCGAGGTTCTCGTCGAGGGGGAAAATGATCACAGGCAACGTCACCCAGCCAGCGAAGAAGAGGAAGGCCGCCCATCCGAGGAAATTTGCCAATGCCTCCGCTTCGAGTGTGGCGGCGGCGTCTACGAGTCCGGAAGCCAGCCACCAGCCGGCCCAGCCGAGGAGAACGGTGGCCACGGGGAACCCGAAACGTCGTTGGGCGTCGGTGCGGACGCCGTTCCAGGTGAGCCGAGCCTTCAGTCCGACGAGGTTTCGTACCACGAGAGTTGACCGATGTCTTCGCCACCTACTGCGGCGATGAATGCGTCTTCTATGTTGTCCTTGCCGGTCACCCGGCAGAGACCTTCAGGTGTCTCTTCGATGGTCAGTCGGCCATCGACCATGATCCCGATCCGGGTGCACAGCTTCTCCACGAGGTGCATCTCGTGTGAGGAGAAGACGATCGTGGTGCCGCCAGCGGCCGCCTGCTGGAGGAGGTTCCTGATGAGACGGGCCGACACTGCGTCAACGCCTTCGAACGGCTCGTCCAGGAAGAGGACCGGCGGGCGGTGGATGATGGCCGCACCGAGGGCCACCTTCTTTCGCATTCCCCTGGAGTAGTCGCCGATGAGTTTGGATCCGGCGCCTTCCAGGTCGAGCATCTCCAGCAATTCGCCTCGTCGCTTCATAGCCTCCTCGCGCTCGAGACCATGCATTGCAGCCGTGAAGTCGAGGAGCTCGGCGCCGGTGAGACGCTCATAGAGGTTGAACTCCTCGGGGAGAACTCCGATTCGAGACTTCACCTCGGTGGGCGAGTTCCACGTGTCGAATGTTGCGATCCCGACCGTGCCTGCCGTGGGGCGAAGCAGGCCGACGATGCATTTGATAGTGGTGGTCTTGCCAGCGCCGTTCTGACCGAGAAGCCCGTAGAACTCTCCGGGCATGATGTCGAGGTCGACCCCGTCAACGGCGCGTGTCCTTCCGAACTCCCGAACCAGTCCACGGGCCCACACAGCTGGTGTGGTGGGGGCGTGATCGAGCGTTGTGTCGTCGGCGAGGGACTGGGTCACTGTCGAAGAGTATCGACGCGTGTGGTGGATAAATGAACCTTGCGCTTTGCTTCGGTGTGAAATGAGTCACTCCACGGTTGTACGGTGGGGGTCACTTGCAATACCAGGCTCTCTATCGCAGATATCGGCCGCAGACCTTCGACGACGTGATCGGTCAGGCGCATGTGACGACCACACTGTCGCGGGAGGTCGCCGATGGCCGGGTCGCCCATGCATACCTGTTCACCGGTCCGAGAGGGACGGGCAAGACCACCACCGCTCGCATCCTCGCCAAAGCCCTGAACTGCGAGAACCGCAACGCGGACGGGTCCCCGTGCAACGTGTGCGGCAGCTGTGTCTCGATCACCGAAGGGAACAGTCTCGACGTCATGGAGTTGGACGCCGCCTCTCACAACTCGGTCGATGACATCCGTGACATAAAGCTGAGTGTCACGACTGTCGCCTCGGCAGCTACGTCGAAACGTGTATTCGTCCTCGACGAAGCACACATGCTCTCGAAGGCTGCGGGCAACGCCCTTCTGAAGACGTTGGAAGAGCCGCCGGAGCACGTCCACTTCGTCCTCGCGACCACCGAGCCATACAAACTGCTCGACACGATCCGGAGCCGCACTCAGCGTTTCGACTTCCACCCGGTCCCGGTCGAGGAATTGGCCGGCTATCTCAGTGCCATCGCGGAGCGGGAGAGCTACGAGACAGACCCCACCGCCCTCATAGCTATAGCCCGTCACGCCGGCGGGTCGGTCCGCGACTCACTGTCCCTTCTCGAACAGGTGGCCGCCCTCGGGTCAGGAACTGCCGACGTTGCCGGAGTGCGACGAGCACTCGGATTGGCCGATTCCGAGGCATTCGCCCGACTCGCCGGAGCAATTGCAAATCAGGATGCTCGCGACGGTCTCGAGTTGATCGCCGAGCTGGCGGCGTCAGGAGTCGACCTGCGCCGCTTCGTATCGGAGAGCATCGGCTTCTTCCGTGGCGTGTTCCTCGCCCATTACGCACCGAACCTCGCCGAGATCGCTGACGAACCGCCCGAGGTCTACGAATCGTGGCAGAAGGCAGCGGAGATGGTCACCTCATCTGATGTTTTGCGCGCCGTCGATCTCCTCTCCGATGCCCTGGTGAGACTTCGTGAGGGACGCGAAGAGCGTCTGATGACGGAGTTGGCGATCATCAAGCTGACCCGGCCCGAGACCGCAACCGATCCGGCGGCTCTCATCTCGCGGATGGATCGTCTGGAGCGACGTCTCGACAAGCCGGGGCCTGCTGTCCCGGTGCCGATGGCTCGGGCAGTCGAACCCGAGGAGAATCCAGCCGTATCACCCGCTCAGGACCAACCGGCAGCAAACGACACCGACGAGCTGACAAGGGCGGCTGCACCGTTGATCAGTGAAGAGGCTCCTGCCGAGGATGCCCCCAGGATCGACATCAGTTTCGATCAACTGCAGAAAGTGTGGCCTGGTCTGTTCGGCGGGCTGCGCGACTTGCTCGGCGCGAGACGGTGGGCATTCTTCAGGGAGGCAGTGCCCGGTGCGGTTGAGGGCAACACGATCATCCTCGAGGTGGCCCACGACTTCCACCTCACCTCGCTGGAACAGGACGATGCTGTGGCTCCGATCGTCGCAGCCAAGGCGAGTGATCTTCTCGGTGGTCCGGTGAAGGTCAAGTTCAGACTGAAGTCCGACGTCGGTTCGGGTGACGACGAAGAAGGAGTCGACCTCACCCAGCTCGAGGAACGCCCCGATCAGGACCGCGACCCCGCCACCCTTCTCCAGGCAGAACTCGGTGCCACAGTCATCGAGGACACCTAGTCCCGATACCGCCCACCCATTACCCGGTACCCTTGCTCCCATGAATCGTCAGCCCGACATGCGTCAGATCATGAAACAGGCGCAGCAGATGCAGGAACAGCTCGCCAAGACCCAGGCCGAGCTCGCCGAGCGCCGCTTCCAGGGTTCGGCTGGCGGCGGAGTCGTCACCGCGGTCGTGACGGGAGCTCCGGAGTTGGTCGAGATCAAGATCTCCCCCGATGTCGTCGACCCCGACGACATCGAGATGCTCGAAGACCTCGTGGTTGCAGCCGTCCGTCATGCCATGGACGAGGCAGTGCGAACCACGAACGAGGAACTCGGCGGGCTCACTGGTGGTCTCGGGGGCCTCCTCGGTTGATGTTCGAAGGTCCCGTTCAACGTCTGATCGATGAGCTGAGCCGGCTCCCCGGCATCGGGGGAAAGTCGGCGCAACGACTTGCCTTCCACCTTCTTACAGTCGAGGAGACCGACGCCCGTCGTCTCGCCACCGCCATCACCGACATGCGCGACCAGGTCACTTTGTGCGCACGGTGTTACAACGTCGCAGCAGGCGAGTTCTGTGCCATCTGTCGTGACACCCGTCGCGACGAGAGCGTCGTATGTGTCGTCGAAAGGCCACAGGACATCGTCGTGGTGGAAAGGACCCAGGAGTTCCGTGGGAGATATCACGTGCTGGGTGGCTCCCTCTCACCGATCAACGGCATCGGGCCCGCCCAGCTCCGTTTCGAGGAGCTGCGGGGCCGGCTCGAGCCCGAAGGGATCCGTGAGTTGATCGTCGCGACGAACCCGACTGTCGAGGGTGATGCGACTGCGATGTACATCGCTCGGGAGTTCAAGCCTTTGGGTCTCCTGGTCACCCGTCTCGCCTCCGGTCTCCCGGTGGGGGGCGACCTCGACTACGCCGACGAGTTGACCCTGGGCAGGGCTCTCACCGGCCGATCCGAACTCTGACCGCAACCTGGAGACGACAAACCCCCGTTGCATCCGGCACGACAACACTCCACCCGCGTACTGTGGTTTTGCCCTGCTTGGAAGGAGGATCATGAACAAGCAGCAATACGCCCGGATGATGGAGCGGCGGCAATTCCTGAAGATGGCGTCGATGGGCGCGTTGGGAGCAGCGGCGCTCGCAGCGTGCTCGTCAGGCGACCCCGATGTGGATGAGGCTGCCGGCGACGAGAGCCTTCCCGAGATCGAGTGGGAGATCGCGACGAGTTGGCCCACTTCACTCGACACTATCTACGGCGGAGCAACCACATTCGCCGATCGTGTTGCCGCGATGACCGGTGGCAAATTCATGATCACTGCCCAACCTGCGGGTGAAGTGGTTCCTGCCCTGGAGATCCTCCAGAACGTGGAGACCAACTCGATCGACGGCGGGCACACGGCTTCCTACTACTACGTCAACCTCGACCCGACCACCGCCTTCGGCACCGCGATCCCCTTCGGCCTCAACGCCAGGCAGAACAACGCATGGCTCTACGAGGCAGGAGGGCTGGAGTTGATGCAGGAGTTCTATGCCGAGCGCTTCAACGCCATCCAGTTCCCCGCCGGCAACACCGGTGTGCAGATGGGGGGATGGTTCAACGTCGAAGTCACCGGTCTCGCCGACCTCCAGGGTCTGCGGATGAGGATTCCCGGTCTGGGAGGTCAGGTGATGACAGCCCTCGGCGTCACCGTTCAGGTGCTGCCCGGCGGTGAGATCTTCCAGAACCTGCAGACAGGTGCCATCGACGCCGCCGAGTGGGTTGGCCCCTATGACGACCTGGTCCTCGGCTTTCAGGACGTCGCCCAGTACTACTACCACCCGGGGTGGTGGGAGCCGGGGCCCACACTCGAAGTGCAGATCCCACTTCCGAAGTGGGATGAGCTGCCCGAGGTCTATCAGGAGATCGTCAAGACGGCCGCCTTCGAGGCCAACACCACGATGATGGCCCGCTACGACGCGCAGAACCCGGAGGCCTTCCAGGAGATCGTCAACTCCGGTGTCCAGGTTCTTCCCTATCCCGACGATGTCATGCAGGCGGCGGCGGATGCGGCGAACCAGATCAACGAAGACAACGCCGCGGCCAACGCCGACTTCGCCTCGATCTACGAGCACTGGAGTGCATTCCGGGATCTCGTGCAGCCGTGGTTCGCGGTCGCCGAGACCTCCTACCTCGACTTCATCGCCAACCAACAAGGCTGAAGTCGCTGACCCCAGAAAGGGCCCCGCTGCCGGCGGGGCCCTTTCGATTTCACAGGATCAAGCGCACCAGGCTGTCGATCGGCGGCGGTTCGTCCCCGAAGAACTGGTCGACGAGCCAGGTGACGGTTTCGGGGAAGATCATGACCAGGATCAGACCGACTGCCTGCAAAGCCATGAAAGGCAAGGCGCCCCTGTGGATCTCACTTGTCGTGACCTCGGGCGGCGCAACCGACTGCAGATAGAACAACGAGAACCCAACTGGCGGTGAGATGAACGCCATGTTGAGGTTGATGGCCATCATCACCGCGAACCAGACGAGCAAAGGGCCCGTGATCCCGAGTTCGAGTGCGGCCGGCACGAACAGTGGCATCACGATGAACGAGATCTCCAGGAACTCGAGGTTGATCCCGAGCAGGAACACGATGATGTTGGCGGCGATTATGAAACCCCAGAGGTCGCCCGGTATCGCGAGCAGCCAGTCGGTGATCAGGTCCTGACCGTTCAACTGGTTGAACACCAATGCGAAGAATGTCGAGGCGAAGAGGATCTGGAGCACCAGCCCTGTGATATCTGCCGTTGTGCGAGCCGCCTGCAGGATGATCTTCCAGTTGAAGGTTCGATAGGCGACGGCGAGGAGCACCGCACCCACGGCGCCGACCGCCCCGGCCTCCGACGCGGTCGCGATTCCGGCGAAGATCGACCCGAGGACCGCAAAGACCAGGACCAGCGGCGGGACGACCACCTTCAAGGCCTCGACAGCGAGCTGACCTGCGCTCATGCTCCGTTCTTCTTTGGGGATGGCGGGTGCGGTGCCCGGTCGGACGTAGGCGATCACAACGGAATAGAGGGCGAAGATCGCGGCCAGCATCACACCCGGGATCAGAGCCCCTGCGAACAGCTCGCCGACAGAAATCGGGAGGAACTGGGCGAGGACTATCAACACCAGACTCGGTGGGATCAGCTGGGCCAGGGTTCCGGAGGCGACGATCACTCCTGATGCCAGCTTGTGGTCGTAGCCGTACTTCACCATGACCGGCAGGGCCAGGATTCCCATGACGATCACGGTCGCCGCGACCACGCCGGTTGCCGCCGCCAGCAAGGTCCCGACGAAGACAACTGCCACCGCCATCCCGCCGCGCAGTGGGCCCATCAGGTAACCGATGGTGGTGAGGAGCTTCTCGGCCAGACCGGACTTCTCGAAGACAGCCCCCATGAACACGAAGAATGGGATGGCCAGGAATGTGAAGTTTGTGACCGAGTTCCTGAACCATTGGCTGAAGAGCACATTCAGCTCCCGGAACGCCAAATCGCCGAAGATCACACCGAGGAGAAAGAAAACGATCGCCGTGCCTGCGAACGAGAAGGCGACCGGGTAGCCGCTCAGGATAACCACCAGGAAGACGGCGAACATGATGATGGCGAGGAGTTCGAGGCTCATTCGACCCGGATGTGCTCCTGGACCGTGTCGGGATGCACGAGATCGCCCCGCCCGGTGATCACCGCGTAGAGCTTGATCTGCTCTGAAATCGCCTGCAACAGCAGTAAGAGGAACGACATTGCAAGGAGGAGCTTGATCGGGCCTTGAGGCAGACCCTGGGCGTCGGCCGACACTTCTCCCACCCGTATCGACTGCATCGCTTGCGGGAACGACACCCACATCCCGATGAAACAGAACGGGACCAGGGCTATCCAGTTGCCTACGAAGTCGATCCAGGCCCGCCGGGTCACCGGTTGGTTGGCATACCAGAAGTCGACCCTCACGTTGATCTGATGCTTCAGTACGTAGGCAAACCCGAGCAGGAAGATCGACGCATACAGCCAGAGTTGGGCCTCGATGACCGCGTTGCTGGTTAGACGGCGACCCACGATGGCGCCGGTGTAACGGAGGATCACGTTCACGAAGCCGACGATGACGGTCGGTATCACTGCCCAGGCAGCGATCTTCCCGGTCCATTCGGAGAAACCATCTGCCCAGCGCTGGTAGGCGAGCAAGACGCCGAACAGAGGACCTGCTTCTCTGTTAGCCGGTTCGCTTGTCGTCTCTTCCTCCTCGCAGAGTGGGTGGCACCCTACCGAGGGTGATCAGGGAGAGACGGTCTGTTGGCCTTATTCTCAGAGTTCGTGTTGACACACCTGGTATGGGATTGGAATGGGACTTTGCTCGACGACCTGCAGATAGTCGTCGAATCGGTGAGCGTCTCCATTGCCACACTCGGAGCGAGGCCGATCAGGGCCGACGACTACCGCGATCATTACACGCGGCCTGTTCGGAACTTCTACGTCTCACTGTTGGGTCGAGAGATCAGTGACGAGGAGTGGCTCCGGCTCGACACCGCGTTCCACGACGAGTACTTCAGACGAGCCGAGAACGTCGATCTGGCGCCAGATGCTCTGCAGGCGATGGATCTCCTCGACGGGAGGGGTTGGACCCAGTCGCTACTCTCGATGTCTCCCCAGAATTGGTTGGACGGGATCGTTGCCCGTCTCGGGATTGCAGACCGGTTCCTGCGTGTCGACGGGATGGTGAAGATGACAGGTGGTCTCAAGGCCGCATACCTGGAGGATCATCTTCGCCATATAGGCATCCCCGGCAAGTCGACGGTCGTCGTCGGCGATACCCCCGACGACGTGGCCGCTGCCCGCCACGTCGGCGCCACGCCGATCCTGTTCCACGGGGGCAGCCATCATCTCGAGGTGCTCGAAGGCGAAGGCGTCCCCATCGCAGAGACCCTGGTCGATGCCGTCGACATGGCCTTTGCCAGAGCCAGCGACGCCTCCTCTCCTATCGAACCTGCATAGCGCCCCGGATTCCACAACGGGAGGCCGGTTGACTCGAAGGTCAGTCCATCAGTCCACGGTGATCGATGAGATCGCACGGAGACGTTCCAGGTTGTGGACGGCATCCATGTACCTGATCGAACCCGTCTTGGAACGCATGATCACCGAGTGAGTGACTGCCCGTTCGTCACCCCGATAGTTGACACCCCGGAGGAACTCGCCGTTGGTGACACCGGTTGCCGCGAAGAAGATGTTGTCGGAGTTCACGAGATCTCTGATCGTCAAGACCTGATCGAGATCCCGGCCCATGTCTCTCGCCTGCTCAGCCTCCTTCTCGTCCCGGGGCCAGAGCCGGCACTGGATCTCGCCGTCGACGCAAGCCAGCGCGGAGGCGGCGATCACAGCCTCCGGTGAACCTCCGATGCCCATCATGATGTCGGCTTCGTGGCTTTCCTGTGCCGTGGCGATCGCGGCAGCCACGTCACCGTCGCGGAAGAGCGATATCCGCGCACCCGCCTCACGGGCGGCATCGACGTAGTGCTTGTTTCGGGGTCTGTCGAGCACCAGGACCCTCAGGTCGTTCATCTCCTTGCCGTTGGCTTTTGCGACCCGGGCGAGGTTGTGCCCGACCGGAGCCTCGAGGTCGATTGTCCCTGCTGCCTCCGGGCCCACCGCGATCTTGTCCATATAGACGAACGGTCCCGGGGAGTACATCGACCCTCTGCCCTCAGCGAGGGCGATCACCGCTATCGCGTTGGGCAGCCCCGCCGCAGTGAGAGTCGTTCCATCGACCGGGTCGACGGCGACATCGACGACCATCCCGGTCCCGTTCCCGACTCTCTCACCGTTGAAAAGCATCGGGGCCTCGTCCTTCTCGCCCTCCCCGATGATCACTTGGCCGTCGATCTCGATCGTCGACAAATGAAGCCGCATCCCGTCGACGGCCGCCTGGTCCACCCGTTCCTTGTCGCCGCGACCCAGCCAGCGAGCGGCGGCGAGTGCTGCAGTCTCGGTGACACGAACCAGATCGAGACCGAGGTTGCGTTCGATTGGCTCGGCCATCAACCCTCGACTCTGAGCACTATGGCGTCGCCTTGACCGCCACCGCCGCAGAGTGTGGCGGCGCCGATGCCACCACCTCGATAGCGGAGGGCGTTGATGAGTGTGACAACGATCCTCGCACCGGTGGCCCCGAGCGGGTGGCCGAGGGCGACTGCCCCACCGTTCACGTTGACCTTGGTCTCGGGAATGTCGAGCATCCGCGCCGACCACAGTGCCACGGCGGCGAACGCCTCGTTGATCTCGACCAGGTCGAGGTCGGCGGGCTCGAGACCAGCCTTCTTCAAGGCGATCAGAAGGGCTTCTGCGGGTCGCTCGTGGAGGGTGGCGTCGACCCCTCCGATCTGTCCGTACGAGAGGATCTCGGCGACAACCGGTGCGCCGGCGGCTCCGGCAGCATCGCGATCTGCAACCACCACCGCGGCTGCCCCATCTGAGATTTGAGAGGCGTTGCCCGCGGTGATCGTCCCCGTTGAGGCGAATGCGGGGCGGAGTGACGCCATCGACTCGGCGGTAGAACCGGGTCGGATCCCCTCGTCGACGGTCACTTCCACAGGCTCTCCGCCTCTCTGCGGCACCGAAACCGGGACGATCTCGCTTGAGAACTGACCGTTGTCGGTCGCCTCGGCGGCGAGTTGGTGACTCCTGGCTGCCCACGCGTCTTGTTCGGAACGGTCGATGCCGAGGAGTTCGTTCTTACGGTCCGAGGACTCACCCATCGTGCAGTTGTCGAAAGCGCAGAAGAGGCCGTCGTGTTGCATCACGTCGACCATGGGGACGTCGCCGATGCGCGCCCCCCAGCGCAACTCGCGGACGACGTGTGGTGCGTTCGACATCGATTCCATCCCACCGGTCATCACGAACTTCGAGTCACCTTGGGCGATGGCGCGTGCCGCCAGTCCGATCGCTGCCATCCCGGAGAGACAGACCTTGTTGACGGTGAGTGAAGGGACGGTCATGGGCAGACCCCCCGCAACGGCCGCCTGCCTGGAAGTGATCTGACCGGCTCCTGCCTGGAGGACGTGCCCGAGCACGACTTCGTCGAAGACCGAAGGGTCGAGTTCGGATCGGGTCACGGCTGCCGAGACTGCCGCGCCTCCGAGGTCGACTGCGGACATCGGTCGTAATGCCCCGCCATACTTGCCGATAGGGGTCCTTGCGATGCCGGTGATCACGGTGTTGCTCACTTGTGTGATGGTACCGGGCAACGGATGACAGGGCTCATGACGCCGCATACGCTCAGCGGCGTGAAGTTGTTGAATCTAGATCATGTCGGAATCGTGGTCTCAGATCTCGACGCCGCGATCGACACCTATCGGGTCCGATATCGAGTGGAGCCGCTGTATCGGGAGACGGTCGATTCGGAGGGAGTCGAGCAGGCGATGATCCCGGTCGGTGCCTCGTTCGTTCAACTGCTCCGGCCTTTGAAGGCTGAAACCCCGATTGGTCGTTTCTTGTCGAAGATAGGTGAAGGTCTGCATCATGTCGCCTATACCGTCACATCGATCGACGAAGCCGTGGCCCATCTCTCCGTCACCGGCGTCGAGCTGGTCGACCTCGAGCCCCGTATCGGGGCCCGCGGTCACCGGTCGGTCTTCGTGCGTCCCGATGAGGTGGTCGGCACTCTTGTGGAATTGGTGGAGCTGAACGATGTCTGAGAGAGCGATCGAGATCAAGGGTGGTGCGGGCGAATTCGAAGCAGCGGTGATTGCTGTTGTGCTCGATCAGATCGCCCGCGAGGAGCATGCGATCAGGCAGGGCAAGAGAAAGCGCGGGAACGAGTTACCGGCCTGGGTGAGGGCGGTCCAGCCGGAAAGACCTCTGCCACCACTCGACCTGGTGAGACCCGGCGACTGATCTCATCGTCGCCGAAGCACCTCTCTCATCTCGGGGGACCTGAACAATGCCGAGAAGCCGAGAAAGAGCGCAAGGGTTGTGATACCCCCTACCAGAGAGATCCAGAGTGCGCTGAGCGGAGTCAGGGGGTCATCGCCGATGAGGCCGTTCACCATGAACCATCCGATCCCCCCGGAGAGACCGGCCGAGATCATCCCTCTTGCGAAAGCCGGTGCCAGACGTCTCACGGCCGCCCACCCCGAGTCGTAGCCCCAGGCGATCAACATGCCGAGGGCATAGCCGATCATCACCAACGTCGACGCCAGGGCAAAACCTTCGACACCAATGGATTGGTAGAGCCCGAGCCACACCGGGATCGCGACGAGGCTGAACAGGGTCCCGATGATGACCGGCGTCCACATCTTCCTCTTCGCATAGAAATGGCGCACCAAGAGTTGATGCATGCCCCACGCCGGGATCGAGAAGGCATAGATGGTCAGCAGGTCGGCAACCAGGTCGGCGTCTTCACTGGTGAACTTGCCGTATTCGTAGATCAAAGTCACGGCCGGCTTGGCGAGCACCACGAGGCCTGCAGTGGCAGCTGCCGCCACGAACAGCGTCTTTCGCGCCGCCCTCCCCGTGGTCTCCACCAACTCGTCGTTCGCACCCCGGGCCGCCAGACTGGCCAGGAACGGAAAAGCGGCGACACCTGCCGCCTGCGCGATGACGCCTACGGGGACCATGTTGAGACGTCTTGCGAACGTGAGGGCCGCCGTGGCCCCTTCCTCGACCTGTCCGAAGAAGCGGACGAACTGCTCGTCGAGTACCGCGACCGACTGGCCGACCATCAGTGGGATCGCCAGCACCAGATACTCACGCACGGATGACTCGCCGTCAGTTCTGGTGAACCAAGTGCCGGTCTTCCTGGCGCCGATCCATTGCAGACCGAAGTTGCCTACCGCGGCTCCCACCACCGCGCCTATCAGGAACGACTCTGGCGACGGATCTCCGCCGGCCCAGCCGACCAGACCACCGGCGATTATCCCGAGGTTGTAGACCAGCGGTGCGATCGATGGGTAGAGGAAGCGCTTGTGGGTGTACTGGACAGCCATGAGCAGGGCACCGACGACGAGGAAGACCTGAGCCGGCAACACCAGCCGGGTCAGATTTGTGAGTCTCGCCGTGTCTTCGATCTGGGGGAAGAGGAGCTCGATCAGCTGTGGGGCGAACAGCCACATCAGCGCGGTGAGACCCAGGATTGCGATTGCGACGAATCGGAACACAGACGTAAACGCCCGACTGGCTCGTTCCGGATCCGAGTTCTCCAGGTGCCGGCTCAAGATCGGGACCAGGGTGATGGTGAGGTAGGCCCCGGCGAGCAAGTAGTTGAGTGTGTCCGGGATCAGGAAGGCGTCGAAGTAGAGGTCGGCCTCGGGGCCGGCTCCGATGAGCCCGGCGATCAGCGCGTCGCGTATCAGACCGAGGAGACGCGAGAGGAGGATGCTGGCAGCGACCACTGCCGCCGCGGTCCCCATGCGTATCGGACGGCTCACTTGCCGACTTGTTCGCGGAGACGGTCGACCACCTCGACAGGAACCGTCAGGTCGCCGTACCCGGTGGCGATAGAGAGGCCTGGCTTGTAAGTCCCGTGGTAGTCACTGCCGCCGGACGGGATCAGCTCGAAACGTTGGGCCAGGTCGGCGTAACCGGCGCGCTCGTGTCGTCTGTAGCTCGAGTAATGGGCCTCGAGACCAACCAGCCCGGCTCGACGAAGACGGGTCAGCATGTCCGCCATTGCCGGAGCGGTCGTCAGTCCGAGGGTATGTGGGTGGGCCAGGATGGGCACGGCACCAGATTCTCGCGCCAGGGCGATCGCCTCCTCGGGATCGAGACGAGCACGTGCCGCGTACGCGGGAAGACCGGAACCGAGCCACACTTCGAATGCAGTGTTGATGTCGGGCACGTAGCCGTGACGCATCATCACCGCGGCGATGTGAGGACGGCCAACGGTGCCTCCACCGGCCTCGGCCATGACCTCTTCGATTGTGATCGGCATGCCCAGCTCGGTGAGCCGTGCCACGATGCGTTCGTTGCGCTCCCCGCGGCCTCCCTGAAGGCCGGGGAGCCGGTCCTGCAACGGTCCGGGACCGGGCTCGAGCCAAAGAACCACGAGATGCATTCCGCCTTCGTCGTATCCAAGGGATAGCTCGACACCCGGTATCACTTCGATACCGAATCTCCTCGCCGCCGATACGGCCGCAGTCACAGCTTCCTGGGTGTCATGGTCGGTGAGAGCGACGCACGTCAGACCGGCCTCAGCGGCGAGCTCCACGATTCGTTCCGGTGGGTCCGACCCATCGGAGGCGGTGGAGTGGGTGTGAAGATCGACAGTCATCAGCTCAGGGCCGATGATGCCCTGTCAGCCCGTCAAGATTCGGCTACGTCGATGGTTATCGATTCGATGTAGACGGTCTCGAGGGGTCTGCTCTGCTCCACAGAACCGGGTGCCGTCCCGGTCGGGACTTCCATGATCGCTCCAATAGAATCCTCGCCGGAGATGACGGTTCCCAGCACGTTGAAGTTGTTGGTGAGAAACTGGCCGTCGTCACCGGTCACCACGAAGAACTGAGAACCGGTCGATCGCGCTCCGCGGTTGGCCATCGCCACGACACCGGGCTCATATACGAAGTCGGGATCGTCGGGGAATTCGTCGGCGATGACGTATCCGGGCCCGCCGGTGCCGTCGGCTTCGGGGTCACCACCCTGGAAGACATAGTTCTCCACGATTCGATGGATCACCTGACCGTCGTAAAACCCCTCCCTGGCCAGAAACACGAAGGAGTTGACGGTTTCCGGCGCCTCGGCGGTGTTCAGGTCGAGCACGAATTCGCCACAGGACGTGACGATGTTGGCAGTGACGGTGCTCTCAGCGGTGATGTCCGCCTGCTGCTCGGGTGCGTCAAAGGTCATCACCTGCTCAGGGGGAGGCGCCTCGCCGCCACATGCAGTCGGTTGGCTCCTGTAGTCCTCGTACGATCCCGGCACGGTGTCCGAACCGCCATCGAACAGACCTCCGACGGCGAAGATGAGCACTACTACGAGACCGAAGAGGAGTGCCATCCCCAACGTGCGGAACAATGCGCGGCGAGACTCCTGCTTGCGCTCTGCCTCGCGTTTGGCTGCGCGTTGTTCCTTCTGGCGCTGACGTCGGTCGGTCATGGCGGCGCGACTTTAGGCTCGGGGCGGCCTCAATCCGATGACAGTGTTTCGTATTGAGCTGGCCGACGATCCAAACTGTGCGGATGCCGATCATCGTGCAGAAGTATGGGGGCACCTCGGTGGCCGACCCGAGCCGGATACGGGCCGTGGCTGATCGGGTGGTCCGGGCTCGCGACGACGGCAACCAGGTTGTCGTCGTGGTGTCCGCGATGGGTCAGACCACCAACTCACTCCTGCAACTGGCGGCAGAGGTGAGCAAGGCGCCACACCCTCGTGAGATGGACATGCTCCTCACGGCTGGGGAGCGTATCTCGATGGCACTCCTGGCGATGGCGCTCAACGACAGGGGAGTCCCGGCAGTCAGCTACACAGGTTCCCAGGCGGGCATCCTCACCGACTCGGCACACGGCGGAGCCCGAATCACCCAGATCACCGGTGAGCGGGTCAGACAGTCGATCACGGAGGGAAAGGTGGTGATCGTGGCCGGGTTCCAGGGCGTCGACCCGACCTCGAAGGAGATCACGACCCTTGGTAGGGGCGGGTCGGACACGACGGCGGTCGCGCTAGCCGCCACCTTGGACGCCGCTGCTTGCGAGATCCTCACCGACGTGACTGGTGTCTTCACGGCAGACCCGCAGATCGTGCCCGCCGCCCTACTGCTCTCCGAGGTCGAATACGACCAGATGCTGGCCTTCGCCGCGGCCGGAGCCGGAGTGCTGATGCCTCAGTCAGTCGAGACCGCACGTGACCAAAATGTCTCAGTTCATGTCAGGTCGTCGTTCAGCGATGACGGCGGGACGTGGGTCAAACCGGAGGCACCTGTCAGAGACTTCGTGGGCATCGCGCAGCGTCCTGCCGGAGATCACGGTGTCGTGACGGTCGTGGGTGCCGAGGCAAACCCGACGGCAAACGACGCGACGATCGGTCTCGGTGAGGCGGGCATCGTCAGTGCAATCATCGGATCCGACGAGCACTCCGTCTCGCTCCACGTAGCTGCGGAACAAATTGAGGACGCGGTGCGGTTCTTACATACTCGACTCTTTCAGATGGAGACTTCGAAGTGACCAACGTCGCAGTGGTGGGTGCCACTGGTGCGGTTGGACGCACCATGCTCTCGATTCTGGAGCAGCGCGCTTTCTCAGTAGACGAGCTTCGTCTGGCTGCCTCCAAGCGTTCCGCCGGCTCCACGATCGACACCTTCGCCGGACCAGTGATGGTGGAGGATCTCGACACCATGGACCCGTCCGGCATCGATTTCGCCCTCTTTTCAGCGGGAGGGGAGAGGTCGAAACAGCACGCGGCGCGTTTCGCCGATGCGGGCGCCGTCGTGGTGGACAACTCCTCGGCGTTCCGGATGGTGCCGGAGGTGCCCCTCGTCGTAGTCGGTGTCAACGACGGGGCTGCCGCAAGTCACAAAGGGATCGTCGCAAACCCGAACTGCACCACGATGGCGCTGATGATGGCTGCCGGGCCTCTTCATGAGGCAGCCGGTCTCCGTTCAATGGTGGCGACCTCGTATCAGGCCGTGTCTGGATCGGGTCATCAGGGTGTCACCGAGTTGCTGGAACAGCAGGGCCCGCTCGGGTCGGACCTCGACTCGCTGATGATCGGTGGCTGGGTGGATCCGGGGCCAAACATCTACGAAAGACCGATCGCCTTCAACGTGTTGCCCTTCGCAGGCAACGAGGTCGAGGGGGGATACACCGACGAAGAGATGAAGTTGGTCAATGAGACGAGGAAGATCCTCGACATCCCCGATCTCGCTGTGGAGCCGACATGTGTCCGGGTTCCGGTACTTGTGGGCCATGGTGTGGCCGCCACCCTGCTCTTCGACAGACCGATCTCAGCCGACGAGGCGATGTCGGTCCTGAGTTCGGCGCCAGGGGTCGATTTGTGGAAGGACACGACACCGACCCCCCTCGACAGCGCAGGCCGCGATGAGGTGCTGGTTGGGCGGGTGAGGGCCACGGTTTCGACGCCGGGTGGGATCAACCTCTGGGTGGTCGGGGACAACCTCCGCAAGGGAGCAGCACTGAACGCGGTTCAGATAGCCGAACTGCTGGTCTGATCAAACGGTCGGCTCGTCTGACCGCATCAATGCTGCCATCCGCCGGCGGAGTGCCGGATGAGCGTTACGCAGCCCAAGCTCGAGTGCGAAGTGGGCGTCGTCCGTGACGTCGAGGATGATCGCCTCACCGTCGGCCCGGATGTGGAAGCCGTCTGGCATCGCAGAGATTCGCATCTCATCCCGAGCCCAGTCGGCGACCTCTTCCTCACCGACGATCATCTTCAAGTGGTTGTCGGTCAGGTCGACCACGACGGATACTGGCGTGGCTTCCTCGCCCTGGATTCGAAGACGTGCGTCGTAAGCGGTCATCGGCTCCTCGATCTTGACCGGGACAGACTATCTCGGCAACTACCAGTAGTGAAGAGCCGATTTTGAGTGCGCAACGACCGAATTCGGGAGCCCCGATCTGGCGTCTCCGAGACCTGTCGGTACAATTCCTTGCCAGATCGGGACGTGGCGCAGCTTGGTAGCGCGCAGCGTTCGGGACGCTGAGGTCGTGGGTTCAAATCCCGCCGTCCCGACTCACAGGTGCTGGTCCGGGACCGTCGAAGAATTCCGGCCAGCACCCTTCTCTGCATACGGCAGCCTTCGAGTGGTCCTCTCAGTGATGGTGTTCGTCCGCGTCCGCCTCGGTCTTGGTGCGATGCACGGTTCCGTCGGGGTGCTCCGGAGGTGAGTAGATCGAATACAACTTGAGGTCACCGTCGCCCGTGTTCACCACGTTGTGCCAGGTCCCTGCGGGGACGATCAATGCCCAGTCGTCCTCGATCTCATGGCTCTCGTCGACCGAGTCATCACTGGTACCGAGATCGAGTCGGCCCTTGCCCTGTTCGATACGCAGGAATTGGTCGAGGTGATTATGAGCCTCCCAACCGATCTCTCCACCGGGTGGTATCGACATGACGGTGAGCTGGCTGTGCTTCCCGGTGTGCACGACTTTCCTGAAGTCGTCGTTCTCCACGGTCAGTCTTTCGATGTTGTCGACCCATCCGATCACTGTCATCCCTTCGCAATTGTCTCCAACCTATCTCGGAAAAGACGCGGGTGGGGAGGCGGGCTGCGGGGTACTACGACACGAGTACGGTGAGCGACCCCGACCGAGGAGTGACCATTGACCGATAACGAGATCACGAACGGAAGCCTTTCCGACGACGACATCGAGACCGTTGGCCAGCACAAGCCCAAGCCGGATCGCGGAGACAGCGACGCCGTGGATGGCACCGATAGTGATGGTGTCGATTCGACCGACAGTGATGGTGTGGATAGCACTGCTAGTGATGGTGTCGATTCGACCGACAGTGATGGTGTCGACTCGAGCGACAGTGATGGTGTGGATAGCACTGATAGTGATGGTGTCGATTCGACCGACAGTGACGGTGTCGACTCGAGCGACAGTGATGGTGTGGGTAGCACTGATAGTGATGGTGTCGACTCGAGCGACAGTGACGGTGTCGACGGCACCGACGGCGACTCCCGGGACAGTTGATCCTGCACAGCATCTTGGACAAGGCACATCAGGAGGGTCGGGAAGCTCTCATCCGAGCCGTGGGTGACCCCGACCTCTTCGCCGAGAAGTTGTGGGCGACCCATGCCCACCACCGAAAGGGCCACGACCAGGAAGGCTTCGACGATCTTCTCTCCCTCGACGATGTCGACCTGATCGTTTCGACCATGGGTTTGCGTCTCCCCCTGTTCCGTTTGGTCAAAGATGGCGCGGTCCTGCCCGGTAGCCGATTCACGAAGACGACCCGTACAGGTACTCATGAGACAAAGGACGTCATCGACGCCCGGGCCGTCTTCGACGAGTTCGTCAACGGGGCCACGATCGTTTTCCAGAGCATGCATCGTTACTGGGCTCCGCTCGCCGACTACTGCCGGGGACTGGAGCTGGCACTTGGTCATCCCGTCCAGGCCAATGCGTACGTAACGCCTCCGGGGGCGCAAGGCTTCGGAGCCCACGAGGACGAGCACGACGTGTTCGTCCTCCAGTCCCACGGAACCAAGCGATGGTGGGTTCACGAGCGTCACGATCTCCCTCCCAGCCAGCCGGCAGTGATCGACGTCTTGCTGGCGCCGGGCGACTCGCTGTACATCCCCTCTGGATTCCCCCATTCAGCGGCTACACAAGACAGTGAGTCGGTGCACATCACGATTGGGATCCTCTCCACCACATGGGCGGCGGTCTTGAAAGAGGTGGTTCGGATCGTCGAGTCTGACCCCGTCATGAAGACGCCGCTTCCCCTGAGATTCACCGTCGCTGACGATGAATTCGTGGATGACGTTCGGAGTCGTCTCGATCAGATCGCGGCTTCGATCGTCGCTGTGGATCCGACTGTTGTTGCCCGGAAGCTTCGACGCAAGGTCCTCACCACAAGGCAGGCGCTGCTCAGGGGGCAGATCCACCGGCTCCTCTCCCTCGATGCTGTCAGCGACGACTCCAAGGTCGTCCGTCGCGCGGGTTCGGTGTGTCTGTTGGAGATCGTCGACGGGCGGCTATCGGTCATGCTCGGCGACCGCGAGCTCCGGATGCCCGTTTCGGTGGAGCCGGCGATGAGGTTGATCTGCGAGGGCGATAGTTTCAAGGTCTCCGATCTGCCCGGTCTCGGCGAGCCCGGTCGTCTCGTGCTGGTGCGTCGTCTGATTCGAGAGGGGCTGCTCGAGGTCGAGACTTGACTCGAGACGACTGGCGTTGCTCCGCGGAGGCGTTGGTTCGTGAGGAACCTCTCTATGCCACTGCATCACTCGTGTCGTCTTGGCTCCTTATCGAGCAACCGGGGGCATGGGGTCCCGACGCCTTGACCGACAGCAAGTTTCCCGAGGCCATCGCACGCGAACTGCAGCGACGAGCGGGGCCTGTTCGCATCCTGCTCATCCGACATCGATCGTCCCGAAGCGACCTTGTGTTCTTCAAGGCGCATTCGGGGGGGAACGGGGTCGGCCCTTCTTTGGCTTCCGCCGACCTCTCCGACCCTTCCATCCTATTGGATGTCGACTTCACCGCTCTCGCTGATGGGGATGTGGGTCCCGGGGAGGTTCTCGACCATCCGCTCTATCTCGTGTGCACTCACGGCCGCCACGACATCTGCTGTGCGGACCAGGGTCGTCCTCTGTATCGAACGCTGTCACTGATCCGACCAAGGTGGACCTGGGAGGTTTCGCATCTGGGCGGCGACAGGTTCGCGGGGAATCTGCTCGTCCTCCCCCGAGGCGACTACTTCGGTCGTGTCGCTCCCGATGACGCAGAGACTCTCGTCACGAGCTACGAGGCGGGCCGCATCGACCTGGCGCACCACCGGGGAAGGAGTATCCAGCCGCGGTTGGTCCAGGCAGCCGAGTTCTTACTGAGGCAAGAGGCGGGGATCACCGGGTTCGAGGATCTGGTTGTGATCGACTATCGCCGCACCGATCACGACCACGCCGATGTGGTCTTCGGTCAGGGGAACGGAGTTGTGGAGGTCAGTGTGAAGGTGCGTCGAGCTTCTGAGCCCACCCAGCTCACGTGCCGTGCAGACCAGCCCGGCTACTCGGTGGCCTACGACCTGGTGGCGATCACTCGCACCTCCTGAGCACGGGACACCCGCGGGGGAAAGCCGTCCCTCGTTGGATTCGGCGGCCCGTTCCCCGGTCCGGAGCTTCAGCGGGGGCCGCAGTCGGCCCAGCTTCACGGTCGTTTCGACTCCGTAAGGTGCCTCCATGACCGACAAAGGGCAATTCTCTTCGTTGATGGAGATCACGAGACGTCCCGAGATCGTCTTCGTGACCGGTAAGGGGTCATGGTTGACCGACGAGGATGGGCGTGAGTACCTCGACTTCGTGCAGGGCTGGGCGGTCAACTGTCTCGGGCACAGTCCCGATGTGGTAGTGGAGGCCATCGCGGACCAGGCATCACGACTGATCAGCCCGAGCCCGGCCTTCTACAACCGGCCGATGCTCGACCTTGCCGATGGACTCGTTGCGGTCTCGGGGATGGACGAGGTCTTCTTCACGAACAGCGGCGCCGAGGCAAACGAGGGTGCGATCAAACTCGCCAGGAAGTGGGGTGCCCTCCACCGCAATGGGGCCTACGAGATCATCACCACTGCGGGTGGTTTTCATGGCCGGACCCTTGCCACGATGTCCGCTTCGGGTAAACCTGGGTGGGATCAGCTGTTCGAGCCGAAGGTCCCCGGATTCCCCAAGGTGGAGATGGGCGCTCTCGACGCCGTCGAATCTGCGATCGGGGACAACACGGTCGCGGTGATGCTCGAGCCGATCCAGGGAGAGTCGGGCGTGATCCCGGCTGATGACGAATACCTGAAGGGTCTTCGCGACCTGACCACCGAGCGCGGCATCCTGTTGATCCTCGACGAGATCCAGACCGGCATGGGACGGACGGGAGCTCTGTTTGCCTTCGAGAACACTGGGATCCGGCCTGACATCCTCACACTGGGCAAGGGGCTGGGCGGCGGAGTCCCCATCGCGGCTCTGCTGGCCAGCAGAGAGGCATCTTGTTTCGAGTACGGGGACCAGGGTGGGACGTTCAACGGCAACCCACTGATGACGGCGGTCGGTCTCGCGGTTCTCAACGAACTGAGCCGCGAGGGTTTCATGGACGGTGTGGTCGCCAAAGGGAGATACCTGACCAGCGGGCTCGAGAAGCTGTCACAGCGTCACGGTCTCGGATCGGTCCGGGGACGTGGCTTGCTGCTGGCTCTCGACCTGGGTCGCCCGATAGGCGGCGAGACGGTAGCGGCGGCACTCGAGCACGGGCTCCTCCTCAACTCACCACGACCCGACTCGCTCAGGTTCATGCCTGCACTGACCGTCACCGAAGCAGAGATAGATCAGATGCTCGCCATCCTCGACGGTTGTCTAGTTGGGCTGATCAGCGCCTGATCCAACCGTTCTGTGCGGGTTTACGCTGACACAGTCGGGCCTAACCCGCACAGAACGGTCGGTCAGGCGTATTGGACAGACCGTTTCGCAAAACCGAACTGGAAGTCGTCGATGACGGTGATCGGGCCCGCCTCGGGGTCGGTCGCCGCTCCCAGTGCGATGAACAAGGGCGTGAAGTGCTCCACAGTGGGATGGGCGTAAGGCATCCCGGGCGCCTGGTGATAGTCGGCCAGCGTCTCGAGGTCGCCCCGTGCCAGAGCCTCTGCCACCCATATGTCGAATTCGGCCGACCAACCAGGAACCTGGTTCTCCTCGAACATCTCCCTTGTGGCGTGTCGCAGACCATGGGTCATGAATCCTGACCCGATCACGAGAACGCCTTCGTCGCGCAAAGGCCGAAGCCTCCTCCCCAGGTCGAACAACCGATGCGGGTCGTGGGTGGGCATGCTCATCTGCAGGACCGGGACGTCGGCATAGGGGTACATGACTTTGAGCGGTACCCAGGCACCATGGTCGAGACCACGACCGGTGTGCTGATAGACCGGCTCGGTGTCGGGCATCATCGCCGCCACCCGAGAAGTCAGCTCCGAGGCATCCGGTGTCGGATAGGTCATCGTGTAGTAG
This sequence comes from Acidimicrobiia bacterium, assembly GCA_035711995.1. Taxonomy (GTDB): domain Bacteria; phylum Actinomycetota; class Acidimicrobiia; order Spongiisociales; family ZC4RG35; genus JANQRA01. Next base: position 3,400 of record DASTBQ010000110.1, on the reverse strand, counting down.
ATGGGGGCGAAGCCACCGAAGTCGTAGACCAGGGGCGTCGACGGCTCCGGTGACGAGAGACTCAACGGCGCCGACTCCCAGTGTGCGCTCACGATCAGGATGGCCTTCGGTTTAGGCATCGTCTGTGACCAGCCGAACAGCTGGCTCATCCAATGGGCGTCGTCGAAGACGGGCGGCGCACCGTGGCTCAGATAGAGCGCCGGCATCGCCCCGTCGCTCTCCTCCCACACCGGTTGCTCCCGGCTGGTTTGGGCGTCTTCCGCGAGAAACTTGTCGAAGGCCTCGGCCGGTCGAGTCGGATTGAAGATGCTCATGAGGTTTTGCTCGATGACTTCGCATCGCACGAGCCGCAGACACCTGTGACGACGAGATCGATGTTCTGCGCGGTGAATTCGTGATGATCTGCGAGATGGGATCTGACCTGGTCTACGAGTTCGCCGATGTGATGGTCGACGGATCCACAACGTCCACAGACCATGTGGAAGTGGTCGTCGGGATGTGAGATCTCCCAACGAGCCGAATCGTCGATGCCGAGGTGTGACTCTCTGACCAGGTCGAGGTCTTCGAAGAGAGCCAGTGACCTGTATACGGATGAGATGTTGACGGTGGGGTCGGTGGCGTTCACTCGTTCCGCCACCTCATCGGCGGTGAGGTGGCCTGTGGCCGAGCGCAGCACCGACCAGACGAGCCAACGAGGACTGGTGAGTCGGAATCCGTTGTCCCTGAGCACCACGCTCAGTTCGGTAGTTGCCTCCACGACCGCATCGTAGAAGTGGTCATAGATGCGAGCAACATCTAATTGCGAACCACTTGCAACTACTTGTAGAGTCGAATGTCATGGTTGTCGCGCTGCATGCCCCGGACGGGTTTCTCGACGGCACGACTTCGATAGTCACGGCAATCATCGCCATCGTGATAGTCGGATTCGCTCTTCGGCAGTCCAAGGATCAGCTGGCCGACAAGACCATCCCCTTGGCGGGCATAACGGCAGCCTTCATCTTCGCGACGCAGATGTTCAACTTCCCGGTGGCCGCCGGCACCACCGGTCACATGCTTGGCGGTGCCCTCGCCGCGATTCTGTTGGGGCCCTCGGTCGGGGCTGTCGTGGTCACGATCGTCGTGGTTGTCCAGGCCCTGGTGTTCGCCGACGGAGGTCTGACCGCCCTCGGGTACAACGTGATGAACATGGCGATCGTCCCCGCTTATGGGGGCTACGCCGTCTTCCGTCTGTTTCGGAAGGTGTTCCCGGCGAACAGCGGGGGTGTGATCGGTTCCACCGCTCTTGCCGCCTGGGCGTCGGTGGTGATGGCTGCGGTCGCCTTCTCGATCGAGTGGCTCTTCGGTGCTACCGCGCCCGTCCCCTTCGATACCGTCTTCGCATCGATGGTCGGTGTGCACGCATTGATCGGTATCGGTGAGGGGATCATCAGCGCTCTCGCGGTCGGAGCCGTGCTCTCTTCCCGGCCCGATCTCGTCTATGGCGCCCAGGACCTCGACCGTGGGCGGCTGAGCGAGCAGAAACTCGCCAAGACCAGGACCTTCGTCATCGGAGGGACACTCGTCGCTCTGGTGTTTGCCGCAGTGATCAGTCAGTTCGCCGCGTCGGACCCAGATGGGCTCGAGAGAGTCGCAGAAGACACCGGGTTCATCGACACAGCAACCGACCATTCCCTCGCCGAATCGATCTTCGCTGACTACGCAATGTCGGGTATCTCGAACGAGAAACTCAGCCTGGCGATCGCCGGCATCGTGGGGACGCTGGTGACCCTCGCCGTTGCCTTTGGGATCTTCTACGCGATGCGGGATCGACGCCGCGGCGATCCGGCCCCGGTCTGAGCGATGGGCGCAGGTCATGTCCACGCCCTGTACATCCATGAGCACACTCCGCTCCATCATCTAGCTCCCGAAGCCAAGATCGTCGCCACGCTGGGAGCGGTGTCGTGCATCGCGGTCACGTCGCGCTATTCCGTCTGGGCGTTCGCGGTCTACGCGGCTGTGGCGACCTTCCTGATCTCGATCGCCCGCATCCCGCCGCGGTTCGTCCTCGTTCGTCTGGCCGCGATAGCCCCGTTCGTGATCTTCGCGCTCTTCGTCCCGTTCGTGGGGACAGGCGAGACCACAGAGGTCCTCGGGATGGATCTGTCCGTAGACGGGTTGTGGGCGACATGGAACATCCTCGTCAAAGCTGTGCTCGGCGCCACCATGACGATCATCCTCACGTCCACAACCGAGGTCGCCGACATCATGCGTGGGCTTGGGGTGCTCCGGGTTCCGGCAGTGTTCACCGCGATCATGATGTTCATGGTTCGCTACCTCGAACTGATCGCCGACGAGCTGGGGAGGATGCGGGTAGCGATGACTGCCCGGGGCTATGACCCGCGCTGGTTGTCTCAGGCCCGGCCAATCGCGACTTCGGCAGGCGCTCTGTTCGTCAGGTCGTACGAAAGAGGCGAGCGTGTCCACGCCGCGATGCTCGCACGTGGCTTCCGGGGAGTCATGCCGGAACTGGAGCGTCCTCGGGCGACACCGGGCCAGTGGGCGGTTGTTGCCCTGCTCGTCGGGCTATTTGCGGTGGTGGCATGGGTGGCGACGGTCAACTGATGAGCACCATCGAGCTAAAGGATGTCGAGTTCACATATCCCGACGGCCGGGTCGCCCTTCGCGGTGTCGACCTGACGGTGGGCGAAGGAGAACGGGTGGCGGTCCTCGGACCGAACGGTTCCGGCAAGACCACGCTGGCACTGCATCTGAACGGGATCCTTAGGGCGAGCGCGGGGTCGTTGGTGATTGCCGGGATGGAACTGAACGACACAAGTCTGGCGGAGATCCGACGCCGTGTCGGTCTCGTGTTCCAGGACCCGAACGATCAACTCTTCATGCCGACTGTTGGAGAGGACGTCGCGTTCGGTCCGGCGAACCTCGGGTTGACCGGGGCTGACCTCGATGAGCGCGTGGCGACAGCGTTGGAGAACGTAGACGCTGCCGATCTCGCGGAGCGTCCCCCCCATCATCTCAGCGGTGGTGAGAAGAGGCGAGCGTCGCTGGCCACCGTCCTGGCGATGCGTCCTGAGATCCTCGTCTTCGACGAGCCGACTACAGGGCTCGACCCCGCCGCACGGCGGGATCTGATCACGAGGCTCCTCACCCTCGAGATGACCCAGCTGATCGTCACCCACGACCTCTCTCTTGCACTGGAGATGTGTCTACGCAGTGTGATCGTCAACGAGGGCGTGGTGGTGGCCGATGGAAAAACCCGAGATCTACTGTCGGACCCGGTACTCCTGGCCAGGAACCGGTTGGAATTGCCCTACGGGCTGACCCTCTAGACGTCTATCTGCTTTGAGAGGGGCTCGATGCGCTCGGGCCGCCGTCTGGTAACCGGCCTCCACACGATGAGACC
>DASTBQ010000109.1:0-20850 GCA_035711995.1 Acidimicrobiia bacterium | reverse complement strand
GACCCGAGTTGGCCTTCTGAACGGCGTCCATCGCCAGCGCCTTGATCGTGTTGACTGCAAGCTGCTCGATTTCTTGATCCGGCATCGACGCTGAGGGTACCGCCCTCCGGGCGTCTGCCTCCAACGCTCTCTGTTACAGATCGAGTTTCAGACCTTCGATAGCTCCTTCGTGCTCGAGCAAGTCGATCTTGTTGTGTGGGCCGCCGAGGCTGTAGTTGCCGATGTGGCCGTCGGACCTGACAACGCGATGGCAGGGGATGATCAGTGGAATCGGGTTCCTGGCCACCGCGGTGCCTACTGCCCGGACCGCACGGGGCCGGTCAACCTTCCTCGCTATCCACCCGTAGGGTCGGACCTCACCCTTGGGGATGGTCGCTGTCGTGCGAAGAACCTGACGTTGGAAGTCGGTAACAGCACGAAGATCGACAGGCAGCTTCCCCGGGGTCCCTCGTTCGATCGCCTCCGGGATGTAGCTGCGCCAGGCTGAGGGTGCGTCGGCCCTCATCAGCGGTCGGCTGAAACGTTGCGCGTATCGTTCCTCGTAACCGTCGGCAATATCCACCGAGGACACGCCTTCGGGATTGAATGTCACTACGACGAGACCGATGGCCGAGTCGTAGAAGTCGAATCCTTCCGCGAGACCGGTGCCGAGTGCCACCCCCTCGGACACACCCGTGGGCAACCCGCCAACCAATGCACCCAGTTTCGTTTCGATGGTCATTCTTCCTTCTCCAACGCTCGACGGAGACGGTCCAGTCCACGATGGATGTCCGCCTTGACAGTTCCTTCTGGTCTTTCCAGCACAACGGCGATTTCTCCTGTACCAAGGCCGACCACGTGCCGGAGGACGACGGCTGCCCTTTGGTTGCGGTTCAGCAGATCGAGACGACGGTCCCATGCGGCTCCGTCGACCAGCTCGGGATCGTCGCACCCCACATCGGTCTGCATCTCGACGAGAGTGGGTCGTCTCGAGCGGTCCCGCAGATGATTCCGGCCCAGGTTCATCGCGATGGTCCACAGCCATGGCTGCAGTTCCAGATCTCGGATCCTCTGTTCTTCGTAACTCCCCAGCGCCCTGTAGGCGCGAATGAATGTCTCCTGGGTCAGATCTTCTGCCTCCTGGTGGTCACCACATATCCGGCGCAAACCCCAGAACAGTCTCGTGCCCATGAACTCCACCACTGACGGAAAAGCATTGTCCAGATCTGTGGCGAGCGCCTCTTTCAGGTCTTCCATCAGCAGTTGGAACCCCAGCTCCGGGCATCCGGTTGCACCCGCTGCACCGTACATATATTCACGAGATGGAAACTCACAGGATCGACGATGCCTTGAACCGTGCCGAAGAGGCCGTGCGTTCCGGTTCCGGTCTGGAGGGGACCGGCTTCTGGAGAGCAGTCGGACAGGTGAAGAGGGACCCTGATCTGGTCGACGAGTACGCCGACCGGATCGCCGCGATCGATCAGGCCGCGTTCGACAACTGGGGACCGCTGATCACCATCCCTTCGGGTCTTGGCACCGTCCTCGCAGTCGTGGCGACGGCCGCCGGGATAGCCCTCGTCGGTCTTGCCTATTACCTCGACGGATTCGTCGCGATCCTCTCCTTTGGTGCCGGCGTGATTGTCCTACTCGGATCGACCCACAGTCTGGCCCATCTGATAGTGGGGCGAGTCTTCGGAATCCGCTTCACGAAGTGGTTCGTGGCGAAAGTCACCCAACCCCAACCCGGCGTGAAGGTCGAGTACGCCTCGTATCTTCACACCCGACCACGTCGGCGAGCGTGGATGCATGCCGCTGGTGCGATGACGACGAAGGCAATCCCGTTCCTGATGGTCCCTGCCGCCATCGCCGCCGGTCTGCCCGATTGGGTGTGGTGGATCTTGTTGGCCGCAGGTGCGGGGATGATCCTCACCGACCTGCTGTGGTCCACGAAGGCCTCCGACTGGAAGCGGTTCCGCCGCGAGATGGCCTTTGCTCAGGACTCCTGATCGGCCCTTGGGATAGAACCGTCGATCAGATGCAATTCGTCGTGGGTGGCCACGAGGGCGTCGAAGTCAGGCGGGTTTTCGACGTCGATAGCGATCATGTGCCGGGTCACGGGGCCGTCGCTCCTGTCGAACGCCCGCACTCGTCTCAATAGTGCGGCCGCGGCGTCGTCGATGCGGGCGTGTTGGGCCATGTGCTCTTCCCAACTCGCCAGCGCCATCAACTCGGTGAACCGCGTCGGATCCGAGGTGTGGCGAAACAGCCGCCATCGGTACGCCCCGGTGGTCAATCTGACGAGGCGTACCTCGTTCATGAGATTCGTGAACTCGGCGAAGTCGGCCTCATCTATGAGCCATGTGTTGAGGACCACCACCGGGCCTCCGTCGTGGGTGGCCTCTTCGTGTGGCGTCGGACGTTCCTCGCTGTATTCGGGCGCGACGACCTCGTCGACATGGGGGACACGAAACCGTGGGCTCAGAAGCCCGAGGACCAGCGTTCCCGATGAGAACAGGACGAGAGTCGCCGGTGAGCCGATGACATCGGCAATCGAACCGGAGAGTATCGATCCGATCGGCATCACCCCGGCGAACGCCAGCGAGTAGATGGACATCGCCCGACCTCTGATCCAGCCTGGCGACATGAGTTGGGCTGTGGCGTTGAGAGTGGCCAGGGTGAGCAGCCAGAAGAGACCGGCGAGGAACATCGCGAGACCGCCAATCCAGAGGTTCGGGGCTACACCGAACAGGATCCCGGCCAGGCCGAACAGACTTATCGAGTAAGGAAGCCAGGACCCCTCGAGCCACACACCAAGTCGGGGCCTGAGGACCACACCCACGAGGGCTCCGGCCCCCATGGCGCCGTAGAGAAGCCCAAAGGCCAGCGCCCCGCCACCGAGATGGTCGCTTTGAACCGGGAGGATGGCCTGGACAACGGCAGATGTGATGGCGAACAGTGCGACCAGCGCGATCAAACTCCGGAACGTCGGGGTGAACCTGGCGAATCTGAGCCCTGTCAAGATCGCCGAGCGCATCGACTGCGGAGCATCCCGGGCGGTGGCCTCGAGCTGGCGGCCGATGACGATGAGGGCGACGATTATCGCCAGATATGACAATGCGTTGAAGGCAAATCCGACTGCGGCGCCGTAGACGGCGACGAGAATTCCGCCGAAAGCAGGCCCTATCGCCCGGGCCGCATTGAAGGCCGCCGAGTTGAGGGCCACCGCACTGGCGACCAGTCCACGTGGGACCAGATCGGGGACGAGGGCTTGCCATGCCGGGAGATTCAGAGCGAGACCGGTTCCGATGACCAACCCAAGACCGAGCAGGAGACCAGGCGTCATCAGGTCGACGAAGGTCAGGATCGCCATCAAAGCTGCCGACCCACCCATGATCCCCTGGGCGATCAGCATCAACTTCGCCCTGTCGAAGCGGTCGGCGAGGGCACCTGCGGTCAATGAGAAGAAGAGCAGGGGCAGTGTCGAAGAGGCAACCATCCACCCCACCCACGTGCTCGACTGCGTCAACTCGAACATCAACCACGAGCCCGCCACAGACTGAACGAATGTGCCCGAAGCCGACAAGACGTTGCCGGCCCACAACCAGCGAAAGTGCGGGTATCTGAGGGGCTCGACTGCCGAAGTCATCCGGGCAGCGTAGGCTGCGCCTAGGTTACGGCTGGTGGTTCGGGATCTCGCATACTTCGTCCAGGGGGAGGGTGGGACCGGATCGGGTGTCCTCGTCATCCACTCCCTCTGGGGACTCACCTCGTCGGTGAAAGGTCTCTGCGACGGTCTCGCCGACGAAGGATTCACGGTCCTGGCTCCCGATGTGAACTTCGGCGAACTGCCCGCCACTGAGGAGGAGGGCATCGACCACCTCGGGTCGGCAAGCCCGGATCGTCTCGCGTCGCTCGTTCTGTCCTCGGCTCAACTCTTACAGGAACGTTCAGGGGGAAGACCGATTGCCATCGTCGGATTCGGGATGGGTGGCTCGCTCGCCCTCTGGGCTTCGGTCCGGCTCCCGGCGGTGGTCTCGTCGGTGGTGTCGTTCTACGGGACCCAACAGATCGACTTCGCAGGTTCGAAATCTGCCTATTTGATCCATTTTGCCGAGGAAGACGACTACATCACCGATGACGAGGCGGTCTTCATGGAGGCGACCATGGGCCTCGAGTCACTCCCGGTGGAGGTCCACACCTACCCGGGGACCAAACACGGGTTCTGTGAGCCAGATGGTGAGACCTTCGACCCGGCCTCATTCGAACTGGCCTGGGAGCGAACGTTGTCCTTTCTCAGGAATCACTCAGCCGATTAGCTCCACGGGATCACCGGGGGAGATCTGGTCACCGGATATCACCCGGACGTGGACCCGTGACCCGTCACGGTGCTTGGAGCTTGCATCGATACTCATTCCGTGAGCGCATTACGTAACGTAGGTGGTGTGAAGACCGAATCAACAGTGCCACTCGCCCCCAACGTCACGGTGAGTCTCCTCACCCGGCTCATAGATCGTGTCGACGTACCACGCGGGCGATCAGGGCGCCCGATCGTCGCCCCCTTCACCCAGACCACCTTCGCCACGGTTCCCGACGCCGAACCCGATGATGTGAGCGCAGCAGCGACGCGAGCCAGGGAGGCTCAGGCTCTATGGGCGGCGACACCGGTCTCCGAGCGTCTCGGAGTCTTCTCGAAGTTCCACGATCTGCTGGTCGACAATGCTGACGTCGCACTCGATCTCGTCCAGCTGGAGGCGGGCAAGGCACGTGTTCCGGCGGCTGAGGAAGTCTATGACACCGTCGCCACCACCCACTATTACCTGAAGACGGCGCGCAGTCTCCTGAGGAGACGTCGTCGCGCAGTCTCATTCCCCGGCTTCACCACTGCTTACGAGTATCGGAAGCCGGTGGGCGTCGTCGGATCCATCAGTCCCTGGAACTTCCCGTTCACGCTCGCCATATCCGACATCGTTCCCGCGCTGATCGCAGGGAACGCGGTGGTGAGCAAACCCGACGAGAAGACCCCATTCTCGCTGCTGTTCGGTGCCGAACTGCTCGCACAGGCAGGTCTGCCCCCCGGGGTGCTCCAGGTGGTCACCGGGCCCGGTGAGAAACTCGGCGAGCGACTGATCGACGATGTCGACTTCGTCATGTTCACCGGCTCTACGGAGGTAGGCCGACTGGTCGGGGAGCGCGCGGGTCGACGTCTCATCCGGTCTTCGATGGAGCTCGGCGGCAAGAACGCGGCGATAGTCCTCGACGATGCCGACCTGACGAAGACAGTTCCGGGCATATCACGCGCCGTGTTCGCCAACGGGGGTCAGCTCTGCATCGCAATGGAACGGATCTATGTCGACGAGAAGATCAGGGAGGAGTTCACCACCAGGTTCGTCGAGCACACCCGCAATCTTCGCATCACCGCCGATTACGACTTCTCGTCGGCGATGTCGGCGATGATCACCCCCGAGCACGTCGAGAGGGTTCACACCCACGTGGAGGACGCGGTCGACAACGGAGCGACATTGCTTACCGGAGGCAAGCCACGACCCGACATCGGACCCACGTTCTACGAGCCCACCGTCCTAACAGACGTCGACGAAGCCATGGACCTGTGTCGCACAGAGACGTTCGGGCCGGTGGTGTCGATCTACGGGGTTTCTGGTCCTGAGGAAGCGATCGCCCACGCAAATGACTCTGACTTTGGCCTCAACCACAGTGTCTGGGGTCGTGATGTGAAGCGGGCCATGGCAGTGGCCGAGCAGCTGATGGCAGGGACGGTTGGAGTCAACGATGGCTACGCCGCGGTCTGGTCGTCATACGGCGCACCTATGGGGGGGATGAAGGCATCGGGCCACGGCCGGCGTCACGGCTCCGAGGGTCTGCTCAAGTACACCGAAGCTCAATCGATTGCGATTCAGAGGATCGGGCCCGCCTTCGCACCCCCGGGAGACATGTCATACCCGACCTATCACAGCATCCTGGGACCCGCCCTCAAGCTGCTCAAGCGGATCCCGTTCTACAAGTAGCTACCAGGGCGGACCCAAGAGGTCGATCCTCTCTTTGGGCGTCTTCCCGGCCAGTTCCCCGACCATGACTTCGTTGAAGGTGAAGACCTCCTGCTCGCCGTGCTGCATCACGAGCATCTCACCGGTGAAACGTCGCCAACCCAACGATTCGTAATAGGCCACGAGCTCAGACCGACACACCAGCAGGCCGAATTGCACTCCACGTGAGCGCATGAAATCCAGGGCGCGGGCCATGCCCAGAGGTGCGTATCCCTCGCCCCTTCGGTGCGGATGTGTGGCGACGCCGCCGATGCCACCGGCGAGGACCTCGGAGCCATCGGCGACGACTTCCCGGATCACGATGCCGGTATACGAAACGAGCTCGCCGTCGTCCCTGACGAAGACCCCCCACTGTTGCGGTGACCATTCCCGGGCCGTTTCCGGATAGCTCTCACCGGGTTCGGGATAGACCGCTCGCTTCATCGCGGCAAGTTCTTCGAGTTGCTGTGGCTCGGCCTCGCTCAGAGGAATGATCGCGGCGGTGGCAGTCACGGCTCGCTCATCTCGGCGAGGTCGGCGGCCAGTACCTCCCTGTCCTCGTCATCCTCGATCGCGGCGAGTTGCGCGCGCGCCAACTCGAGGTGCTCGGTGAAGGTCTCGACATCATCGACGTCTGCGGCAGCTCTGGCAATCGCTTCGTGGCCGAAACCGACCACGAAAGCGTCTAGCCCGTTCTCGACGGCAACCTCCAAAGAGCGTTCGCCGAATCGCCTCGCGAGCTCGGCATAGCCGAGCACGGCGGCGACACGGGAAACCTGCCAGTCGGCGATGGCGTGGGTCCTGGCGTCACCCACCTGGTACCAGAGGTGCCGCTGCGCGAACGACGCTGCCAGCATCTCTTCTTCTTCCTCCCGGGTCAGCTGAGTCGCGTCGAGAAGCTTCCAGGTGTGGTTGAAGATCCGGGGTGCGAGGGTCCGTTGCCACCTCGCCAGATCGTCGGGGCTCGGGTCCTCGATGGGCTCGACCATGGCTTACTCCTACCTAGTGTTCAAATCTGATGTCAGTGACGAGGTTACGCCCGTATGAGTGACCACATCGTGGTGGAGGTAGGCGGTGAGGAGGTACGGATCTCGAGCCCAGACCGTGTTGTCTTCCCCGACCAGGGTTGGACAAAACGCGACGTGGTCGAGCACTTCGTCAGGGTCTCGGAGGGGGCCGCCCGAGGGATCACTCGTCGTCCGACGATGCTCAAACGGTATATGCAGGACGTGACGATCGACCCGATATATCACAAGAGGGCGGCCAAGAACACACCCTTCGAGACGGTGCAGATCAGGTTCCCCTCGCAGAGACCGGGGCGGATGAACGTCCCGGTGTCAGAGGCCGATGTGTTGCGACTCGTCCAGCTCGGTTGTCTCGACTTCCATCCCTGGCCGGTTCGCTATGACGACATCGACCATCCCGACGAATTGCGCTTCGATTTCGACCCAACGGAGGGCTTCGACTTCGGGCATGTGAAGCAGGCCGCGGCGGGGGCCAAGACGCTGCTCGACGAGTTGGGTTTGGTCGGGTGGCCGAAGACCTCGGGTAGCCGTGGGATACATGTCTATGTGCGGATCGAGGCCCTGTGGGACTTCTTCCAGACCCGCCGCGCCGTGCTGGCGTTTGCCAGGGAGCTGGAACGGCGAATGGACGGGCTGGTCACGACCAGCTGGTGGAAGGAGCAACGAACGGGGGTTTTTGTCGATTACAACCAGAACGCCCGGGACAAGACAGTGTCCTCGGCATACGGAGTGAGACCTACCGGGTTCGTCTCGACTCCCTTCACCTGGGACGAACTAGCCGACATCGAGATCGAGATGTTCCCGCTGGGCTCGTTTGCTGACCGATGGGACGAAGCAGGCGATCTCACCGCCGGGATCGACGAGGCCGCCGGGCGGATCGACACGCTCATGGAATGGGTGGTTCGCGACGACGAGAACGGGATCGGGGATGCCCCCTGGCCACCGCATTATCCGAAGATGCCCGGGGAACCGCCCCGGGTGCAGCCTTCGAAGCAGCGCCGTGCCGATGACGAGTACTGACCTGAGTTTCGAGGCCTGGTCGGCGGAGCCGAGCATGCGATGACGAGCACCAGGGGTGGGAAGCCGTTGACAGTGGTGGGGTGGGGGTTCGCCATCTTCCTGATAGTGGTGGTGGTGGTATTCGTGGGAATCCGCGTCACGACGGATGTCCCGAATATCACTGGAGGGGTGATCCCACCCGAAGACGACTTCGACAGACGTTATGCGGAGAACCCTGTCCTCGCCTATCTCCACATCCTCCCCGGCATGATCTACCTGATCGGTGCCCCGTTTCAGGTGTCGATGCGGTTCAGGGAGGGGAATCTTGGGCGTCATCGAGTTCTTGGACGGGTCGTTCTCGCATCAGGAGCCATAACCGGTGTCTTCGCCATCGTGGTTGGATTCGTGATGCCGTTCGGTGCCGTCGCCGAATCCACTGCGTCCATGGTGTTCGGTCTGTACTTCCTGGTAGCGCTTCTTCTCGCCTATCAGGCAATCCGCAACGGTTCGATCACGGTGCACCGGCGGTGGATGATTCGGGCCTTCGCCATCGGAATGGCGGTTGGCTTGATACGCATCGTCATAGGCACCGGCGAAGCCATTGGGATCGGCATCGCCGACTCGTTCGGTGCGGCATTCTGGATCGCTTTCGTCGTCATGGCGTTTCTCGCCGAGTTCTGGCTATGGCTGCGCCCCGACCCGCCGATCCGCAGAGGCGTGGGGGACATAGTTCTTTGACTGTGGCTCAGAGAGCGTCACGTCGCCTCAAGGCCCAGCTGAGGACACCGAACCCGACCAGGAGCACGCCAATCATCTTGGCGACGCCACCACCGACCCCCGGGACCACCGGCCCCAACATCTGCTCGGCGGCCTCACCACCCCAGGCGTCGGCCACGTCCGCGTAGATCGACAAGGCGATCCGCCAAATCGACAGCTGGGCGAGACCGGTGACGACCGAGGAAAGGATCGACTCCACGACCACTATGTAACCCAGCCCTACCAGGATCGCCCGCGGGACCAGGTATCCAAGTGGAACGAACACTGCTGCGTAGCCCACACCAGCGGCTACGAACTGGACGACACCGGGAAGGGCGATCGACAACGGCGCCCCAACGGCGAGCACTGCGAGAACCGACGCCAGCCAACCACCGATCGCCAGTGTCAGGGCTGCGGCGATACCGGCGGTGATCGACGCAGCCGCCATCGCCGAGCGCGCAATTGGCCGCATGTAGATGTAGGGGAGAGTCCCCGCATCACGCTCCTCACGGAGCGTGGCCACGGTCAGGATCAGGACCGCGATCGCATATGAGAAGCCGACCGTGGCGATGATGTCCGAGTACAAGACAGCGGCCTCTGCGTCAGCTGCCTCGAAGGCGGACAGCCAATACACGAGTGCGGGCACCGAAGAGAGGACGATCAGACCGATGACGCGCCACCGCCGCATCATCCGGCGGTATAGGTGAACGGCTAGGGTCACGAACCACCCTCGACCAAATAACGGAACACAGACTCGAGTGATTCGTCAGCCGGTTCGAGTCGGGTCAACCCGATCCCGTTAGAGACCGCGATACCCGGGATCCGTGCGGCCAGGTCGCCGGCATCAGACGTCTCGACCCGCAGCCGACTCCCGTCGATGTGCACCCCGATGACACCTTCGGTGGCCATCAACGCTGCCGCCAGTCCTCGTGGATCTGTCGACTCGATGAAGACGAGTCGGGGTTTGTCTGTCATCGCGCCGCGGATGTCGGCAACGCTGCCCACTGCTGCAAGACGTCCGTCCACCATCGCCACGACCCGCTGGGCCATCCTCTCCACCTCAGCCAGGACATGGGAAGAGACGAGGACGGTCCTTCCCGCCGCACCCAAATCGGCAAACAGTGCAATGAGGTGCGCTCTCTGCACCGGGTCGGCTCCGTTGAGAGGCTCGTCGAGCAGCAAGACCTCTGGTTCTGAGACGAGGGCCGCGGCCACCTTTGCCCGCTGACGCATGCCTTTCGAGAATCCGCCGAGACTGCGGTCTGCCGAATCGGTCAGACCGACGGTCGCCAGGACGCTCGAGGAGCGTTCTCTGACATCGTCGATTTTGGCCAGGCGCGCCGCGAGTTCGACGAATTGTCTGGCGCTGAGCCTCTCGTAGACGGCCTCGTCCTCTGGTACGAGTGAGATCTTCCTGTAGATGGCGGGGTGGGCCCTGGGGTCGTCGCCCAGTATCCGAACCGAGCCCTGAGAGGGTCTTTGCAGCCCGGCGATCACTCGCATGAGAGTGGTCTTCCCGGCCCCGTTAGGCCCGAGCAACCCGGTGACGCCCGGACCGAATCCGATGGTCACCTCGCTGACGGCGACTTTGGGGCCGAACCACTTGGAGAGCTCGTCTACAACGACCGTGTCGGTCACGCCAGTCTCCGGTAGCGAGTCCGGACGAAGACGACTGCCACGGCTATCACTGTGAGAATGACCAGAGCCGAGGCCCATACCTCGAATCCGGCCGCTTCGGCGGGGTAGGTGACAGTGTTCTCGAAGAAATAGTCCCGGATGATCCGCGGGTGCTGATCTATCGAGAGCAGTGCTACCCAGCGCGACCCGGGGAAGCCCGCTTGGGAGACCGCCGCCGCTATGCCACTCCCTGCGACGATCAGCCCGAGGAACGCGGCCGCCGCGATACCGGTCCGCGGGATGACCGTGGCCAGGATGAAGACGATGGCACCGTGCAGACCCACGAAAGCCATGGTCGTCACCGGCACCTTCCAAAGGATGTCGAGATGTTCTCCCAGGTAGGGAAGGAAACCCTCGTCGGAGATCAGTGCCAGTCCGAGATGGAGGACCATCTGGGGCACGATGTAGATCGCACCTACCACCGTAGCGAATGCGCCCACCTTCGCCCCGAGGTACCCGTCCACCGTGAGGGGGCGGGAGAAATAGACCGAGAGGGCGCCGGAGGTGCGGTCTGGTGCCAGGAGCAGTGGACCGGCGAGGGCAATGAAGAGCAGAGAGATCCCTGAGTAGAAGTCGAAGAGACCGCCGTATGTCGGGACCCCTTCCCGAAGACTTTCTTCGATGTTTCCGATCGCCCAGTGGATGCCGATGAACACGGCCGCCGCTATCACGGCGATCGTGATCAGCGCCCAAGGAAAGATCTTCTGACGGGCCTTCCGCCCCAGCCCGAGAACCCTCCTGATGCCCTCCCTGTACACGGCTCGACGCGCTCCGCTCGGACCACTCCGTGGTCCGTCGTAGGTCCTGTAGCCGCGGTCATAGATCACCTGATCGGTCATCGGTCACCCCGCGCTGGGTCGAGGAAGAGATCCTCCAGGGATGCCGAACCACGCACCATGCGAATCAAACCGGACCCGATTGCCGCGGCTTCCTCGACCACGGCGGCCTCTATCGACTCGTCGCCCGGGCCGACCACCATTCGGCGTTCTTCGACTGCGACCGCATAGCCACGGTCGGTGAGGCGCTCGGCGAGTCTCCGGGCTTCGCCCAGAACTTCAACAGAAACCGTCCCGTGCTTCTCGAATGCCTGCAACGGCCCCGACCGCAACAGATCTCCGGCGTCGAGCATCACGACCCACGAGCAGGTCTCTTCGATGTCGGTGAGGACATGGGAGCTGACTATCACGTTGATGTCGAACTCTCCGAGACGTCTGATCAGTTGGAGCATCTGGTTACGTCCGGCGGGGTCCAGCCCGGACGCAGGTTCGTCGAGCAGGAGGAGGTCGGGGTCGTGGACAATTGCCTGGGCCAGCTTGACCCTCTGCTGCATGCCTGTCGAGAAGTCACCCAGGTATCGGAACCGTTCCTCTTCCAGACCGACCAGGAACAGCGTCTCCGATGACCGTCTCCGCGCCTCTCGAGGAGGGATCCCTGCCAACTGCGCTGCGTATGAAACAAAATCGGCGGCGGTTTGGTCTGAAGGTAGACAGGCGCCTTCGGGCATGTAACCAATCACGGAACGGACCTGGAGCGGCTCCGTTTCGGGATCGTGCCCCAGCACCTCGATCTTGCCTGACGTCGGGTGGAGAAGACCCAGGAGGAGTCGAAGCATTGTCGTCTTCCCGGCGCCGTTGGCGCCCACGAGACCGGTGACACCGCCAGGGATCTCGAGATTCAGGTCTCTGAGAGCTACGACCTCGCCGAAGTCGTGCGTCAGCCCACGAATCGAGACGATGCTTTCCTGGCCCATCCCGGGTGAGTGTGGCATGAGTCTTCGACAGGTGAAATCAGGGATGACCCCGAGCCAGCCTGTACCCGGGTGTCGGGTACCTGCAACCTGATTTCATCTGGCGACGACCGCCTGCCGGCCCGTACTCGGCTGTGGATTAATTGGTTGTGGGTTACCCGGCGTGGAGTTCGATAGCTGCGTCCCTCTTCATGATCGGTTGGCGCGTTCCCTGGATTTCATCGAACTCCAACCTGATTTCATCGGGGACCCCCGAGCCAGCCTGCACCCGTCTGTCGGCCTACCCGGCGTGGAGTTCGATTTCATCGAACTCCAACCTGATTTCATCAGGCCACGACCTCCCGGAAGCCGGGGCCTTCGGGACGCTCGAGTTGGTCCATCGTGCATTGCGAGGCGTCCTTGTCAGGCCGCCATCTGTGAAAGCGGGATGCATGACGAAATCGATCCCCCTCGAGTTGGTCATACGAGACTTCGATGACCACCCCCGGCTTCACCGGGGTCCACGAGCCGTCCTTGCCCGTCGACCAACGGCTCTGCCCACCGGGTGCCCTGGCCGCTTCGTTGAAGCTGTCATCGGCGCGCAGGTCCATGAATCGGTCGTAGATCTCCACCCTGTCGGCGTTGGGGAAACCAGAGCAATGACCGATGAAGTGGAAGTCACCCTCGTCGTTGTAGAGCCCGAGGAGTAGCGAACCGATCATCCCGCCGTCCTTGTGCTCCCTGAAGCCGCCGACGACGACGTCGACGGTGCGACGGTGCTTCAACTTGATCATCGACCGTTTCCCGTGTTGATAGCCCAGCTCAGGGTTTTTGGCGATGATCCCGTCGCACCCGGCGGGCTCGAACTCGTGAAACCACGCCCGGGCGGTTGCCTCATCATCGGTCTGCGGTGTCAAGTGCCAGGGGAACTCGAAACCAGAGGCGAGTGATACGAGACGCTCCCGTCGCTCCCGAAACGGTGCGTCCCGGAGGTCTTCTCCCTCATGCGCGAGCAGGTCGAAGGCCACCATCTCTGCGGGGGTTTCCTCGGACAGACGGTTGATCCGCGACTCGGCGGGGTGAATTCGCTGCTGGAGGGTGTCGAAGTCGGTTGCCCCATCGACGACCACGACTATCTCACCGTCGACCACGGTGCTCGGTGGCAGCTGGTCCAGCGCGGGTGCCAGTTCGGGGAAATAACGCAGGAGGGGCCGTTGATTGCGGGAGTCGATACGGTTCACCGGGGGCGCCCATGAGAGGGATCGGAATCCGTCCCACTTCGGCTCGTACACAAAGTCCCCTTTCGGCCACTTCTCGGAGACCTTCGCCTCCATGGTTTCCAGAGGCGGTTCGAATGGAAAGCTCATCGGGCAGGAGTCTATGACCCCGATACCCTGAGGCCTCGATGATGGAGAGAGTCAAAGAGATGGCCGGGACCACGTTTGACATCTACAAGCATGCCGGCCAGCAATACGGAATCGACCGGGTGAACCGGATGGCGGCAGCGGTTGCCTATCGAGTGATGTTCGCAGCGGCCCCGCTCCTCATCGTCACGACCTGGATCGTCGGGCTCGTGGTCGGCAGCGACGAGGCGCGTGCGGAGATCACCGAAGCGATCGATCGGATCGCGGGGCCGACTGTCGTCGATGCGGTGAACGTCTTCATCGACTCGCTGGTCACCACGAGCACTGTCACCGGAATCGTGGGTCTGGTCCTGTTGCTGTGGGCCTGTTCCAGCCTGTTCATGGAACTTCAGAACGATCTCAACGACATCTTCGAGGTCCCCTACGACCAGACCACCGGGATCCTCAACACCGTGAGGAAGCGCGGTCTCGGCTTCCTCTGGGCGTTTGCGCTGGGGTTGATCCTCATAGTCGTTCTTCTCCTCAACAACATATGGCAGTTCCTCGACGGCCTCTTCCCGGATAGCTTCGAGCCCGCTCACCGACTCATCGGCCTTTTCACACCGTTGGTGTCTGTGATCCTCCTCCCCGTTGTCATTGCGCTGTTCTTTCAGACCCTCACCCAGGTCAAAGTGAGGTGGCGGGCGGTGTGGTGGGGATCTTTCTTCACTTCCGTGGCCTTCCTGGTGGCGTCCTACGGGGCGAGCATCTACTTCCGGTTGTCGAACCCATCGGCGGCGACCTTTGCCGGAGCGGTCTTCGTCATCCTGCTACTGGCCTACATCCTTTCCGCGGTGTTCCTCTTCGGAGCCGAGGTGACCAAGGCATACGATCGCCATCTGGAAAATGGCCGTGTCTCGGTGCGGTCGGTGTCTGAGACCGAGGAGCGGAACCTGGCTATGGACGCCGTCGTGGCCGACGTACCTCCTCAGGTCCCGACCTCAGCACTGATCGGGTTCCTCGCCGGGTTGTTCGTGGGATGGCGTCGCAAATGAAACCATCTTCGCCTCAGACAGCAGAAGCCAATAACCTCGGACTTCGATGGCAATAGACATCCCAGGCTTCATCGCAGACTTCAAAGAACATGCGACCGACCACGGCTTTCACGTCCACGACGAGCGCCACTTCGTGGAGACCTACTCCTTACGGCAGTCCTGGGAGGTCGATGTCCACCCCGAGGCAGGGTGTGGTGGCCCCCTCGACCTTCACGTGGCCCTGGACGTCGACCCCACGGTCGTGCTCTCCCTCAGGGAACGTCTCGAGGAGATGGACGACTTCGAAGAGCCACCCGATGACTACTTCCTCGACCTCTACTTCAACTGGGCTGTCCCGCCCCTGCACGACCCACCGGACCTATTGGTCCTCGCCACCGACCTCGGTGGTCTCGGTGGGATGACCCTCCCTGTGGAGGTCTCGGCTGTCGACTCGTTCGCCGACGTCATCGCGGCCCCCGAGCGTCGTCTCCAGCTGACGGGCAAGAGTCAGGTGAGTCTCGTCGACATCCTCATGGGTCGCGAGCAGCTCTGCGACGTCCTCGACAGGGCTCGCGAGGTCAGCGAGTACCTGCTGGAGAGGGTCGGGGGATGGATGGAGTTGCCCGAGGGCTGAGTCGATCGGTCAGAAGATCATGCTGATCAGTGACCACACGGCCAGTGCGGCTGTGACCACACACAAACCGTAGAACAGCCCCATCGTCAGGGGTTTTGGTGCTGGCGCTTCAACCTCGGCACCGCTCTGAACCGAGGCAGGAGAAGTCTCTGGTGGGGGTTGAGCCGCTTCGGTGGGCTCGCGATCGCCCACGAGCGCGGCGGCGAACGAGTCGGGTTGGCTGGGCACGAAGGTGAGCACCTCGTTCTCGGCCCTGATGGTGTAGGTCGATTCCCCGACACGGGTGATCTCGCAATCGTCGGAATGCCACTTACCGATCTCGGTTCCCGATGCCGAAAGCCGGACTTGCTCGTCCTCGAGCTCGACTATGACAGGGAAGTCGTCGTCGGCGATTATCACCACGCCGTCGTAGTGCGGCATCGTTGTGCTCCAGTTGCTCGGCGCAGACAAGCTAGGCGCACGTGTTGTCGGTGTCGACTAGAACGGCACGTTGATTGCGCGGCAGAGAAACTCGACGTATGGCCCTGTGAGTGCGTAACTCGCCGCGAGGTCGTCGGCGAAGCTCGCGGAGGTCACCGACGCCTGGGTGAGTTTGGTGCCGGCGGTGAAGCTCTTCAGCCGGAGGTCGTCCGGGTAGGGATGGTCATCGTCCAATTCCCGTGGGACTCTCTGGAGTCGGTCCTCCTCGTGATCGGCGAGGGACCACTTGGCGGTGAAGTCCGGATCGTGAGCTGACTTGGCCCACAGGTCGCGCTCATCGTTTATCTGCTGACGGATGGCGCGGGCCACGACAGTCTCCGGGTTCCAGAGACCGGCTCCGGCGAAACATCGCCCCGGCTCGAGATGCAGATAGAAGCCGGGGGCATGGACATCTTTGCCCCGGGCGTGTCGGAACTGGATCCCTACGTTTGTCTTGTACGGCGTCTTGTCCTTGGAGAATCTGACATCGCGGTAAGGCCGCATGAGCGAGCCACCGTTGGAACGCGGGTCTGCGACGAAATGCGGTGAGATGCTGCTCAGCTTTGGCCCGAAGTCCTCGATGAAATCGTGGGCCGGCTCCTGGATGACACGGCGGTAACGGTGCTTGTTGCCGTCCCACCAGGTCTTGTTGTTGTTCTCGGAGAGTTCTCGGAGAAATGCGAACACCTCCGGCGTGAAGTATCGGGTCATCTGCTTTTGCCTCCGTTACGAACATACGGCGAAATATCGTCAGTTGGGAAGGGGTTTGTCGGTGACGAATTGCTTGACCCTCTTCCCGTCATATCATTGCCCCACCAAGTGACCTTCCTGCTCGCCGCCGAGGAAACCGCCAGCACCAATTTCGCCAGCTTCGACACACCTGCATGGGTGTGGGTTGCCCTGCTTGCTGCCATCAGCATCATGCTGATCGCCGACCTCCTCCTGGTGCATCGGACCCCCCATGAGATCTCGATAAAAGAGGCGGGGATCGAGTCGGCGGTCTGGATCACGATCGGTCTCTCGTTCACCGGTGTCATGTGGTGGTGGCAGGGCGCTCAGGCGGGTGGCGAGTATCTGGCCGGGTACTTGATCGAGAAGAGCCTCTCGGTCGACAACGTTTTCGTCTGGGCTGTGATCTTCAGCTACTTCGCCATCCCAAGGAAGTACCAGTTCAGGGTGCTCTTCTGGGGGATCTTCGGAGCCCTGGTGCTCCGAGCGATCTTCATATTCGCCGGTGTCGCTCTCCTCGAGAGGTTCGATTGGGTCCTGTATGTCTTTGGAGCGTTCCTCCTCTTCACCGCCTGGAGGATCTACAAACACGATGAGCAAGAGGTCCATCCCGAGAACAACCCGGTCCTCAAGCTGATCCAAAAGGTCGTCCCATCGACGACCGAGCTCGACGGGCAGAAACTGTTCACGAGAAGGAACGGACGGCTGCTTGCCACGCCACTCTTCGCCGTCCTCATCCTCGTCGAGACCACCGATGTGGTGTTCGCTGTCGACTCGATACCGGCGATCCTCGCCGTGTCCCGTGAGGAGTTCATCGTGTTCTCCTCCAACGCCTTCGCCATCCTGGGGCTGCGTGCCCTCTACTTCTTGCTCGCCGGGATGCAGGGCCGGTTCCGCTATCTCAACACGGGCCTGGCCGTGATCCTCGCCTTCGTAGGCGTGAAGATGCTGATTGCGGAGTGGTACCACATGCCCACCTGGATCAGTCTGACGGTCATCGCGGCGGTTCTCACGGTCACTATCTGGGCGTCGCTACGGGCAGAACGAAATGAGCAACCTCCGGAGGTCGAGACCGACCCGCCGGCCCGGGTCCCGCCGGGTGACGACCCCGGGGCGGGGGGAGAATGACAAGGACTCTGGCTTTCGGAGACGACCACTCCGCCCAGGCGGAGGTCTGTTGGTCGTGGATCACCGCTCAGAGATGGGATGGGTGGTCTTTGGAGGTAGTAACCGCGGAGCCACGGGCCGACCTGCGCCCCATGGGTCCCGACGAGGCCGAACTGCGTCCATGGGAGCCCGACTCCCCGCGAGAGATCGGGAACTCAGGCTTCGATTCGCTGGTCCATCTCCGTGCCGAGATCGACCCCAGAGTTGCATTGATTGCCAAACCGTGGGATCTGGTCGCGATCGGTCCTCGCGGCTCCGGCCTGTTGAAGAGGCTCCATCTCGGAAGCACCGCTGACTGGTTGCTCCGCGAACCGACGTCGCCGCTGGTCATCGCTAATGAGTCGGGCCAGGTACGCGATGTCCTCTTTGCTGCTGACGGTTCATCTCACTCCGCACGGGCTCTCGACTGTGTCGTCTCGCTCCCGTGGGTCACAGACGTCAGGGTCATCGTGCTCGTCGTGGACGACGGCAGGGTGGATGTCGAGTCGGCCGCCAGGTCGGCCGAGAAGCCTCTGGCCGACGCCGGTGTCGAAACGGTTCGTATGGTTCGCTCGGGTCGACCAGCCCACGAGATACTCGACGAGTGCCACAAGACGAGCCCGGATCTGGTGGTCATGGGGGTACGCGGGCACGACGGGATAAAAGAACTGGTTGTTGGCTCCACCACCACGGCGGTCGCAGGCTCGATCACCACTTCGATTCTGGTGGCCCACGCCGAGATTGGACAAGAGGGCTGAGCTCAGCCCAGTACTCTCCGGCAACTCCACGGTCGCCAGAAGTCGTTCCCCCTCGATTCGTAGTAGTTCCCCAGCCACGCCGCTGAGGCGATGTTGGCTTCGGGGTCGTAGACGCTCGCCCCCGCGAACCCTGCCTGCGGTGATGTCGAGGCCCAGGTGGAGGGGAGGAATTGGAACAGACCTGCAGCGCCCGAGTAGGGGTTGTGAGCGTTGGGATCGCCGTTGGACTCACAGTCCATGACGGCCAGGGCCTCTTCCACCCGACTCGCCGGGAAATAGGCCGAGACGAGACCGCGCCACTGCTCCACCGAGGGTGGATGGTGCCAGGATCCACCACCCCCACCACCCGAAGTCGTGGGTGGTGTGGTGGGTGAGGTCGTGGTCGGGTTGGGGGGATTGGTCGTCGGAGACGATCCGGGATTCCCGCCTGACGTGGTTGGGGGCGAAGTCGTGGTGGTCCCCGAGCCGGCGCGGGCTTCCTGGCGTCTCCGCTCCGCCTCCTTGTCACGCGCTATCTCCACCGCGGTGAGAGCCGAGGCGTAGGCCTGCTCCGCCTGTTGGGCACTACGGATCGCCTGTGCCACCTCGGCATCCGCCTGCTCGAAGAGGGCCGTGTAGTTGGCCACCTCGGCATCCATCTCTTCCTTCAGCTCCTGGTACTGGCCCTGGTCAGCGAGGAACTTCTCTTTCAGCGCCTCCAGGTCTCTTCTCTGGGCCGATAACTGCCCGACGGTGAGACGCCCGTCAGCGACCACGTCCTCGACTACCGAACTGGCCACCAAGGCCTCTTCCACCGTGGAACTGTTGACGACGGTGACACTGGGCGAGGCGACGACGGTCATGTAGGCATCCACCGCCTGATCCTCGATGTCGGACTGGATGCCTGCCAGTTCGACGTCTGCATATCCGACCTGGGTGGCGATGCGATCGATGTCCGCCCCGACTCTCGAAAGCTCTTCGGCGAGTTCGTTCATCCGGGCAATCGAATCAGCCAGCTGTTGCTCGATCGAATCCCGATTCTCGACAGCGTCGTCCACGAGGCCGCTGGCGGTGTTCGCCCTCTGCCGCGCCGCGTCGGCTTCGTCCTCAGCCTGGTCTGTCGTCTGGGCCAACGCCGAAGGACCCGCGGAACCAAGGAGGGTGGCAACGAGTGAGACGCCGAGCAGAAAGGTGAGCAAGCGAGCGAATCGCATGGGGTGTCAGAAAGCGTACTCAACCCTCCGCAGTCCGAGAAGTGGAGAGTGGGTCTACGCTGAATACGGTGGCCCGCGTCAACGTCAGTTCCGGATCAGCATTCGAGCCCCGATATGGGTTCTCGAGGGCGGTTCGGGTCGGAGATCGGGTTCTGGTTGCAGGCACTGCCCCGATCTGGCCAGATGACTTCGTCGACCCCGACCCCGCCGTTCAGACCCGACGCTGTATCGAGATCATGTTGACAGCCCTCCGAGAGGCGGGTGGGACGCCTGCAGACGTGGTGCGGACCCGCATGTACATCACCGACGCCGGTCACTCCGACCTCATAGGGGCTGCGCACGGTGAGATGTTCTCGGAAATACGACCGGCGGCGACGATGGTTGTAGTTGGGGGATTGCTCGACCCGCGCTGGCACGTGGAAATGGAACTCGAAGCCATCCTCACCAACTGAACCCCGTTTTACGACTAGGAGACATCGAGATGTTCGGAAGGAAAGCCAAAGACATGCCCTCCGCAGAAGAAGCGCTACCCGGTCGCGTCGAGGCGACAGATGTTCCCGTCCAGCACTTCGTCAACGGGAATCCTCTGACGGGCCCGTTTCCGGATGGGACCGAGGTCGCAGTGTTCGGGATGGGTTGTTTCTGGGGCGCCGAGCGGCGTTTCTGGCAACTACCCGGCGTCTTCACGACATCAGCCGGCTACGCCGGTGGTGCCACCCCCAACCCCACGTACGAAGAGGTCTGCTCGGGGCGCACCGGCCATGCCGAGGTGGTCCAGGTGGTTTACCGTCCCGACCAGGTGTCCTACGACGACCTGCTCCGTGTCTTCTGGGAGACCCACGACCCGACCCAGGGTTACCGCCAGGGCAACGACATCGGCACCCAATATCGATCGACCATCTACACCACGACCGACGAGCAACTCGACCAGGCGAAACGGTCACAGGACGTCTATCAGTCGGTACTCACAAATGAGGGCTTCGGCGAGATCACGACTGAGATAGAGCCACTTGGCACCTACTACTTCGCCGAGGACTACCACCAGCAGTATCTAGGCAAGAACCCGTGGGGCTACGACTGTCACGCCAACACCGGGATCCCCTATCCGGGTTTGACCGAATAGGCCCGAGGTGCGACTGGCGAGCCGCTACGACGACCCGTGAAGCTGCTGCTCACGTCGGCAGGGGTGACGAACCCGAGCATCCACCGGGCGCTCGTTGAACTCTTGGAAAAACCCATCTCCGAGTCCTCAGCGTTGGCGATCCCCACAGCATCCTATGGACATCCCATGGTCAGCCCCGAAGTGGCGATGCAATTCATCACAGGTGAGGCCGGCACGCCGATGGTCGAG
>DASTBQ010000108.1:0-31810 GCA_035711995.1 Acidimicrobiia bacterium | reverse complement strand
GACGTCGACCACTAGAGAACTCACCGCGCTGATGATACGGCTGGCGACGAAAACGGGAGAGCGACCGCCGTCGCCCGGAATCAAATAGGGACTTCGGGGGGCCGGGGCCTGGCCTGATGGAGCTCGGCCCGAGTGTCCTGGACCTGCCCGGCGAGATCGCCGAGTAGGTACTCGAGCCGCACCAGCTTGCGCTCGATGTCATCCTCCGCCTCGAGACGGAGACGTCGGGCGTCACCCTCTGCCCTGCGCACCAGGATGTTCGCCTCTTCAACCGCTTCCTTGACGATGTTCGACTCGGCGACGAGGGCATCCGCCTCGACCCGTGCGTGATCGACGATCTCACGGGACTTCTCGTTGGTCCGTGCGATGAAGGCCTCACGTTCTCTGACCATCCAGCGGGCGGCGCGCAACTCATCAGGAAGACTCGAACGGAGACGCTCCAGTTTGGTGAGAAACACTTCCCGGTCGACGAGGGCATTCGAGGACAGAGGCATCGTCTTCGCCTCGTGGAGATGGACTATCAGGTCGTCGACTAGATCGAGGATGTCGGTCGTCTCATGACGTCCCATCGGGAACTCCACGGGGTCATTCGCATCGACGACGATCTCCGGCTCGAAGCGGGTCTCGGAGGTGGTCATGACAGTTTCTCCTTCAGTGCTTTCTCCACCGCATCGGGGACCAGTCCGGTAACCGATCCGCCCAAACGTGCGACTTCCTTGACCAGCGACGAAGAGATGAACCTGTATTCGGGACGCGTGGGAAGGAATAGCGTCTCCATCCCGGTCAAGTGGCGATTCATTTGTGCCATTTGCGTCTCGTACTCGTAGTCCTCGACCGTCCTCAGACCTTTGACGACAGTGTCCGCACCCATGTCCCGAACATGTTCGACGAGGAGACCGGAGAACGAGGTGATCTCGACCCCGTCACCGAACAATTCGCCGAGGAGGCTCTTGCGTTCCTCCAGACTGAACATCGACTGCTTCGAGGGGTTGTCGATCACCGACACCACCACCCGGTCGAACAATGAGATCGTCCTGCCGATCACATCGGCGTGACCGTTGGTGGGAGGGTCAAAGCTCCCCGGGCACAGTGCCGTCGTCAACGTCTTCTACCTTCTCGTATCTGATGATTCTGGTATCGCCGTACCGTTTATCGGTGGCAACCCGCCAGTTTTCAGGGTGATCCGGCACACGGTCGGTATGACGGCGTGAGATCACGACCTCACCGTTGGGGAGGAGCAACCGGTCGAGGGCAACGAGGTCGTCCTCGATCCGCTCCGTCGGATCCGGCCAGGGCGGGTCGAGGAACACGAGATGGAATCGGTGATTGCCCCTGCTCAGATAGTCTTGGACCGTTGTCGCCAGCACGGTGCCCCCCAAACCGACGGTTTCCACATTTGCTCTCAGCGCGGCCAGGGCCTTGCGGCCGTTCTCCACGAACACTGCCGAAGCAGCCCCACGGGACAACGCCTCGAGACCGAACGATCCCGACCCGGCGTAGAGGTCGGCGACGATCGAATCCTCCACCCAGCTCCCTATCGAGCTGAACACCGCCTCCCTCACCCTGTCGGTGACGGGTCTCGTACCCTTGGTGTCGGGTGCCTTCAGCCTTCGACCACGGGCCTGTCCGGCGATGATGCGCATCAGGAGACGAATAGCCAGTCGACGGCGTCGCCGAGCATGGCAATGACTTCTGCCCGCAACTCCTGGTGGTCGTTGAGTGTCTCGTCCGAGTCGACCAAGGCAAAGGCGTCTCGTCGGGCGCTGACCAGCACATCGAAGTCGCTCAGGATGTTGGCGACCTTCAAGTCCTTGACACCCGACTGACGGGTGCCGAAGACAGTGCCCTGACCACGTATGCGGAGATCCTCCTCGGCGAGACGGAACCCATCGGTGCTCTGGACCATGGCGGTGAGACGCTCCTCCCCTTCGGTCGTCGTGGGATCGGAGAGGAGGATGCAGACACCGGGATGGGTGCCACGGCCGACACGACCACGCAGCTGGTGCAGCTGGCTGAGCCCGAAGCGATGGGCGTCCTCGATGACCATCACCGTGGCGTTTGGCACGTCGATGCCCACCTCGATCACAGTCGTCGCCACCAATACGTCGAGATCGCCGGCACGGAACGCCGCCATCACTGCCTCCTTTTCAGCAGGACGAAGCTGTCCATGAATCAACCCGATGCTCAGATCGGGCATGAGCAGTGCTAGCCGATCGTGCTCGGCGGTTGCCGAAGCCGCCTCGATCTTGGGACTGTCGTCCACTAGGGGACACACGACAAAGGCCTGACGTCCCTCCCCTGCCTCGGAAACGATCAACTCCCAGGCTCGAGCCTCCTCGGTTCGGGATATGAGACGGGTGTCGACTGCGGTTCTGCCCGGGGGCATCTCGTCGATCAGTGACACTTCCAGATCTCCGTACATGGTCATCGAAAGGGTCCTGGGGATCGGTGTGGCGGTCATGATCAGCAGATCAGGATCGGCTGTCTCGGCCTTCTCGCGCAGCATCACCCTTTGCGCCACCCCAAACCGGTGCTGCTCGTCGACGACCGCCACCCCGAGTCTGGAGAACTCGACACCCTCCTGGATGAGGGCGTGGGTGCCCACGACCAGGTCGACCTGCCCCGCGGCGATGTCGCGTGTCAGAGCCTCCCGTCGGATATCGGGGTCGTAGTTGGCAGCGGCCGTCGAACCGGTGAGAAGCGCTATGTGGACTGCGGGCCCGTCGTTCTGCTCGGCGAAGAGACTGTCCATGCCGAGATGGGTGTCACCGAGCGGCGGGGAGAGACCGGCGTCACCGAGCAGACTGCGGACACCGAGATAGTGTTGTTCGGCGAGCACCTCGGTGGGGGCCATGAGCGCTCCCTGCCACCCTCCTTCGATGCCGCGCAGCAAGGTCGCCACTGCCACGACTGTCTTTCCCGAGCCGACTTCGCCCTGGAGAAGCCGATGCATCGGGAAGGACCTGGCGAGATCCGCCTCGATCTCGCCGAGCACCCGCTTCTGGGCTGCGGTCAGGTCATAGGGAAGCCCGCCGAGGAACCTGTCGACCAGCTCCCCAGTCCCGTCGTGAACTATCCCCTTGGAGCTGCGTTCCTGGTGACGTTTCTGCATTGCAAGCGCCAGCTCGAGCCGGAACAACTCGTCGTAGACCAGCCGTCGCCTCGCCGGTGCCACCTCGTCGAGGGTCTCGGGGAAGTGGATCGAGCCGAAAGCGCGGTCCCTCTCCATGAGACCGTGGCGGGCCAGGATCTCGCCAGGGACCACGTCGTCGATGGGACGGGAGCGTTGCAGGGCGTTGTGGACGGCTCGTCTCATGTGGCCCGGGCTGACACCACCGATCCCGGGGTGGACCGGCACCACTCGTCCCACCGTCAGCCCTTCGGCGCGACTCCCCAGGACATCGACCTCTGGCGACTTCATCTGCAACGACCCCCGAAACGACTCGACCACACCTGAGAACGCCACCTCGCTGGCGTTCTCCAGCTGACGGATCCGGAAACTCTGGTTGAACCAGACGGCTTTGATTCGGGCCGATTCGTCCTCGACGATCGCCTCGATGATGTGGAGGTTGCGACGGGGTCTCCGGTCCTTCACCGACCTGACGGTTCCGATGATCGTTACCTCCTGGCCAAGAGGAACCTTGGCGATCTCGGACTTCAACGACCTGTCGATATAGCGGTTTGGAACGTGATAGAGCAGATCGGCCACGGTCGCGATGCCGTTGTTGTGCAGACCTTCGGCGCGTTTCCCACCGAGACCCTTGACTTCGGCGACATCTACCTCGGCGAGCCGGCTGAGTGTTGCCACGGTCGGCACGGTAATGGTGGACTACGTCTTCCCATGACCGCTCGCTATCATCGAAACCGATCTACGGGGGTCCCCGTACATCCACTGACCACTCCAGGAGTACTTGTCATGTCGTATCGCTGCGAGATTTGCGGCAAGGAGCCCAGCTACGGGAAGACCGTCAGCTTCTCCCACAAGCGCAACAACCGCCGATGGCTCCCCAACATCCAGAAGATTCGGGTCAAGGACGGTTCCAACACCCGTCGCGCCCGCGTGTGCACTTCCTGCATCCGCGCCGGGAAGATCGTCAAGGCCTAAGCTCGCCGGCATGGACCAGGGCGTCGTCAAGACCTACGACCCGGTGACGGGGGTTGGCATCGTGGTGCGCGACGCGGACCGATCCGAGGTCTATCTCAGACCCGGCTCCCTCCAGGGATCGGTCTTCCGCACCCTCCGCCAGGGCCAACGCATCCTCTTCGACCCCGTCGACGAGGATGGTCGTACCTTCGTCTCCTCGATCCGTCTCGGCCAGGACGGGTATTAGGTCTCGGCCTCTTCCTGAGCCAACGTGCAACCGATTGCCGCTGCGGGCGGCTGTTGCATGCTCGATCGAACGCCCCCAGACATCGCGTAATCGTGATGGCACACCGCATGCACAGTCGATCACGAATCACCGGAGACACGTCATCAGTCACTTCACTAGTGTCGCCCAACTACAAGAGCGATAGGAGGCTCACTTGGTCCAGGCGTATGTCCTGATCCAGACGGAGGTCGGCAAGGCCGCCGTCGTTGCAGAGGAAGTCCGCAACATCCCCGGCGTCGAGAACGCAGATGACGTGACCGGCCCCTACGACGTGATAGTCAAGGCGAGCAGCGAAGACGTCGATTCACTCGGCAAGCTTGTGGTGGCCCGGATTCAGGCCGTCGACGGCATAACCCGCACCCTCACCTGCCCGGTGGTGCACCTCTAGAGACCATCTAACCAAGTTTCGAGGCGATGGTGCCGGCGCTGCGCAGCGCGGTGCCATCGCTGCCCGCGGTGGAGAACACACGGGTGGTTCCCGCCGCTGCCTCCGCAAGCATGTCCCGGAACAACCGGGCCCGATCGATGGGCGGTTCGATCCACAAATAGGCCGACATCGACCCCGGGATCGTGTTCACCTCGTTCACGAACAATTCGCCGTCCTTCTCCAGGAAGTCGATCCGGGTCATCCCGCGCAATCCTGTCACGTCGGTCACCCGACGCGACAGGTCGGCGATTCCCTTCTCGATGGCGTCATCGAGTTTCGCCGGTAGTTCACGCCCGGCACTCACCTCACCACCCCAGGCGAGATATTTCTGGTCGTAGCTGTAGATACCTTCACTCGACCTCGCCGGAGCCTCGATCGCCGACAACTCCCACTGCGGATAGGTGCGAACCGCTACCTGAAGGTCTCTGCTCCCACTCAAGAACGGCTCAACCACAGCACCCTGGTCGAAGAACCGAGATGAGGTCTTCAGAGCGCGCACGGTCTCCCAGTCGGCTGCGATCTCGATCCCGATCGAAGAACCACCAAAACGTGGCTTGACGATGTAAGGCCCCTCGAAGACCGGGGCCGGTTCGTCACCGGTGGCCACGAGGGATCGGGGAAGGGTGGGAAGCCCTGTGGCCGCCATGGCGGCCCCGAATGCGAGTTTGTCCATGCCGAGTGCCGAGGCCGCCTGGCCAGTGCCGGTGTACCGAAGCCCGGCCAGATCGAGCATCCCCTGCAGTGTGCCGTCCTCGCCCGGGCCGCCATGGCAGGCGATGAATACAGCCTCGAGGGACAGAGGTCTCTTCTTGGCGACGAATCCCTGACCCGGTGCACCCACGAACGAGAGCTCTCGAGCTTTTCGGGGCACACCATCGACGAAGTCGCCAGCTTCCAATCCTGGGTCGACCAGATGCCATTCCCCCGACTTCGACCAATAGATCGCCGCGATGCCATCGACGGCGCGCGCCACCTGGAGACCGGTGAGGATCGAGATGTCGTGCTCATCGGAGGGGCCTCCGAATACAACTGCTGAGCTCATTTGTTCATGGGTAATGGTCGGGCAAGTCGTTCTCGTAGAGGACCGCGTCGCCGGGGCCGAGGTTTTCCCTCACCCATTCGACTGCGTCTTCCCGTGAGCCGACGACGGTAACCGATGCCTTCCCGTTGGCAGAACCTCTCAACAACGCTTCACGATTTGTCCGACCCACCACGACGAAATGGTCGACCAGGGCAGCTGCCGACCTGGCAAAGTCCTCGTTCTCGGCTTCCTGGCGCTGTCCCATCTCCACCATCCCGGGCGTCACCACCGCCGAGCGTCCCCCCGCTGTCGCACCCACCAACTCATGGAGCGCCGACCGGGCCCCATCCGGATTCGAGTTGAACGTGTCGTCGATGATGATGAAACCGCCGGCCCCGGTCATCTTCGTCTGTCGGTGCTCGGTCTTTGGCAGGTCCGCCACCCGGCCCAGAACCTCGGGCAGAGGGATCTCGAGGGCAGCGACTATCCCGAGTGCGACGGCGAGATTCTCTGCGAACACCCCCCGGGGCAGCCCTATCACCCGCTCTCCCGCTACGTGGATGCCACCGGCCGAGGACACTTCGATGATCGGTAGGTCCTCCCTGCGTTCGTCGGCGATACGGCGAAGCTCGGGGTAGTCGACACAGATCACCCCCACCTCGGCACGCTCGAGGATCTCAGACTTTGCCAGAGCGATGTCCCGGGTCGTGCCAAACCGCTCGAGATGGACCGGCCCGACCGAGATCATCGCCGCCACCTTGGGGCTGATCCACTCACACAACTCGGCGATCTCTCCGTATCCGTACGTCCCCATCTCGGCGATGAACACTTCGGTTCCGGGAGCCAGATTCTCATTGATCGCCCGAGCCAGACCCATCCGGTTGTTGAACGAGGCCGGGCTGGCGACTACCCGTCTCGACCCTCCGAGCAAGTGGGCGAGGTAGTTCTTTGTAGTCGTCTTCCCGTACGACCCTGTCATCGCCACGACCTCGGGACCCACAGCTGCCAACTTGGCGGCGGCCTTGTCCACCCACTCGTCACCCCTGTGCTTCTCGTACGGACGAAGAATCACCAACGCCAGGTCGACGATGCTCGCTAGCAAGAAGAGCGATGTTGCCACCAGCCAAGGCTCGTCGAGCACACCCCCGACGATGAATGAGAGCGCCAACATGAGGCCCGAAACCACGGCGACACGACGCAGACGGGGAGTCCATGCGAGTGGCGATGTGGTGCCCTTGGTCGAGAGGCCGATCGGCCCGATTGCCGCCACCACCGGAACCACCAAGGCTGCCCACGGGTACATCGTGACCGACCAGAGGATCGCAAAGAGGGCGAAGACCCAGAGCGTCCTGTTGACACTCCCCGTCGTCTCCCACCACCTGACCGAGAACCGGGTCACCTCGCCGGGCAGATAGTGTTCCCGTTGGGCGACACGGAGCCAGCGAAGCCCGGCCGGCAGGGCTGCTCCGACGCTGGCCGCAACCAACCACCAGGTCATCTCATGGCCTCGAGCACGGCGTGTCTCAACACATCTGGTGCTTCGATTGGGACGAAGTGGCCCACTCCCTCCAGTACCTCGAGGTCGGCGTCGGCAAACAGCTTCGCTGCTGCCGCGGCCACGGCCACCGGCACTTCGGTGTCCTTCTCCCCCCAGAGCATCGATACAGGTGAAGAGATGCGACTCATCTGCTCCTCGTAGCTCTCGTTGACCACGGTCACCAGGATGTCCCTCATCACTCCGTCTGCAGCCCGATAGTCCGCCGATCCGCGGCGTTTCTTCTCACTCTCCAACCGTTCGTCGGAGACGACGCCTACGGAATTGAGCCACCTGATCATCCGATAGCCAACGGGTGGTCGTCGTCCCGGGGCGAGACGTACCAGAGGCACTCCGGTGAGAACGAGCGAATCCACACGATCCGGGTGCTTCGCTGCCAGACACACTGCAACCCGCCCGCCGAACGAGTGACCAACGAGGACTGGAGGCCTATCGAATGTGTCGAGGATCTTGGCGATCATGTCGGCGTAGGCATCGGCACCGATGACCTCAGGAGGCACTGGTGAGGCACCAAACCCGGGCAGATCGGGGGCTATGGCGGGCAGATCCCCGAGTGACTTTGCGAAGTCGTTGCCTCTCCTTCCCCACCCGTGCAATGCGAGGACTCTCGCCGGGCCGTCTCCATACACTTCGGCGAACAGAGCGCCATCCAGAAAAGAACGCAGAGCCAACAACAATCCTCGATAAGACCTGGAGAAACGCCGACAATACTTTCAGTGAGAGCTCAACCCCGTGACTAACGAGACTCCGGCAGCGACGGTCAACGAGTCGATGGCCCGATTTCGGGCGTCGCTGCTTCGCCGTGCCTCGGCAGTGGCATGGATAATCCTGATCGTCCTCGGTTATCAGGCCGTCCGAAGCCCGCTGGGCGAGGACGGCACCCAGTTGTTCACCGAACCTCGCTTCTTCGTGCCGATGGCAGCCCTCGCCGCCCTCCTGATTCTCTCCACCGCCATCCGTTGGGACCGCGTCATGCGCTCTCCGGCCGCCGCTTGGGCGGCGACCGGGTGGTTGCTCGGCCTCATCGGCGGGATCACCGCACTCGCTGTGATCCCGGATCTGACCACCGCGGCCGAGCCGATCCTCTTCGGTGTCGCCGCAGTCTCCGGCCTCCTCCTCGTCTGGTGGGCGCACGGGCTGGTCACGATCATCATCGCTCTCGCCATGTCGTTCATCGCCTTCAACACAGTTGAGGCGACGACGTTCGGCGGCGTGGCCGCCCCGATCGTCGTCGTTCTGGTGGTGGCGGCTGCAACCGCCCTTGTCGGGATCGAGTTCGAGAGGGAAGCGGTCACCTCTTACGGCAAAGAGGCGAAGCTGGAACAGCAGCGTCTCGATTTCGAGCGTCTCTATGCGGTGAGCGCCACTCTCGCCAGGGCCGAGTCGCTCGCCGAGATCGTTCCCCACCTAATCGGGACGATCTGCAAGTACCTAGACGCCCAGGTGGGGGTGGTCCTACTCCACGACGGCGACCTGCACCGCCTCGAGGTGATGAGCCCGATCTGGGTGAACGGCTATCCGTTGGACACCGACCCCATATCGGTGGAGATAAACGCACCGAGTGTGGTGGCACAGACCTATCGGGCAGCCAAACCGATCTACGTCAAGCGCGTGGACGAAGAGACCGAATCACATGTGCTGCTCAAGGATCTCGGGTTGAAACAGGCTTTGGTCGCCCCTCTCAAGGTCGAGTCGATGAGGGTGGGTGTGATCGTCGTCGGCGATCCGTATGAAGGCGACTTCAGCGAGGACCAACTCGAGCAGTTGGGATCGCTCGCCGCACCCGCCGGTTTGGTTCTGAGCCAGATCGGGAGGTACGAGGCGCAGGCGGAGATGACACGTCGTCTCGAGGAAGTGGCTCAGATGAAATCGGACTTCGTGTCAACGGTCAGCCACGAGCTTCGTAGCCCGCTCACTTCGATCATCGGCTCGCTCGACACGGTCAACCGTCCGGAGTTGGCGCCGCCGGAGCCGACGTCTCAGCAGCTTCTCATCAGCGCGCGACGTCAGGCTGGTCGGCTGCAGAGACTCATCGAAGACCTCCTCGTGGTGTCACGGATCGATAGGGGCGCTATCCCGGTCCATCCCGAGATGGTCGAGATCAAGGAGATGTTCGACGAGGTGAATCGGGTGGTCTCGGTAGAGCCGAGCATGACAGTGGAGCCACCCAACCTCGCGGTGATGGCGGACCGAGACCACTTCGCCCGGATACTCATCAACCTGGTCGAGAACGCTGCCAAATACGCCCCGGACTCCCCCGTCGAGCTCTACGCCTGGCAGAAGAACAACCGGGCGATGATCGCGGTAGTAGACCACGGGCCCGGGATCCCGGAAGGGCAGAGAGACAGCATCTTCGAACGTTTCACCCAGCTCGATCAGTCAGACACCAGGTCCCGGGGTGGCACTGGCCTCGGTCTCTCCATCGTCAAGAGCCTCACCGAGGTCATGAAGGGTTCGGTGCGGGTCGAGGCCACAGAGGGCGGCGGTGCCACGTTCGTTCTCGATCTGCCGGCGGCGACCTCCGCTATTCACGCCTCGATCTGAGGTTCAGTCGCTTTCCACACCTGCGGCAACGGCATGGAAGCCACCGTCGACGTGGACGATCTCACCCGAAGTCATCTTGGCCCAGTCGCTGAGGAGGACACAGACCATTCGAGCGACCGGGTCTGGGTCTGAGGTGTCCCATTTCAGTGGAGAGCGCTCCCCCCAGACGTGGTCGAACCTGGCAAAGCCCGGAATCGACTTGGCTGCCACGGTCCCCAGTGGGCCCGCCGACACCGCGTTGACCCTCACCGCGTAGGGCCCGAGGTCTCGAGCCAGATAACGGGTGACACTCTGCAGCGCACTCTTGGCGACACCCATCCAGTCGTAGGCCGGCCATGCCTGTGTGTTGTCGAAGTCCATCGCCACCAGTGCACCCCCACCCGCCTGTTTGAACAAAGGGAGAAGACCCACAGCCAACGTCTTGTACGAGAAGGCGGAAACGGTGAACGCGGTCTGCGCCGACTCCACGGGAGTGTTCAGGAAGTTGCCACCCAGGGCATCGTCTGGTGCGAACGCTATTGCGTGCAAGGCACCGTCGATCCGGCCCCACCGAGAATCGAGATCGGCGGCGACCGCTTCGACGTGGCCCTGGTCGTTTATGTCCAGCTCGAGCACATCACAAGACTCGGGGAGACGTTGCACGGATCGTTCAGTGAGACGCAGACCCCGACCGAAGCCGGTGCACACGATCTCGGCACCCTCCTCTTGGGCGACTCTTGCCGTATGCCAGGCGATCGAGTCGTCGGTGAGCACACCCGTGATCAGCAGCTTCTTGCCCTGGAGCAACATCAGAAATCCAGTCCGTAAGTCATTATCCCTCTGATTCCTAGACCCATCGTGAACAGTAGAAGGAGTCCCAGGTACACCGCAGGCCGCTTTCTGAACTGGACTCGGTATATGTAGGCGAAAGCGAACGTGGCAGCGATCACTACACCGTAGAAGGCATGCTGCTGTCCCGGGTCCACATCATCGACCTGCATGACGACCACCCCCACCAAGACCTGGAGCAGCATCGAGCAAATCGCCAGGCCGACCGCCCCGTAGAACAACCGGGGGACCGATCGAGCCTGGAACATGGCGATCCCCCAGAGACCGACCAGCCCATTGACCCAGATCGCGATCTCACCCCAGAATTTGTGGAACGAGCTCACGTGGAGAGCATAAACCGGGCCACTGTCCGTGGCCGTTCGCTAATATCGGGCAGAGGAGGCAGACATGTTCGAGGCTGTTGAGTTCGTCGAACACGACAACAGGTCCGAGCCGACGGAGACCGTCCTCGGGGAGTTCGAGAACGAGCGAGAGGCGGTGACCAGTGCTCGTGAGGGGAAGACCCGATTCATGCAGGGTGGATCAGAGCTATACGCCTGGTGGGTGGTCCGTCGGCAAGGTGCGACGATGGCCGAGTTCATCTCGGATTCGAAGAGTGACAAGGAGTTCGTCCTAGATCTCAACTCGGGCGAGCTCATCGAGATCCCTTGAGCTGATCCAACCACTCTGAGTGGTGGTGGCGATTTCGTTCTCTCGGGTTGGGGTAACCATCGCCATGCATACGACTGTCTCTTCATCTCCGGGTGGAACCGATGGGTGGTGGCCAACGCTGCGCAGTCTCCTCGTGTTCGGCGTCGCTACCGGCTTGGTCGCCTACCTGGGTTCGCTGGTCACACGCAGTTCGGTGGAGAGTGCCTGGTTCGAAAACCTCGACAAACCAGTGTTCTATCCACCGTCGTTCCTCTTCGGCCTGGTGTGGACGATCCTCTACGTGATGATCGCGGTCGCCGGCTGGCTGGCGTGGCGTAACGGAGGCCGTGCCCGAACCACGGTTCCGTGGTTCATCCAGTTGATCCTCAACCTGGGTTGGACGCTTCTGTTCTTCGGTGCGCAGGAACCACTCTGGGCTCTCATCTCGATTGTGGTTCTGCTCGGCGTGACGATCTGGACTGCCGCCGTCATGTGGCCACACAGTCGGGTCGCGACCTATCTCTTCGTGCCATACATCTTGTGGGTGGGGTTCGCCGCGGTGCTCAACGGGGCGATAGTCGCCCTCAATTGAAATCGAGGCCTCATTCGAGGGTCGGGGCCTCAGCCGAGACTCATGAACGGTTCGGGATATACGAAGGTCCCAGGGGTGGGAGCAGCGTCACTCAGGACCAGCACTTGGAAATATCGACCCCAGGCGGGCTCCGGTGGATCGACACCGACGCTGGCCCCAGCGACGAAGCCGAACCTCCCGTAGTACTTCGGATCTCCGACGAGACCGATGAGAGCTTCGCCCATTCCAGTGGCGACGTCGATCGCCGAGTGCATCAGCGACGTCCCGACTCCCTTCCCCTGGTGGGAGCTGAGTACCCCGATGGGGCCGAGCGCCAGTACAGGGTCTCCGGAGAGCCGTCCCCGCGTGCAGAGACAGTGAGCCACCACCGCGTCGTCGATGTCGGCGACCAATGACAGATGAGGTATCCAGACATCAGAGGCGCGTAAGCGGTGCACCAGACCGACTTCGGCCGGTGGTCCGCTGTCGTCGGCTCCCCCGAAGGCATCGGCCAAGACCTCGTCGATGGCGTCTACATCTCCTGATGTCTCGGCGCGAACGAGCATCGGGACATCGTATGGTCGCCGCCCATGGGTATCGGAACACTCCATTGTGTGGTCCTCGACGTCGGCGATCTCGTGACCGCTGAGCGTTTCTGGAGCGAGGTGACCGGTCTGGAGGTGATCGGTAGCAACTACGCGGAACGTTTCTCATGGCTGGGCACACCAGACCCGTGGCACGCCGAGATGATCCTGCAGGCACGTCCATCCATCAAGGGAACCGAGACCAACCGGTGCCACGTCGACATCACACCCCGTCACGGGGTCGATGCCGCCGTCGAAGCAATCGTCGCTATTGGAGGCAGGATCAAGAAGGCTCCGTCCATCTATCCCCGCCCCGGTTCGCTCCCGGGAAGAAGACCACTGATCGACTGGGCTGTCATGCGTGACCCTTTTGGCAATGAGTTCTGCCTGGTGGAAGACCTGACCCCTGAGCAGGCCGATGCCGTGCTCGCAGCAGCCGAAGCGGGAGCCGGCGACGATCACACGTTCCGGGTGGCGGCCCGCGTCACACAATGAGCCTGGACACTTGAGCTCGGGTCTATACGACCCGCTCCCCCATCACCGTCTGTCGCTGGTGGGCATCATCGAGGCGACCGCTGCCATCGATCCAGCGTTCCTCGATAGCCCTCAGTACGAGGCAACAGAGCTATCCGAAGTCCTCGGCTGTCGGTTGGTGCTCAAGGAGGAGACCCACAACCCGATCGGGTCGTTCAAGGGTCGCGGCGCCGACTACTTCGTGCGGAGGGTGGTGGAGCGAAGCGATGACCATCTTCTCGTCTGCGCCAGCACTGGCAACTTCGGACAAGGCATGGCATATGCAGGGCGGTCCCGGGGTCGTGACGTTGTCGTCTTCGCCGACAGAAATGCCAACCCGCTGAAGTTGGATCGGATCGCCGACCTGGGTGCCGACATTCGTCAGACCGGGGACGACTTCGACGCTGCCAAGGCAGCGGCCAAGACCTTCTGCCGGGAGACCGGATCGTGGATGATCGAGGACGGAAAGGAGCCAGAGATCTCCGAGGGCGCCGGAACGATCGCTGTGGAACTCCTCCGCGAGCACGAGGTGGATGTGATCCTCGTCCCTCTCGGCAACGGTGCGCTCGTCAACGGGATCGGTAGGTGGGCCAGGGCGGCCTCAGCCGACACAAGAGTGATCGGTGTGGCGGCAAAGGGAGCCGACGCAATGGCTGTCTCATTCAAGAAGGGACGGATGATCGCCCGGCATCACGCCAGAACCATCGCCGAGGGAATCTCTGTGCGGGTCCCAGTCCCCGAGGCGTTGGCGGACATGGTGCAACTCGTCGACGACGTGCTGGTTGTCGACGACCAAAGGATGATCGAGGCGATGAAGCTGATCCGTGACACGACGGGCCAGGTCGTCGAGCCCTCCGCAGCCGTCGGTGTCGCCGCACTGATGGTCGATCCCGCCGAGCATTCGGGGCAGACTGTCGCCACCGTGCTCACCGGTAACAACTTGACGACCGCCCAAGCTGAACGGTGGCTGAGCTAGTCCTCCATCAGCAAGTCTGCGTACTGGTCACGGACGACCTTCTTGTCGAATTTTCCTGTGCCGGTCTTCGGGATCTCGTCGATGAATACGATCTCGTCGGGCAGCCACCACTTGGCAACTCGCTGCTCCAGATGCTTCAGCAACTCATCCTGTGTCACCTCGGCGCCGGAGGCCAACACGACGAATGCTGCTGGCCGCTCCTGCCACTTCACGTGTTTCAGACCCACGACAGTGGCCTCGGCCACAGCGGGATGGGCCATCAGCTCGTTCTCGACGTCCAGTGAACTGATCCACTCCCCACCCGACTTGATGACGTCTTTCGCCCGGTCGGTGATACGGATGTAGCCCTCGGGTGTGATCTTGCAGACATCCCCGGTGCGCAGCCAGCCCTCCTCGAAGGATTGCGGAGTCCGGTCGTCCTTGTAGTACTCGGCGGCGATCCACGGACCTCTGATCAGCAACTCCCCGAAGGCTTCCCCATCGTGAGGCAACTCCTCACCTATCTCATCCACGATCTTCACCTGCAGTCCGGCGGTGGGGATACCTGCCGTCTCGAGCCTGTCCAGCTGGTCCTCGATCTCCCAATCTTCCATGTGGGGCTTGAGATAGGCCATCGAAGCCACCGGATTGGTCTCGGTCATGCCCCAGCCCTGTATCACTCTGATCCCGCGGTCACGCCAGAATGCCTCGATCATCGAGCGAGGGACGGCCGACCCGCCACAGAGGAATGCCCGGATCGACGACACGTCCGTCTCGGGATGGCTATCGAGGTAGGCCTTGATCCCGAGCCACACCGTGGGCACTCCCGCACTGAAGGTGACCTGCTCCTCGGTGAAGAGCTTGACCAGACCCTCGGGTGACATGTCAGGGCCGGGGTAGGTCAGTTTGGCGCCCTTGGCAGTTGCCATGAACGGATACCCCCAGGCTGACGCGTGGAACATCGGGACCACAGGAAGGACGTTGTCAGACGGGACTATCGAGAAGCTGGCGAGGTTCGAGATGGTGTGCAGGTATGTGGACCTCTGGGTGTAGGCCACGCCTTTGGGGTTCCCGGTCGTTCCCGACGTGTAGCAGAACATCATTGGCGACCGCTCGTCGAGGAGTGGCCAGGACCCGTGCTCTTCCTGGTCGGCGATCAGGTCGTCGTAAGCCACGGACCCCGGAATCGAGTCGCTCGCCTCATCCCCCATGATCACAAACGTTTCAACGGTCTCGAACCGGTCGACCAGCGGAGCTATCAGCGGAACGAGGTCGGGGTCGATGAACATCGCCTTGTCCCCGGCGTGGTTGATGATGTAGATGATCTGATCGGGAAAGAGACGGATGTTGATCGTGTGACAGATCCGGCCCGTGTTTGCGGTAGCCCAGTAGAGCTCATGGTGACGGTGGTTGTTCCACGCGAACGTTCCGACCGGTTCTCCCTCGTCGATGTCTAGAGACTTGAAGGCGCTCGCCAGTTTGCGGACGCGCTGATCTATCTGCCCGTAGGTCCACCGCGTTATCGATCTATCGGCCTCAACCGACACGATCTCTTGGTCGGGATAGATCCACACGGCGTGGTCGTAGAGGGTCGACAGCAGAAGCGGGAAATCGTCTTGCATGTGCATCAGAGTTCACCTCCCAACAGCTTGGCTTTCTGAGACTCGAATTCGGTGTCTGTGAGCTTTCCCTGGTCGTGGAGCCGGGCGAGACGCTCGAGTTGGGAGAGGTCGTCGGAACCATCTGTCACACCCGAGCCATCTCCTCGCATCCGCAGTTCCCGCATCTTGTATATGAGCGACTGGACTGCTTCGGGTTTCGGGATGTCCTTGTAGCGGGTCTGCCCGTGGGTCCCCGCCGACTCGATCATCAGGTCACCGGTCCCGAATATGCGCTCGAAGAACGTCTGATTGAACGCAACGTTTTGGATCACCTCCAGAGGAATCTCGGTCCCCTGCTTCGCGATCAGCCCGGCACGGTATATGAGGCGCTCATTGGTGACCACGTGCAGCGTGTTGGCCCAGCGGACGATCCCACCGATTACGAGCACAAGGACGAGACCTGCGATCACCACAGGGACCCATGCAGGCGCCTCGAGCCAGATGGCAACCGCTGAGGCCACGACCCCGGCGAGGATGGTGAGACCCTCCCTGATGATTCCGGACCAGTGGGGCCGGAACTCTGCCTCTATGACCTCACCATCGCTGAGCAGCCTTCTTGGGTAACCCATGTGGCGGGAGATTAACGGCGCGACCGGTCGGGCACTGCTCGTAGGAGATTGGCTGGCCAGACGCGAGAAACCCCGAGGGAGCCGAAGGCCGAAGCCTCAACCCTCTCGGGGCTCTCAGTCCAACCGGTGTCGGGCCGGGGACCCAACTCCGATTGGGAGTCGCAGTAGGACAAGTCCCACTGCTGTTGGTGATTCGTGAGAATCACCGTCGGCACTGGCCTTGCGACCTGGCCTCCGACCGACCTCTCGATCGATCGTGACCGACTCTTTCGAGCCTGCCTCGGCAGACCTCTCAATCTGCCCTGGTCTTCACCGCTCGACGATCCCGAAGGATCCCCGTCCGGGCTCCGACCAAACCTTCCGCCTCAGTTTCCCGAGACTTCCAGTCGACTCTCGAACCGGCAAGCCGGCCCTCCAGTCCGACCAGTCCGGCGGTTGCCCGCCGTGTCGGTCGCCGTCGTCGGGTTTCCCCGTCGACGTGGCGGGAAAAGTAGACCACGGTCCCTGGCATGACAAGTCGAGACCCTCATTGTTTTTCGCGAGGTGTCAATCAGTTTTCGCGCATCGTTCGTTTCCCTAGCTGTGACGGGGAAAGACCGAGCTGGTTTACTCGGGCTGGTGGGAGCGCTCAAGGACTGCGAGGCGGTGGCCGGCGAGTTGCTCGGTCAGAGGGTCAATTCGCTGACCGCACTCGGATTCATCGTGGTAGGCATCGTCATCCTCGTCAGGACCGAACGGGTCTGGGTAGGTGTGGGTGCGATCGGAACCGGGATCGGATCCTTCGTCTTCCACGGCCCGATGCCCTCATGGGGGCAACTGGTCCACGATGTCACTCTTTGGTTTTTGGTTGGGGTAGTGACATTTGCCATCGGCAGAGACCTGAGAAGCGGGGCATCGTGGCGTGCACTCATCGGTCCCCTCGCCCTCTTGGCCGTCGTGGCCCTGATCGGGCGGCTCGGGGCCACCGGTGGACCCCTGTGTGACCCCGGCTCTGTCGTCCAACCGCATGGCCTATGGCATCTCGGAGCTGCCTCTGCCCTGCTCTGGTGGGCGATGCTGTATCCGACACCGACGAGGAACGAGACAACCCGGTACGGCGTCCCCGTGTGACCGAAGAGCGGCCGTCAGACGCGAGAAACCCCGAGAAAGCCTTGGCCGGAGCCGCAGCCCTCTCGGGGTTCTGCTGCCACTCACCTGGAAAGCGGGCCCCAGGATGGGTGGCTGTCCAGAGAGACCGAAGTCTCTCCTTCCCCGATCGAGGTTGCCCTCGTTCGGTAGAGCGGAAGGTACGCGAGGGTCTTCAAACCCGTCAAGGTCGATCCGGGCTTTGTTTTCGCGTCCTAGGAAGGGTTTTCGCGCTGCGCAATTGAGAGGAACCACCTGGTCTCTCCCGTTACCGTCGGCAGGCTGTGTGGTCAGACCGAAACGTTCGCGCCGTCGTAACGGCCCGGTTCATATCCCGGGTTGGTGGTGAGGCCGCCTTCTTCGTTGGCATCTGGGGCAAGGCCGCCTTCGAACTCGAAGCCACACCATCCCAACTCGCTCTTGTCATGGCCGCTCTCGGACTGGCCTCGCTGATCGGTGCATCGGTTGCCGGAGTGCTCGTCGACAGGTTTGACCCGAGACGGGTGGTCATGGTCGGCGAGGTCCTCTTCGTCCCCGCAGCGTTGGCTCTCATATTCACCGACACGATCCCGACCCTGGCCATCGCCACCTTCGTGCTCGGACTGGTCGGCACCCCTGTCTTCACCGCCATTTCGTCCTTCGGCCCCTTCCTCACCGATGACGAAGACAGGCTGGCCAAGATCAACTCGTGGATCGAGGGCGCCTCGTGGACCGCCTTTGTCGTCGGACCGGCGGTGGGAGCGCTCCTCGCGGGCTCGGTCGGGATCGACGCAATCTTCGTTCTAGACGCGGTCACGTCCCTGGTCGCCGTCGTGATCCTCATCCCGGTGAAGGTGCGTCGTCTCCACGAGGGTGGCGCCCACGGAGGGGGTCTGACCGAGCTCCGCGAAGGCTTCTCATTTGCCTACGGCAGTCCCCGGCTCCGCTTCTACATCTTCTTGGGGACTGCCGTGTGGCTGCTCTTCGGGACGTTCAGTTCACTGGAGCCGATCTTCTACCGCGATGTGCTCGGGGTGGAAGTCGAAACGCTGGGGTGGGTCAACTCGATCTTCGGGATCGGGCTGGTAGGGGGCACGCTGATCGCCGGGCGTCTTCCCGAGCGATACCGGACTGCCTTCTGGCTGACCGTCCTGGTCGGAATGAACGCAGTGGGAGTGCTCGCCTACGTGGGCACCGACCTGCTTTCGGTCGTCGTCTTCGCCGCACCCTTCTGGGGTGTGATCATCGGGCTGATGGCTCCCCTCCACCGCACCATGGTGCAGGTCAATTCTCCTGATCGTCTCGTGGGGAGGATCATGGGAGTCAACCACATCCACTCCGAGGTGGGACATCTCCTTCCCTTGGCCATCGCACCGGCGGTGGCCGCCGTCGTCGGCGTGCAGCAGACCCTGCTCGGGGCCGGGTTGATGGTCGCCATAGTTGCGCTGGCCTTCACCGGCCCGGCGCGACGTCTCGACCGGACGAGGACCGTGCCGGTGCCTCGGACCGGCTTCCCCGACCCGGGCGAGGAACCAAAGACCATCAGCCACTGACCCGAATCTGTCGGAGCCCGTTCCTATGATCGGAGTCGTGGTTGTCGAGATAGGTGCACCGAGTTCCCGCAATGGGATGAAGACCGGGCTGGAAACTCTCTCCCCCAGCCGCGCTGGCGACTTCAAGTCCTGCCCGCAACTGTTCAAGTTCCGAGCGATAGACCGGATACCCGAGCCGACATCGATCTATCAGGCCCGTGGTACCACAGCCCATCTCGCGTTGCAGCGTCTCTTCGACGACCCCGAGGAAAGACGAACCCCGGAGCGTCTGTACGACCTGTTTCGCCAGGCCTGGACCGAGATCAGGGGCGAGGAAGAGTTCGAGGGTCTTTTCACGACCATCGACGAGGAGAGGGAGTGGGGCATCGAGAGCATGGCCCTGCTCGCCAACTACTTCTCGATAGAAGACCCGACGACATTTGAGCCAGAAGACCGCGAGCTAGACATGCTCGAAGACCTCGACGGCATCGTGATCCGTGGGATCCTGGACAGGATCGACCGCGACGGCGACGGCAGGCTCGTGATCACCGACTACAAGACGGGCAAGGCGCCGCCCGAGCAGTACGCACTCGCATCGTTCTTTGCACTCAAGATCTACGCCTTGCTGATCCGAAATCGCCTCGGTGAGACCCCGAAAGAGTTGCGGCTCCTCTATCTGAACGGGCCGACCCTCTACCGGTTGCCGGTCGACGAGCGTCAGCTGGACGCCATGGACGGCCAGCTTCGGGCGTTGTGGACCGCAATCGAGCGAGCCATCAGCAATGATCGGTTCCCACCGCGTCCCGGCCGGCTGTGTGACTGGTGCTCTTATCAGGAGATCTGTCCCGCATTCGTCGAGGTCGAGAAGATCGCCTGACAAGGGAGCGCTCTACGGGAAGACGCCTCGTACCAACTTGGCGTCGGCGACCCGTCTTATCGCTTTGATCAACGCAGCGGTGCGCATATCGACGTTCTCGTTCATGGCGATGCTGTGGACGTCGTCGAAAGCTCGGGTCATGATCTCGCGAAGCCGACCGACCGTCTCGTTCTCGGACCAGAAGTACTTCTGTACATCCTGGACCCACTCGAAATAGGAGACAGTCACACCTCCGGCATTGGCCAGGACGTCGGGAACGATCAACACTCCTTTGTCACGGAGGATGTCATCAGCCTCCAACGTCGTGGGGTTGTTGGCACCTTCGATCAAGAGCTTCGCCTTGACGTCGTTTGCGTTGTCTGCGCGCAGGACATTCTGGATCGCGGCGGGGACGAGTACGTCGACGTCGAGACCGAAGACCGCGTCACCGTCTATGAAGTCAGCATCTGGGAAACCCTCGAGGAACCTGTTCTCGTCGACCCACTTCCCGACGGCTGCGACGTCGATTCCATCGGGGTTGTAGATCGCCCCCGAAATGTCTGACACCGCCACCACTTTCGCTTTCATCTCGTCCGCGGCGACCGCGGCATACCTGCCCACGTTGCCAAATCCGTGGATGGCCACCGAAGCGCCGATCGGGTCGAGGTCGATGACGTTTGCCGCCTGTGGCAACAAGAACATCAATCCGCGCCCGGTCGCCTCCCGGCGCGCCACGCTGCCGCCGAGGGCGGGGGGCTTCCCTGTCACGACAGCAGGCACTGCGTGACCGACGTGTTGCGAATAGGTGTCCATGAGCCACGCCATGACCTGCTCGTTGGTACCGAGGTCGGGCGCGGGGATGTCGGTGTCGGGCCCGATGACGTTGATGATCTCCATCGTGAACCTGCGGGTGACCCGTTGCAGTTCGGCCCGGGACAGCTCCATCGGGTTGATCCGGACGCCACCCTT
Source organism: Acidimicrobiia bacterium (assembly GCA_035711995.1). Lineage (GTDB taxonomy): Bacteria > Actinomycetota > Acidimicrobiia > Spongiisociales > ZC4RG35 > JANQRA01. The sequence goes on along the minus strand of DASTBQ010000108.1, from coordinate 11,121 downwards.
GGCCCCGCCAAACGGAACACCGACAATCGAGCACTTCCATGTCATCCACATGGCGAGCGCGGCCACCTCACCGAGATCGACATCGAGGTCGAAGCGGATCCCTCCTTTGGTGGGGCCCATGGTGGTGAGGTGCTGGACCCGGTATCCGAAGATGGTCTCGACTTCTGTGTAGTTGTCGTGGCGAAAGGGGAAACTCACCACCGTCGACTTCTGGGGGACCCGAAGCCGGTCGGCGACGTTGTCGTCGAGTCCCATCAATTCGGCCACCCGGTTGAACTGGCCGACCGCCTCGTTGTACATCTGTGAGTCGAATTCAGGTCGCGCCGACTCCACGAGTCCTCCGTTCCATGTCGTGTCAGCCGATCCTATGTCGGGGAAGTGAATAGAAGCGGTCAGCCGGAGAATCTGTCGGTGCCAGGTCGTAACTTGTCGATCATGAGCACTTTCGACAACACAGACAGCCACGACGACCAGGTGATCGATGTCTTTTCTGATCCTGTGGCCTATCTGGCCGCACACGGGATCGACGCGAGTCTGATCGCAGACACGACTCTGCCGGCGGCAGCCTGACCTATACGCTTCCTGCGGTGGAACAGACCCGTCTCGAGCCTGCCGAGTGGCCCGAGGCTGTAGCCGACATCACCGGGCGGCAAGTCATCGTCGCCGGGCCCGGTACCGGGAAGACAGAGTTTCTCGTTCGTCGCGTCGGCCACATCCTCACCTCGGGGGCAGCCCGACCACGTCAGGTGGTTGTGGTGTCCTTTTCTCGCCGCGCCACGGCGAAGCTGAGAGAGCGGATCGAGAAGGAGGTGGGAGAGACGGGTGTGCCGGTCGACGTGGCGACGTTCCACTCGTTGGCCTTGCGCTTGATCGAGGCCGCGACCGGTGGCGATCGCCCCATACCGCTGACGACCCCCGAGCAGGTCGGCCTGGTTCGTCAGATCCTCGCTTCAGAGAACCCCGACAACTGGCCGGTCAACTATCGGGGGATCCTGACGAGTCAGGCGTTCTCAGACGAGGTCGCCGACTTCCTGCTCAGGTGTTCCGAGCGACTCCTGTCCCCCGACGATCTCGCCACCAAGGCTCGGGTGCGTGCCGACTGGCGTGGTCTTCCCGGTCTGTACGCGCGGTACCTCGAGAGTCTTCGAGAACAGTCGAGAAGTGACTACGGAGTTCTGCTCAGTCAAGCAGTGGACCTCCTCCAGACCGACGCCGGGAGAGACCTGATATCCGACTTCGCCTACGTGCTCGTGGACGAATTCCAGGACACATCCCCGGCTCAGGCCGAGATGGCAGAGCTGCTCGCCCGCGCCGAGGGCAATCTGACCGTTGCCGGTGACCCCTACCAGTCGATCTTCTCGTTTCGAGGCGCCGAGGTGCGCAACATTGCAACGTTCTCCGAACGACCGGGAACCAAACGCTACGTCCTGGCCCAGAGCTTTCGGGTTCCCGCACCAATCATGGAATCTGCACTGCGGGTCATCTCTTCGGGCGATCTCCCCGGGGCGGCGGGGCCGGTCACACCCGCTGGACATCCCGGGAGTGCTGAGTCCTACGTTTTCGACCAGGAGACGGCGGAAGCGGAATGGATCGCCCGCGAGATCGAACACATGGTTAGAACACGTGGTGTTGAGCCGTCACGAATCGCGGTCGTTGTCAGATCGAAAAGAGAGTTCATCGCCGAGCTCTCCCGGGCTCTCGACCGCCGTTCTGTGCCACACGACCCGCCGGTCTCTCGACTCGTCGACCACCCGGCGGTCGGGGTCGTCCAGGACGTCGTGACTGTGGCCCTGCACGGCTCCGTCCCTGTCCACACATCGGTGGTGGAGTCTCTTGCTGCCGACCGCGCCATGCGCCGCCTCGTCCTCGGACCGCTTATCGGGGTCTCGGTTGGACTGGAGCGTCAGATGACACGGGAACGAAACCGAGGCAAGACCTGGCTCGAAGTCGTCAACACATATCTCCCCGATCATGGCGGACTGGCCGGGTTGTTATCCGACCCGGCCTGGGTCCGTGACATAGGAGCTGCGGAGGGCTTCTGGACACTCTGGACCAGTCTCGACGGCATCTCTGACATCGTCAGTGGCTCTGGCCGGGAGGAGTGGCGCCGGGCCTGGACCGCCTTCGGACAGATGCTCAATCGGCAGGCAGAGCGCGACCCGACCGTCAGTCTCTCCGGCTTCTTCGAGATGGTCGATGACGACGGCTTCGAGGCGACGCCGCTGCTGTCACACAGACTCACCGACGATCGGGTCATCTTGACGACGCTGCACCAGGTCAAAGGTCTCGAGTTCGACGTCGTCTTCATCGCGAACGCCGTGGAAGGTGTGTTCCCCGATCTGAGACGCAGCCGACGGATGCTCCGGCCCGAGCTCCTCTCTCCCGAGCGAACCACCGATCCAGATGCCCAACATCTATTTCAGGTTCAGGAGGAGATGCGTCTCGCCTACACCGCGATGACGAGGGCGCGGAGCCGGGTGATCTGGACAGCAACCGACGCCGGTATCGACCAGGGCGAGCGGAGACCGTCCCGTTTTCTGCTCGCAGCCGCCGGCAACAGCACTGTCGGGCCTCCCCGCGACCCCGAACGCGACCCACTCACGATCTGGGAGGCAGAGGCAGCGTTGCGACGGATGGTGCTCGACGTGGCGACACCAGCGCCCCGTCGTCTTGCAGCCGCCAGAGTCCTCGGCCAAGCGGACTCCAAATGGTGGGATCCGACGGCTTTCGCCGGTGCGGTGGTGCCCGGACCCGACCATCCGGTCATGCCCGAGGAGTTCCGCCTCTCCCCCAGCCAGGCCGACTCCTACCGTCGATGCCCTCGGCGCTATCTCATGGAGCGCCGTTTGCGTCTCAGCGACGCGACTTCGATCTATGCCCACCTCGGTGAGATCACCCACGAGGTCCTGGAGACGGCGGAAGCCGAGGTGATCGGAACCGGGGCCAACCACGCCGAGATCGCGAGGGTGGTCGAGATCCTCGACAAGGTATGGGAGGAGAAGGCCAACTTCGGGTCCCCAGCGTTGAATGACGCATGGAAGACCAAGACCCTTGCAATGATCACCCATCTCTACGAGAACTGGCCGGGACGGGGCGAGCCGATTGCGGTCGAACTCCCCGTCGAGTCGGAGATCGGCGGTGTCGAATGGGTCGGCCGGGTCGATCGTCTCGAACGATCGTCTGAGGGGTTACGGGTGGTCGATTACAAGACCACCACCAGCGTCCCCACCATCGAAGATTCCTCGGTATCGATACAGCTCGCCTTCTACGCCCACGCAGTAGCCGAGGCTCACGGAGAGGTTGTCGCATCCGAGATGTGGTACCCGCGCAAGCCGACCAAGAGCGTCACCACTCGGAAACTGGCCATGCACAGGGTTGGAGAGGTCACCGAGAAAATGGCCGGGATCGCCACCGACATCAAGGCGGAAAAGTGGGAGCCAAGGGTCAGTGGTGACTGCAAGAACTGCACATTCCGCCGGTCGTGTCCGGCTTGGCCCGAGGGCAAAGGAGCATTTCTTCCGTGAAGATCGGCCCCACACCTGAGCAACAGACGATCCTCGACCTGGGTGCCACCTCGATCAGGGTGAGGGCGGGGGCCGGCACCGGGAAGACGACGACTATCGCCCTGGTGATCGCCAACCTGGTCCAGAACCACGGGATCGAACCCGAACGCATCCTCGGGATGACATTCACCAACAAAGCGGCAGCCGAGCTGGCTGCGAGTGTGGCAAGGATGCTCCCTGAGACCATCGATCCCTCCAGACAGGTCGAGGTCCATACGTATCACGGATTCGCTTCCCAGCTGCTCTCCGAGTTCGGTGCGCTCGTCGGCGCCGACACCCGTTCAGGTGTCATAACACCTACGTTCGCCAGACAACTCATACGCGATGTCTTCCTCAACGAGCAACACGACCACGTCGACATCACGAACCCGCGGGTGCTCGACTCGATTCGACGACTCGGCGACCAACTCGGCGACCATCTCCTCAGACCCGATGACTTGATCAAGGCGAGCGAGATCCACGCCGGCGACACCGTCTGGGCTACCCGTGTCGAGATGGCACGCACGCTGGAGGGCTACAACCGGGCGAAGACCGAACTCGCCGTCGCCGACTACGCCGACCTCGTCACCCTCTCCACCAGGCTGATGCGTGAGCACAGAGAGCTCGCCGAGACGGTCCGGGAGAGATACCGGGTGCTGGTGCTCGACGAGTACCAGGACACCAATCCGGCGCAACAGGTGCTGATCTCGTCGATCTTCGGTGACGGATTCCCGGTGATAGCCGTAGGAGACGAGGATCAGACGATCTACGAATGGAGAGGTGCCTCAGCTGAGAACTTCGAGCGTTTCGTGGAGCACTTCCCTCCACCCGGAGCCGAATTAGCCCATGACGAGGGTCTCACGCTGAACCGCCGCTCCGGCCAAGGAATCCTCGATGTTGCCAACGAGGTCAGAAGGATGGCGAACCCGGGTGCCAATGAGCTCGAAGCGGCCGGAGACATCGAAACTGAGGTGACCACACACTGGGCAACCGACGCACTGGCCGAAGCGGAGTGGATCGCCCGTCAGTTCGAGGCACTCCACGACGAAGGGACTCCATGGTCTGAAATGGCCGTCCTGTTCCGGAAGAACAAGGACTTCGCAGTAGTCGTAGACGTCTTCAGTTCACGGGACATCCCGCTCGAGGTGGCGAACGTCGGCGGGCTTCTCTCGGTACCAGAGGTCTCGTTTCTCCGGGCATGGCTGAGTGTCCTCCAGTACCCGGAGGACTCGGCCGCAGTGGCGCAACTGCTTGTCGGCAGCAGCTATCGCATCGGATTTGCCGACCTCGCAGCTCTCACACGTTGGCTCACGGCCAACACTCCCGAGGTCGACGACGCCGAGGACCCGCATCCTGTGACTTTGATCGAGGCGATAGAGACTGCGGACCAGGTGGAAGGATTGGGCCCGGTGGCCCGTGAGCGTCTCGATCGGTTCCACGCCACGTACCGTGATCTGCTCCTCGAGACCCAGGGTCTCGACCTGGCTGAGAGTTGCCGGTTGATCCTCGACCGGACCCGGGCCTGGCAGGACGTCGAGAGTCTGCCACCCAACCCACGTCTGACGGCACGGCTCAACCTCTACAGGTTCCTCGACTTGGCCGACGATTGGAGTCCACTACGGGGGCGACCGTCGGTTGCTGCCTTCCTGGAATACCTCGACGCCATGGAGGAAGAGCCTGCTGAGGAACTCGACTCGGCTCGTCTGTCTGGTGAGGACGCGGTGACCCTGGTCACCGTGCATCGTGCCAAAGGCCTGGAGTGGGAGAACGTCGCAATCCCGGCGGTTGTCGATGGGAACTTCCCGTCGGGTCCGGGTGCATTTCCCGACCCGGTCAAGGCTGCACACATCCTGCCCGTCGAGTTTCGCCTCGACAACGTGATCCCGGAACTCCCCGAAGCCGAATCTGGCAGACAGGCATTCTTCCGTGAACGACATCTCACCCAGGAGTGGCGGGTGGCCTACGTGGCGCTGACCAGGGCGAAACGGAGGCTGTTTGTCAGCGGCAGCTACTGGTATGGGTCGGACGAGGTACGTAAGACTGCTGCCGAGCCCTCCGGGCTCTTCGAACTGGTCGTGAACCACCCGAGGAGCATCAGCGACGGTCACGCCCCCCTCGGCGAGCGACCACAACGTCTCGCCACGAGCAGCGCCGGGGAAGAACCCGACCCGATCTTCCCAGGCGGCTGGCGTTGGGCCTTGCGGATCGGGCGCGAGGACCCAGGCGCGCTCGAGAAGCTCGCCCAAGTTGCAGGTATCGGTGACGAGTATCGGGACGAGTTCGAGACGATGAAGGACAGGCTGTTCAGCCTCGTCGATCTCGAACCGGTCATGAGCGACGACGATCGGGGCGCGGTCTCGGTAACCGGTCTCGTGACCTACGCACAGTGCCCCAAGCGGTATTACTGGTCGGAGGTCGATCCGCTGCCACGGCGTCGGAACCCATCAGCTGTCCAGGGCACCGAGATCCACCGACGCATCGAGTTGCACCAACGCGGGCAGGTGCCGTTCGAGGATCTCGAACCCGATCTATACGACGGGGTCGGAGAAGAGGCCGGCCCCGGAGCCTTCGCAACTTATGAGAACTCACGGTTCGCCGACCTCAAAGCCGGATTCATCGAAGCGCCCTTCGGGCTCCGACTCGACAACGGCTACCGGGTGAGGGGACGTATCGACGCGATCTACACGACTGACGGTCACTGGGAGGTCGTCGACTTCAAGAGCGGCAGCCCCAGAGACGACGATTCGAGACTCGTCCAGCTCGAGGCGTATGCGGTTGCAGTGAATGAGGTCGACTTCGCAATCGATCCACCCGACACCCTCGACGTCACCTTCGCCTATCTCGGCGCCGGCCTGCATGAGGTCACCCACCGCGCCGACGAGGGATGGGTCGAATCGGCGCGCCGGCACCTCATCTCGATCACAGACAGCATCGGGAACCGCGAGTTCGACCCCAGACCAGGAACCTGGTGCGGAAACTGCGACTTCCTGCAGTTCTGTGATCCCGGCCAGCGAGAGGTCGCACGATGACGGTCCTCGCAGGTCTCGTCGGGTATCTGATCGGGGCGATACCGACGGCAGGTTTGATAGCCCGGTTACACGGTATCGACCTGCGGACAGAGGGGTCGGGCAACCCCGGGACCAAGAACGCCCTCACCACAGGCGGGCCCGTGCTCGCCGCCGCGGTTTTGATCGTGGAAGCAGCCAAGGGATATCTCGCGGTCCGGACGGGATTCCAGTTGGCAGGAGACACCGGTGCCATGACTGCAGGTGTCGGGGCGGTGGCCGGCAACGTCTTCAACTTCTGTTACAGGTTCGAGGGTGGCAAGGGTCTCGGTATCTCGCTCGGCGTCCTCGCCGCGGCGTGGCCGACGGTGCTACCGGTACTGCTCGTGGTGATCGTCCTGGCCGCCTTGATGACACGTTCCGCGGGTCTGGCTGCACTCGCGACGATGGCCGCTCTGATCATATGTGCACTCGTCTGGCCCGAGCAGAACTGGTCGACATCCGGCTATGTGGAGACGCCTCAGCAGATCCTGGCTCTGTCGGTCGGTATGACCGTCTTGATGATGGGGAAGCACATCCGTGACTCCCCTCTCAACCGAGCCTGGCGTTCCGCACATCAAACACAAGCGTCACCGGGCCGTCATTGACCAGGTCGACCTCCATCTTTGCTCCAAAGACACCGGTGACAGTGTCCACGCCCGTGGAACGAAACTCCTCGACCATTTGATCTATGAGCGGTGCCGCCTCTTCCGGCGGAGCGGCAGCTGTGAACGAGGGTCTTCTACCCTTCCTCACATCGCCGAGCAGGGTGAACTGGCTCACTACCATCACCTGTCCGCCGGCCTGTTGGAGTGAGACGTTCATCCTGTCTTCGTCGTCGGGAAAGATCCTCAGAGCGGCGATCTTGTCGACAGCGAGGGACACATCGGCCGACGTGTCGCCGGTCTCGACGCCTACCAGCACAACCACTCCGCGGTCGACTCGACTGACCACCTCACCGTCTACACGAAGCTCAGCTCTACTCACTCTCTGCAGGACCACTCTCACCGGAGTTCGATTCTGCCAGTCAATAGAGTGAAGTCGTGCCCCGTCGCTCCGAAGCAACTGACTCTCTCCTCGTTGGCCCCCCCGGTCAGCGAGTCGTTTACCTGCTCGATGCTGCGACGGATTTCGAGATGCGTCTCATGGAGCGCTGGCTGACGGGGCAGGTGGACAATCCGGTCTCGAGACGTCTCAAGTCGTCGAGGCGTGGCCGCGCTACAGCCGATGATTTGGGTGATCTGCTGGCAACAGACGACGTCTTCCTCGTGCCGGTCAGGGTGGTGTGGATGGCACCTGACAAGGACGGGCGCCGCTCCGTGAGGTGGTCCGATGCGTTCAAACCGGGCGATCCGCGGGATCCCCGTGGTCTCCGGGCCAGATATATCAGGACGTTCCGGCCGGGCCGGGTAAAGCTCGTCGCGGCAACCGGTGCGTCGTCATCTCAGTTACGTGAGGACTATGCCGCTTCCGGTGAGATCGACGGGATCACCGCTTTCGTCACCCGGCGGGCATGGAGGGCCCTCGACAAAGTGGAGCGAGGTCTTCGGGGCAATCGGTACAAGATCCCACACTTCGTGCCGGAGTCCATCCTCAGCCGTGGTGAGTTCGATCTGTCCCTCATCGACTTCTCACAACAAAGTGGCACCAGCTACGGGGAGACCCGGACCGAGGCGGAGCGCTACCTCAAAGAGATCGCGGCAACTCACAGTCCTTATGTGATCGACCTGATCGCCAACGCCATCCACGCCCTCTACAAACAGGGGTACGGGGCGATCCACTATTCCGACGCCGAAGTGCAAAAGATCGCGGCTCTGGGGCGCGACCACCCGGTGGTGTTCCTGCCCTCCCACCGGTCGAACCTCGACCGCCTCAGCCTGCAATTCATGCTCTGGGAGAACGACCTCCCTCCCAACCACACCGCCGGCGGCATAAACCTCGACTTCTTCCCGATCGGGCCGATGCTGCGTCGCACCGGGGTCTTCTTCATCAGGAGGTCGTTCAAGGACAACGAGCTCTACAAGATCGTGCTCCGGGCCTACATCGACTACCTGATAGAAAAGCGGTTCCCGCTCGAGTGGTACATGGAAGGGGGGCGCTCCCGCTCCGGCAAGCTCAACGCGCCTCGCTTCGGTCTTCTCCACTACGTCGTCGACGCCCTGCGACGGGGCAAGAGCGACGACATCATGTTGATCCCCGTCTCCATCGCCTACGACCAGATTCAGGATGTTCCCGACTACGCCCGCGAGGCTCAAGGGAAAGGCAAAGAGAGTGAGTCCCTTGGCTGGCTTCTCCGTGCCGTCAAGTCGCTGCGTCGACGGTACGGCGACATCTACATCAGGTTCGGGGAACCAGTTTCGGTAGATTCGGTCATTGCCGACATCGATGCGGCAGAGGACGCTCTGGGTCTGCAGAAACTCGCCTTCGAGGTGATGTATCGCATCGGCAGGGTCACACCCACTACCCCAACTGCCGTCGTATCAATCGGTCTCCTCGCCGCCCGTGGCAAGGCGCACACCGCCCCCGAGCTCGCCGAGCAGTGCCGACGACTCGTCGACTTCGTCAGGGCGCGTGGGTTACCCACGACGGACTCACTCGACTTCGCCGACCCGGATCGCGTCACATCGATCCTCGACTGGCTCGCCGAACACGGAAACGTCTCGAGCCACGAGGCACTCGACCGACGGGTCTTCTGGCTCGACGACGAACAGATGATCCGACTCTCTTACTACCGCAACGTCGTGGTGCATTTCTTCATAAACCGGGCGATAGCGGAGATCTCCCTCACCTCGATGATCGACACCGGGCAGAGGTCTGCGGCGGACGCCGAGAGACGGATGCTGGCAATGCGTGACCTGTTGAAGTTCGAGTTCTTCTTCCCGGAGAAGGACGAGTTCCTGGCGAAGGTGTCAGACGATATCGAGGTCGATGTGCCCGGGTGGCCCGAGCTCCTGGCAACGGTGGGCCCACTCGGTGTGCTGGCCAAGCTCGGCGAGCCGATCGCCTACTGGGCTCTGCTCCCGTTCCTCGACGCCTATCAGATCGTCGGCGACGAATTGGAACGTGTCAGTGGACAGTTCGACGAGAAGAAGTTCCTCCAGGCCTGTCTGGCGAGGGCTCGTATGTATCGGATCGAGGAGCGAGTGTTCTCCGGGGAGAGTGCGAGCCAGGTCCTCTTCAAGTCGGCTCTGGCTCTCGCCCGCAATCGGGGTCTCATAGACGAGACTCCCGGCACAGAGGAACGGCGGCGTCAGTTCGCGGCTGAGATGCGTGAGACCAGACGGCTCGCCGCCGAGGGTCTCTAGGGTTTTCTATCCCAGCGCTGGCGGGCCCGTTCGATCATCTCGGCGGATGTGAGGGGCTTGCCTTCGTAGGTGGGTTCCAGCCCCGGCTTGTCGCTCTTGTCGTCGGCCGGTTCGAATCCCGCAACCAGGATCTTCTCGATCAGGTCGTCGGGCTCCGTTTCGGAACCGATTTCGTCCTTGGGCCACACCACCTGCGATCTGGGGGGTGCCGATTTCGATGGAGCCCGGGTGACAGGTTCTGTCTGGGCGGTCCCGGCCGTTTGCTTCGACCTCTCCGTGTACAGCGGTCGGGGGGTGGGCGTCGCAAACTCTACGTCGACCGGTCCTTCCTCATCTTCGCTTGGCTGGCGTCGTCTCGATTGGACACGCAGAATCCGTGATACGAATACCAGGATCAGACCGGGGAAGAACCCGAAGTTGGGCAGGTCGATGAAGTTCCCGAAGAAGCTCGCTCCGATCCAGAGCCATCCGACGATCTGGAGGATTCGTCCCAGGACTGCCATAACCTCATTCAACCATCATGGCCGCGTGATGACTACGCGGAGACGCCAAGCAGCCAGTGCGAGAAGCACCACGGCATAGGTCAAGAGAACGCCGAGCTCGGGCAGAATGTCCATCGTGGTGCCGCCACGTCTGACCAGCTCCGCATAGCCGTCGAGGGCCCACGCATGAGGGGTCACGTGGGCAATCCGCTGCATCGTGGCCGGAAATAGATCCAGCGGGAACATCGCGCCACCGAGGGCTGCCAGCCCCAGCGAGACCATGATCCCGACGCCCGCCGCCTGCTGTTCGTTGGAGAAAGTGGCGCCGAGCAACATCCCGGCACCGGCGCCCACACCTGAGAGCGCAACGAGGATCAGGATCGCACCGAAGGGGTCCCCCCAGTCGACCTGGAAGATGATCAACGTCAGGACCATGATGTAGACACCCTGGATGAGGGCCGTTCCGAAACGGCCCAGCGATTCGCCAACGATGATGGAACGGATCGGCGTCGGCGTCGAGAGCATCCGCTTCGAGATACCGAGTTGTCGGGTGAGGATCAGCGCCGCCGAACCAGCCAACGCGGTCAGAAAGACGAATAGCACCAGGTTGGACGCCGCTCCCAGGTCGAACCTACCGAGTGTTGCAGGAAATATGGCCTCGCCAACGGCCCGAACGTCGACTTCTATCGGTTCTGCCTGCTCCGATAGCGCCTGGGCGACCGGAAGTGTCTCCTCGAACTCCGAACCG
>DASTBQ010000107.1:0-2271 GCA_035711995.1 Acidimicrobiia bacterium | reverse complement strand
GAGTTGGTGGCAGTCAGTGTGATTCGAGATGACCAGGGGGATGTCGATCGCAAGCTCTCCGTTCCTCTGTCTGAAGAGCAGGTCGAGCAGGCAGTGGTCGTACTTCGACACCATGATCAGTGCCCTCTTCGGCACGTCCATGGGTCGCACGGTGATGGTCGCCGACAGATCATCGGCGACGGGACCGAATCTGGAGTTCACCCCTTCGTGGCCGACCGGGGAGTCGAACACCATCCTCAGGGCGAAGATGCTTCCGTCGGGCTCTCCGTACTGGGCGCTCTCCACGATGTTTCCATCGATCTCGAGCAGTGCACCGGTTACCCGGTTGACGATCCCTGGTCGATCAGGCGAATTCAGGGTGAGGACGTATCTGGTCATTTGCGGAATCTCCCGTCCCTCCAACGGACCGCTTCCTTGACGCCGTCTTCGGCGGCGATGCGCTCGAATTCGACACGCTCCGGTGCTCGTAGGGTCTCGATCTCCACGCCGATCTCGACCCCGGCACGGAGAGCCTCCCGGAATCCGGCGCTGTCCCAGCCAGCGTTGATGGCCCGCTTGGTGAGTGCCATCACCTCGGGGTCGACGATGGCGAGTTGACGCGCCAATTCCATTGTTGCCTTCTCCAGGTTCTCGCGACCCACCACACGGTTGACCAAGCCGAAGTCACGAGCGGTTGTGGCATCGAGGCTGTCGAACCCGGTGAATACGAGCTCTTTGGCCCGACGAGCACCCACCAGCCAGGGGAGGACGTGGGCCACGACCGCCGAGCCAAAACGGATCTCGGGTTGACCGAACAAGGCGTCATCTGAGGCGACCACGAGGTCGCACATCATCATGAGGTCGCAACCGCCGGCGAGACAGTGACCCTGGACCATGGCCACCACCGGCTGGGGCTGGTCGAACACCTCGAGCAGTTTCTCCAGACTCCTGATCAAGCCCTGTCTGGTCTGCTCAGGATCACCAGACGCCGGCTCGTCGAGGTCGTAGCCCGCACAGAAAGATCGTCCGGCTCCGGCGATCACTATCACCCTGACCCCGGAATCGTCGGCGGCTTCGGCTAGCTCGTCGGAGAGAAGTTCGACCAAGGTCCCAGAGAGGGCGTTGAGCTTTTCGGGACGATTGAGGGTGAGGATGCGGATCGGCCCCTCGTCAGTGCGAAGAACGACGTTGGTCATGTCCGCCACCGCACCAAGACGTCTACGGCGACGCTTCTCTCCGGTCCCGCGATCACCGGATTCAGATCGACTGCTTCCAACTCTGGTCCGTAGTCGTGGACGAATTCTGAGAATTTCACGATCAGATCGGTGAGCGAGCCCAAGTCGACCGATGGGGAACCACGGGAACCAGACAGCAAGCCGGAAATGGAGAGACGACCAAGGGCCCTGGCCGCCCGTGGTCCGTCGACTGGGGGAAGCAAGGCAACCCGGTCTCTCAGCAACTCGACGAGTGTCCCGCCGGCGGCCAACACGACGAGAGGGCCGAAGTGGGGGTCGTTCACCATACCCAGGGCCAGCTCCACTGCGGCCGGGATCTGCTCGGACACCGTGACTTCGGGCCCGAGCCGGGAAGACAGGTCGCGGTATGCCTCTTCGACCCCGGCACCGTCACGGAGGCCAAGTCGGATCCCATCTACCTCGGTCTTGTGGTCTCCAGCCGTGGTCTTGACCACCACCGGATAGCCGATGTCTTCCGCCGCAGCCACCGCCCCGTCGAGGTCCTTGACAGTCCTGGTTGCGGTGAATGCGATGCCATAGGCATCGAGGATGTCCATCGGTGCACGACCTCGAACCTCAACCGGAACCGTGAGACGTGCTGCTCGTGCGGGCAAGACATCCCTTTCAGCCTTGGCGATGAGATGGCCGATCGCCCGCAAGCCGGTCTCGGTGCCCTGCAGGACCGGGACCCCTCCTTTTCTGATCATGGCTGCCTGGTCGGGGTCGACTGTCGAGGAGACATTGGCGAGCACCGCTATCGGCTTGTCGATGTTCGCGGCCGCGTCCAGGACGGCGGGCCCGTATGCGTTGTCCAGATCTTCCTCAGAAGTCAGGTCGACGCTGAAAGCAACGATCCCGATGGCGGGGTCGTCCGCCAGAGCCTGAAGACACCCGGCAAAGACATCTTCGGCCGCGTGCCCGGTTCCCCAGGCATCGACGGGATTCTGTGCTTCGAGGCCGGGGTCGAGCAACCCGGCCAGGCGGCTCGTCGTCGTCTCACCTACCGGGGGGACCGGGATCCCGAGACGTTCGGCGGTGTCGATCAGGAGTGTCCTCT
>DASTBQ010000106.1:0-2807 GCA_035711995.1 Acidimicrobiia bacterium | reverse complement strand
CAGGTAGTGGACCTCGAGCCGTTCCACCAACTCGTCTACCTGATCGATCCGGGTCAACAGAACCGGGACCGCCACCAGAGTGCGCAGCTCCGCGGTCGGTCCCGAACGCAACGCCAGTGCGGGCAGCTCGGCGGGTCGGGTCCGGGCTGCGATCACCCGATTGACCAAAACCACCGCGATGTCGGTGGCGGGGATCAGGGCCAACCCGGCCATGAGCAGGCGTATCTGCCAATCGCCGGCGATGCTGAGCAGAGGCAGGACCAGGGCCAACGCCGCCGCCAATCCGACTGAGACCACGTAGACGAGGGACGGGTGTGCCCGAGCCATTCGAGCGAGGGAGAGCCCGACGCCGGGGCGGAACCCGATCTGACTCTCGAGGACCGCCCGGCCTTCGCCGATCAGAAAGAAGCCGGGGTCGCTTTGGCGACGATCGGGAAGTTGGGCATTGGCGAGCTCTAGCGTGGCTCTGGCCACATCGAGCTCAGAGGTCTGTGACCGCTTCGACAACTCCTCGATGGCGTGGCGATAGCGGTCTCGGGTGGCGAAGCTCATATCGCCGTAGGAGCTCTCCGCCCTGAGTGCGGTATCCACGAGGCTCACTTCCTCGACGAAGCCGGCCCAGTCGAAGAAGTTGATCTCGCGAAGGCTGGTCACGATGTTGCGCACGGTGACGTTCGTTGCCGCCTGACGGCGATGGGTCTCGCTGACCACGTCGTCGGCAGTCGTTCCTTCGGTGAGGAGCCTGTCGAGAAGCCAGGTCAGCCCGGGAGTGGTCTCCGGGTCCTGGTCCCGTAGACGCTGTAGCAGTTGGACCGCGAATGGCTGTGGCAGCCTTGCGGCGCTGTAACGGCCGAGTCCGGACATGGCGTCGTCGGCGCTCCGATCCCCCAAGCCGAGTAGCCCGTCGGCGATTCTGTCGGCTTCCCGACGGAGCCGGCGCGCCCACACGATGGCCTCGGCCAGCCGACGCAGGTTCTCTATGAGGATCAGACGTATGGTTAGAGGAAGCGCCCAGAGCTCGCCGATGCTCAGGGGGTCCACCTGCTGATACGCGCCCACGAACCTGGCAAGTGCCTCGGGGTCGAAGCGACTGTCCAGATGTGCGACGTAGGCCCAGGCGATGCCGTACACGCGGGGGTATCCGTCGAGATGCCCTCCGTCGAGCTTCGGCAGCTCGCGGTAGTAGCTGGCGGGCAGGTTCTCCCTGATCTCGCTCAGCTGGCTCTCGATGAGATGGAAGTTGTCGACCAGCCATTCGGCAGCAGGCGTGAGAAGGGCTTCCTCACGGATTGCTTTGGAGAGCTCGCGATACGAGGTGAGTAGGACTTCACCGTTGTCCGCCAGGCGCCGGGATATGAGACGGAAGCGCCCGGGTCTTCCGCTCAGCTCCTGTGATTCGGCGAGGCTCTGAGCATGCTCTTCGAGTCGCTCCACGCTGAACAACTCGGCCCGGATCGGCTCCTCCAGCGCCTCGAATCCCGACGCTCGGTTCGATGTCACCAGCGCACGATAGGGAGATGGTCACCGCGGACGTGGCCCGCCCTTGTCGAGGCTTTGGTTGCTGTTCTGAGACTCCGGGTTGGCAGTGCTCTGGTCGTGGCGCGCTGACGACTAAGAGTGGGCCGTGACAAGCTGTGCTGACCCCCAGGCGATGTTCGCCGTCCAGTGGCCGATCCTTTGTGTTGTCGCCAATCCTGACGCAGATGGCCGACGACCTAAGGAAGAGCACCGTTCCGGCACCCAGAGAGGACGTCTGGTCCTTTCCCCCGTGTCAGGCCAGAAAGCACCACGTCTCGAGTCCACGACCCCGGCAAGCTAGCTCCTCACTTCGACATCAGGTTTGGTCGCGTCGCGGCGGGAGGCCCAACGAAGAAGACCCCCCGTCGGATTTCCTCCAGGGGGCCTCAGTCTTTCAGTTGTCGTTGTCAGACATCTGTCTGCATTTCCCGGTGTCCTCAGTAAGGAACCGGAAGTTTCGGACTAGATCGACTCGACTTCTTCGTAGAGCTCGATCCTCGGGGAACCGACGATGCCCGCTTCGGTCATCTTGGTCTTGAGGGTCGGGTTGTCGATGAAGGCCTTTGCCAACTCGAGGGTGTCGAAACCGGCGACAACAGTCACCATGTTGGGATCCTCGACCGAGCGGTTCACTCTTGCGAACTTCGCTCCTTCGGATGTGGGGGTGAACGTGTCGTACACGTTCTTCCACTTGCCATAGTCCGTCACTGAATGCCGGATTGCAGTTGTAATCATGAGTCCTCCTCATATAGGTTGCTGCTTGATACATACTCTAACACAAGTTTGGAGTTCTGTTTCGAGTGCAGAATTCTGTGACGCTCCTGGGGTTATCAGGTAGATTGGTGCTGAGCATCATGCAGCTGAGTCTCAGACGAAAAGGCGACTACGCCGTAAGAGCAATGATCTCGGTGGGGCGCCACCACGGGACCGGGCTCCGCCAGGCCCGTCAGATCTCCACAGAGATGCACATCCCCTACAAGACCTTGACCCTGGTCCTGGCCGGATTGGTCGCCGAGCGACTGCTGATCGCCGTACACGGACCCAAAGGGGGCTATCGGCTGGCTCGAGAACCCGAGGAGATCACCCTCCTCGATATCGTGGAGGCCGCCGAGGGTCCGGCCACATTCGATCATTGCGTACTGCGCGACGGTCCCTGTGATTGGGAGGAGACCTGTCCGGTTCACGACACCTGGGCCCGCACCCAAAACGCCCTCATCCGAGAACTGGCCGCAACCAACCTCGCCGCAATCGCTGCAATCGACGCCGCGATAGAAGACGGCACGTACCAG
>DASTBQ010000105.1:0-3922 GCA_035711995.1 Acidimicrobiia bacterium | reverse complement strand
CTCGAGTCCACCAACCACATCCGATACGAGGTTGTAGATAACTGCGATTGCTACGGATGTTCCGGTCATGACGATCCAGCCAACGACCGACC
Source organism: Acidimicrobiia bacterium (assembly GCA_035711995.1). Classification (GTDB taxonomy): domain Bacteria; phylum Actinomycetota; class Acidimicrobiia; order Spongiisociales; family ZC4RG35; genus JANQRA01. Next base: position 3,830 of record DASTBQ010000105.1, on the reverse strand, counting down.
CGAAGATCAAGAATCGGAGGAACTGCTCTGTGTTGGCGAAGGGATCGGTCCCCTCTTCGATCAGGGTGATCTCCACCATGAACTCGACGAGACGGTCGGGAATGCCGGCGCGATCGAGAACCGACCAGAAGATGACGGCGCCGAGTACCCCGGCGAGCGCGAGAACGGCCCACACAACCGCTGACACTTTCAGCGTCGTCCATGGGTCGATCTTGCGGATTATTCGTCTTACACGGCGAACAGTTGCCATGACGGCTCCTGATTGATTGTTCGAAGTCTACGGGAGGAACCGATTAGACCAACGTCACACGGGGTCTGTGGGGTTCCGACGAGTCCTGTCAGTCGAGTTAGTCGAGCTCCTCGGCGATCCTGGCCACCGCGGAGAGACGATGCCCGTCTCCGACGTCGATGACACGCACTCCCGTGGAGTCACGTTTCTGTCGGCTGATCTTGCCCACTGACTGACGGGTACCGACACCTGCGCTGGAAATCAGGAACACCTCGTCCTCTTTCTCGACGGCCAGAGCCGAGACGAGGTTCCCGCGCACTTTGGTGAGCTTTATCGCTTTGACTCCGAATCCGCCACGCGCCTGCTTGCGGAATTCGCCCATCTCGGTGCGCTTGCCGTACCCACCGGAGGTGAGCAGCAGAACCTCTTCGCCTTCGATGTTGGAAACAGCGGCCACCACCTCGTCGCCATCACGGAGTCTCATGCCTCGTACGCCCTGGGTCCCCCTTCCCATCGAGCGCAGGTCTGATTCGGCGAATCTGATCCCCATTCCGGCCTGGCTGAAGATGAGGATGTCGTTGCTGCCGCTCGATGTGCGAACTGTCACCAGCTCGTCGTCGTCGGCGAGCTTGATTGCCACCAGTGTCTGGTTGCGGGAGTCGTACTCCTTGAACTCGGTCTTCTTGGCCTGACCCTTCTTCGTAACCATCACCAGATAGCGCCTGGTCTCGTAGTCCCTGGTGTCGACGATCGCCTGCACCCGTTCGTCAGGGGCCAGCGGAAGCACGGACTGGGCCATGACACCCTTGGCGGTCCTGGTTTGACGTGGAATCGCATGCGCCTTGACCCGGTGCACCAGACCCTTGTTCGTGAAGAAGAGAAGGTAGGCGTGGGCCGTTGTGTGGACCATGTGCCTGACAACGTCGTCGTCACGGACCTCCGCTGCCTTGATGCCGCGGCCTCCCCTGCCCTGAGTGCGATAGGTCGAAGCGGGCACCGACTTGATGTAGCCGGTGTTGGAGACCGTGACAATCAAGTCGTCATCTGCGATCAGGTCTTCCAGTGACAGATCGCCCTCGTCGGGGATTATCCGGCTGCGGCGGGGCTCGGCATACGTCTCCCGAATGGCCGTGAGTTCCTCTTTGATGATTGCCCAGCGCCGTTGTGGATCGGCCAGGATGGCCTCGAGCCCGGTGATGGTGTCTTGGAGCTCGGCCAGCTCGGTTCGCAGCTTGTCGACTTCGAGCGCGGTCAGGCGGCGCAGCGGCATGTCGAGGACTGCGTTTGCCTGGATCTCGGTGAGGTCGAAGGAGGCAATCAGGTTTGTCCTGGCGTCGGCGGTATCGTCCGAGCCCCGGATGATCCTGATCACTTCGTCGATGTTGTCTACGGCGATGATCAGACCCTCGAGGATGTGCGCCCGTGCCTTGGCCTGGTCGAGTCGGAACTGGGTCCGCCGCTCGATGACTTCCATCTGGTGGTCGAGGTAGTACCCGACCATCTCTGCGAGGTTCAGGGTGCGGGGTACCTCGTCGACGAGAGCGACGACGTTGTAGGCGAAGCTGTCCTGGAGAGGAGTCCCCTTGTAGAGCTGGTTCAACACGACCTGGGGAACCGCGTTCTGCTTGAGCTCGATGACGAGACGTGTGCCGACTCGGTCCGATGACTCGTTGCGGACCTCGGCGACACCGTTGATCTTCTTACCCTCTACGAGGTCTTTGATCTTGGCGATCACACGCTCGATCGAGACTTGATAGGGAAGCTCGGTGACGACGATCGCGGTCCGTCCCTTTCGCACCTCTTGAACGTCGCAGACGGAACGGATCTTGACGGTGCCTCGACCGGTGGTCAGTGCGTCCCGGATCCCGGCCGTGCCGACCAGGAAACCGCCAGTCGGGAAGTCGGGGCCTTTGACGAACTGAAGCAACTCCTCGGAGCTTGCGTCGGGGTTGTCGATCGTGTGGAGCGCCGCGTCGACCACTTCTCCGAGATTGTGAGGTGGGATGTTGGTGGCCATACCAACCGCGATTCCCTGGGACCCGTTGACCAGGAGGTTCGGGAATCGTGACGGGAGAACTGACGGTTCTTGCAATTCATCTGAGTAGTTCGGGCTGAAATCGACGGTGTCCTCGCTGATGCCCTCGAGGAGATGAGTAGAGAGCTTGGTGAGTCGACACTCGGTGTATCGGGACGCACCAGGCGGGTCGTCAATCGAGCCGAAGTTCCCCTGTGGATCGATGAGCAAGTGACGCATCGAGAAGTCCTGACCCATCCGCACCAACGCGTCATAGATGGCTCCATCACCGTGGGGGTGGTAGTTACCCATGACGTCACCCACCACTTTGGAGCACTTGCGATGGGCCGAGGTGGGGCCGATGTTGTTCTCGAACATCGAGTAGATGATCCGTCTTTGCACCGGCTTGAGCCCGTCACGGACGTCGGGAAGGGCCCTGGCGACGATCACCGACATGGCGTAGTCGATGAAGCTCGCCTCCATCTCGTGGGTTATCTCGACTTCGGGCAGGGGATCCAAGATGTGTTCGTCAGTCATGAATCAGTGATCAGATGTCGAGGAATCGGACGTCGTTGGCGTTCTGCTGGATGAAGGCCTTGCGTGAGGCAACGTCGTCACCCATCAAGGTCTCGAAGACCTCTTCGGCAAGTCCCGCGTCCTCCATTTCGACCCGGAGCAACGTCCTCGTCTCCGGATTCATGGTGGTGTCCCAAAGCTCACGCGCATTCATCTCACCAAGACCCTTGAACCGGGTGGGTCGCACCTTGGGGTGCTCCTTGCGGAAGGCGGTGAGGGCAGCGTCATCCTTGAGATAGTGGACCTTGGAGCCCACCTTCACCCGGTAGAGCGGGGGCTGGGCGACGTACACGTAGCCGAAGTCGATGAGGGGCCTCATGTGGCGGAAAAGGAGAGTCAGGAGAAGCGTCCTGATGTGAGCGCCGTCGACGTCGGCGTCGGCGAGGAGAACCACCTTGTGATAGCGGGCCTTCTTTATGTCGAATTCGTCACCGATCCCCGTCCCCATCGCGGTGATGATGTCCTGGACTTCGGTGTTTTGGAGGGCCTTGGCGAGACGTGCCTTCTCGACGTTGAGGATCTTCCCTCTGATGGGGAGGATGGCCTGTGTCTCCGAGTTGCGGGCCGACTTGGCGGGCCCGGCGGCCGATTTCCCCTCGACGATGAAGATCTCCGACTCCCCCGGGTCGCGACTCGAACAGTCAGCTAGTTTGTCGGGCAGACCACCAGACTCGAGCCCTGACTTGCGTCTGGTGAGCTCACGGGCCTTGCGGGCGGCCTCCCTGGCCTTGGCGGCGCTGATGCACTTGTCGACGATGCGCCGTGCCTCTGGAGAGTGCTTCTCGAGCCACTCCGGAAGCTTGCGGTTGAGAGTCTTCTGCACATACGACCTGATCTCGGTGTTGCCCAGCTTGGTCTTGGTCTGACCCTCGAACTGTGGATCCTTGACCCGGACCGACACGATCGCGGTGAGACCTTCCCTGACATCCTCTCCGGTGAGGTTGACGTCTTTATCCTTGAGTAGGTTCTTCGTCCGGGCGAAGTCGTTGATGGCTTTGGTCAATGCGGTGC
>DASTBQ010000104.1:0-5588 GCA_035711995.1 Acidimicrobiia bacterium | reverse complement strand
CCTGTTCCACGACAACACGTGGGTGGTCGCCTCCGGGATCGCCAAACCATTCAAATGGGCCGACCAACGAGTCACCTGGGACCAATGGCGCAACTACGGCCACGACACCACCGGGACCTTCACGTATCGTTAGACGTCCTGGCCTGGACGGCTTCTCACATCTTTATAGGTCTACAAGCCCAAATTTTTCCTAAAGGCGGTCTCGAGACGTCCGATATCGGGTGAGACGAACCCTACCTCGAGGTCCAAATGCTGCTCAGCCGTCTAGCAGGCGCTTTGGTGGTCATTGCCGTCACCGTGATGAGCCTGAACGTCGTTCTGCACGAAGACACACAGGCCAACTCCAGCGAAGAGCTCGCCATAGCGGCTGAGTATCCGAAGTCAACGGCCGAGCTCGTCCGCCTAGCCATGGCCGGAGGCTTTCCGCCGGCGTCGTCAGAGAGGACGGCGAACGGGAACGCATGGGCCAAGGGCAAGGACAAGAAGGGAGGGCCGAACGCCACCACCACGACCTCGGCCAGCGCCACTACGGCTCCGACTGTCGCAGCCTCCTCGACCACCTCGCTCGCAACGACCACATCCACCACGGCAGCAACGACCACGACGAAAGCGGCGGCCACCACGACCTCCGCAGCGACACTCGCTGGTGTGGTGGTGGCGCCGGGGGTGGATATTCAGAGTTTGGTGAGTTCGCATCCGGCGGGGACGGTTTTTGTGATCAAGGCGGGGGTTCATCGGCGTCAGCGGGTGGTCCCCAAGGATGGGATGGTTTTCGTGGGGGAGCCTGGTGCGGTTTTGGATGGTGAGCGGGTGGTTGATCGTGCCTTTTCGGGGGGCGCTTCGAATGTGACGCTTCAGGGTTTGATAATCGAGAACTATGTGCCTGGGGCGCAGCAGAGTGCTGTTGGCCAGGCGGGGAACAATTGGATTGTGCGGGACAACGAGATCAGGTTGATCTCGGGTATTGGTCTTCACGCCGGCCAGGGTTCGGGTTGGCTGGTCGAGAACAACTACATACATCACAATGGTCAGTTGGGGGTGGCTTCTCAGGGGCGGAACATGGTTTTTGTGGGTAACACCATCGCTTTCAACAACACCGAAGGTTATGACGCGAGGTGGGAGGCGGGGGGAGGCAAGTTCCTCCACACCACCGGGCTGGTCCTTCGCGACAATCATGTCCATGACAACAAGGGTCCGGGGCTTTGGACCGATTCGAACAATGTCGACTGTCTCTATGAGGGCAATCTGGTGGAACGTAACACCCACGAGGGGATCTTCCACGAGATCAGCTACGACTGTGTCATCCGCAACAACACGGTCCGCGACAACGCCAAAACCGGGATCTGGATCGCTGGTTCGTCGAACGTCGAAGTAGTCGGCAACGTCGTCACCAACAATCTCCAAGGTGGTATCAGCGGCAGTCAAGATCCAAGGGGGTCGGGAACTCTGGGACCGTATGAAATCCGCAACCTCAACGTCCACCACAACACGATCACTCAGCTGAAGGTGCCCTCTGACTCGTTCTGGGGGTGGAGCGGCATACAACAGCAGACCAACGATCCTTCGATCTTCACTTCGAAAGGAAACCTGTTCCACGACAACACGTGGGTGGTCGCCTCCGGGATCGCCAAACCATTCAAATGGGCCGACCAACGAGTCACCTGGGACCAATGGCGCAACTACGGCCACGACACCACCGGGACCTTCACGTATCGTTAGACGTGTCCGATCTGTAGATCTTTGCGACCTCGATTCGTTGGGCGACGTAGGCCGCAATACCGCTGACCAGGTCTGAGATGGGTTTGGCGACCGCTCCAATGAGTGCCGACGACAGAGCGGTAACCGGTTGAACAGAGTTGCCAATTGCCTGAGCCACCGTGAGGCGACGCTCGGCGTGCGCTCCCACCAGCTCAGCTTGCATCGGTCGGGTCAGCATCCAGATCAGGTTTCCAGCGATCTGGAGTGCGACCAAGCCGCTGATCACGTAGGCGGTTGCGAAGAATTCGGTGAGTGGGTTGAGAGGGCTGTCCCAGCCGAAAATCGCCATGTAGGGGATTGTGAACGCGACGTTGACCCAGGTGAACTTGCGCCGGAGCTGCCGTGCTCGGGCTCCCGACCCCTCCCGACCCGCTTCCATCGATCGGGGGCCGACCACCGATGCCATTCCCACCCCGAAGACGAAGATCGGTTGGGCTACGACCCTGGCCGCCTCGGCGTTGCCCATGGCCTCGGCTCCGGCGATGCCTGTGATCAGAAGAACCGTCACGAAGGAGGCTAGTGGTGAGATGCCCCCGGCGAAGACCAGCCATCGCCCCGACTGCCACAGTTCAGAGAGGCGGGGCGAGCGACCAGGAGCTGACTCCGGGGCTGGGGCGCGATTTGCAGACAGGCCCACGCCGACGACCAGCGAGACGGCATTTGCGATCGTCAGGGCGCCCAGCGGAATCCACGGCGCAGGCACGTCCAGGGCGTGAAGAAGTATCAAGGCAACGAGGGCCGCCGCGCAGTAAGTGCCTGAAATGAATGCTGCCCTGTGAGAGACCTTGGCGAGGTGCATCATCCGTCGCAAGTGGTCTTGAAGCGGAGACAGGATGATGCCTGCCGCCGCTGTCACGGCCAGCGCCAGGACTGCCTCAGACCCCACCGTTCCCGGGGTGAGGGCCACCGCTATCAGAACGCTCGTCGAGGCGATGAGAGCGAGCGGCAAACCCGAAACGATCGTCGATCTCAGCCAGGCGAGACGTTGGCCATCTGGCAAACCCAACGCCGCAGCCTCAGCGGGGAGAAGTGTCCCCTGAGCGGGAAGAACGGCTGCCAGGAACAACGCCGACTGAAAAACGGCGAAGGCACCGAGCTCGGCCGGTGTGAGGTACCTGGTGGCATAGGCTCCGACCAAGAATGTGCCGAGCGAAGCCAGACCAGCATCTATCAGCCCGGCGCTGAGTCTGGCCACCTGCACCCCACGGCCAGAGGTAGGAGACATCTGATTTCTCTCGAGACGCGTCGGCCGAACCTAGGCCATCAGCCGGCCGCGAAGACTCTGCTCACCTGCTGCCCAGCCATGCGGCGTTTCGATAGATCGGGGAGGCCGGCTGGTCAACGAGCCCCGACGACACGGCCGCTCGGACCTCCTCGATCCCCGCAGCGATGTCGTGGACCGTGGTGAAACCAGTGTTTGCCGCCCGATTGGTGGAGACGCGGTAGGTCCGGCTGTCCGGAGCGGACGACATGTAGTCGACCTCGAGCCCCGGATCGAGTCCGAGTGCAATGTCGACCAGGTCGACAACGCGAAGGTTCTGATGTGACACGTTGAAGATGTTGGCACCCGCATCTGGCTCACGGAGGGCAAAATGGACCAATGCCCGGGCCGCATCGCCAACGTGGAGATAAGGCCTCCACTGCATCCCATCGCCGTATACCGCGAGTTTGCGGTCTTGGGCCATTTTCATGCCGAAGATGTTGATGACCAGATCGAACCTCATGCGAGGAGACAACCCGAATAGGGTTCCAAACCGGAGAATCACGGGTCTCCATCGTTCATCTGCCAGATGCGAGAGAGCCTCCTCGGCCGCGGCCTTCGACTTGGCGTAGTGCGAAAGCGGATTGAGGGATGAGTACTCATCGGCGAGGAAGTCCCCATCTCCGTAGATCGAGGCCGTCGATGCGAACACGAAGCCGGCGCCGATGGAGCGAGCAGCCAGGGCGAGTTGTTCGGTGGCAACCGTGTTGACCGTCCGGGTCTTGGCTGGATCCAGGTCAGCCGAGGGGTCGTTCGATACAGCAGCGAGGTGCAAAATTGAGTCGACACCATCCACGAGCTGCGCCGTCCCGTCGACGAGAAGATCCTCGAGCGTTCCACGATGCAGTTCGATATCCCCGGTGGGGAGGTGGTCGAGCCCGAAGAGACCTGAGTCGAGAACCCGGACAACATGCCCTTCTTCGAGAAGGCTAGGTACGAGAACCGATCCGAGAAAGCCCCCGCCACCGGTGACGAGGAACCTCAGGTCAACTCCATTTCGACCTGGCGCATGGCCTCCACGACGGTCTCCATCTGCCGGTCTGTCATGGTGGTGAAGAATGGAAGGCAGAGCACTCGCCTGCTCAGTTCTTCGGTTCGGGGGAGTGGGCGGTCCACGTACTCCTGGAACAGCCTCTGTTCGTGGAGTGGCGGGTAGAAGTAACGACGAGTTTCGATGCCGCGTCGCCCGAGCGACTCGATGACCTCGGTTTGCTTGCCGTACAAAGCCTCGGGGAGGTACACGCTGAAGTCCTTGTAGGTGTGCCCCACCCCCGACCTCTCCGGGATGACGCGGAATGAGGTCTGTGATGTGACCAGCTCGAGATACCGGGCCGCCAGAGAGCGGCGCGTGGCCAAGATCTCGTCGAGGCGACGGAGATTGAACAGGCCCACGGCAGCGTGGAGCTCGCTCATTTTGCCGTTCAACCCGGGATACCAAGCGTCGTAATTCGCCTCGATCCCGTAATTCCGCATCTTGCGAAGACGGTTTGCCAAATCCAGGTTTGTGGTGGTGACGGCGCCACCTTCCACTGCTACCAGGGCTTTGGTCGCTGACAGCGAGAACACTTCGGCCGTGCCGAAGGCACCGACTGCAGTGTCCCCATCGGACGATCCGAATGCATGCGCTGCGTCATAGACGACGGCGGGTTGATTTGACGAGTTCTTCACGACGGTGTCGATCTCTTCGGTCCGCGCCGGCAGTCCGAACGTGTGGACTGGCATGACGACCGCCACCTCGTTGCGATTGATCACCTCGTCGAGGTCGTTGGTGTCCATGGTCAGGTCTTCGGCCACATCGACGAAGATCGGTCTTCCGCCGGCGTAGAGAATTGCCTGTGCCGAGGCCGTGAAGGTGAAACTAGGGACGGCGACGCGTGCCCCCGGCTGCAAGTTCAGGGCCTGAAGGACGAAGAGCAGACCCATCGTCCCCGACGAGACCGTTACGGCCTCGGCCCCACCCACGTATTCGGAGACTTCCGACTCGAACTGTTCGACCAGTGGCCCGAAATTGGTGATACGCCCCGACTTGAAAGCTCGATCGAGGTCGGCTACCAGATCGGCCATGTCAGGTAGATCTGGCTGGATCAGCGGTATCCGGTCCACGTTCTCGGCATCCCCAACAGTCATCTAAGACTCGCTTTCTCAACAACGCTCGCGATACCCGATCGCGCGCGATACTCTCGCCCACATGCCCGAGGGTTCGACCCGCAGCGGACCCGCCGCGTGGCGCAATACCCTCGTCTCCGAGTCGGGGACTGGTTGCCACTGGCTAGCAAAGTGATGTCCCATCCCGGCCGTAACGTGGTCGTGATGACCACTGCCCTCCGGCCGACGATGAGCGTGCCCCTGCTGAAAGCCCCCAACTGCGGTTCACCAAAAGGCTAGCAGTGAAATCGAGAACCACGAAGGGGACGTTTCGAATCGACCCTCAAGCACTAGTGCTCCCGCCAACCCCAACATTCCCAACCGTCAGACGTAATCAGGGATGAATGATCAGGGATGAAGTGGAGGGGGCCCTGATCAGGGCCCCCTCCACTTCATCCCTGATCATTCATCCCTGATTACGTCT
>DASTBQ010000103.1:0-22636 GCA_035711995.1 Acidimicrobiia bacterium | reverse complement strand
TGTGGTCTACATCAACACCTGCACGATCAGAGAGAACGCCGACAACCGGATGTACGGCAACCTCGGTCAACTCAAAGCGGTCAAGGATCTCAATCCCGACATGCTTCTCGTGGTGGGCGGGTGCGCCGCCCAGAAGGACAGAGACGTCGTCCGAGAGAAGGCACCCTGGGTGGATGTCGTGATGGGCACCCACAATCTCGACAGGGTGCTCGATCTGATAGATCATGCCGAGCAATGGGGCCCGATCACCGAGGTGGTCGACGAACTGCAGGCGATGCCCTCTTCCCTTCCGGTCCGTCGCGAGCTGGCGCATTCGGCATGGGTCACCATCCAGGTTGGGTGCAATAACACCTGCACCTTCTGCATCGTGCCTTCCGTCCGTGGGGTGGAGGTGTCTCGACGTCCCGGTGACATCGTCCGCGAGGTGGAGCGACTTGCCACCGAAGGCGTGGTCGAGGTCACCCTCCTCGGTCAGAACGTCGACACCTATGGCCGTGACCTGGCTATCGACGGACGTCGGCGTCCGATCTTCGGCGATCTCCTGAGACGGGTAGGGGAGGTCGATGGGATCAGACGGGTGAGGTTCACGAGCCCGCACCCCAACGACTTCCGTGAGGACGTCGCCAGGGCCATGGCGGAGACAGAGGCGGTCTGCGAGCAGCTCCACTTCCCGCTCCAGTCGGGCTCGGACAGGATCCTCTCCGCCATGCACCGTGGCTACCACCGCAAGAAGTACATGGAGCGGCTCGCGATGGCCCGGGAGACCATCCCGGGCTTGGCTGTCTCGACTGACGTCATAGTCGGATTCCCGGGCGAAACAGACGACGACTTCGAAATGACGATGGAGGTGGTGGAGGAGGCCAGATTCGATCAGGCCTTCATGTTCATATTCTCACCTCGACCGGGCACCGCCGCGGCGACGATGAACGAACATTTCGTCTCCGGCGATGTCATCCAGGCGAGATTCAACCGCCTCGCGGAGACGCAGAACCGGATCTCGGCTGAGCGCAACGAGGAAATGGTCGGATCGAGGGTCGAGGTGCTCTCGGAGGGCCCGTCCAAGAAGCACCCCGAGGTGGCAACCACTCGTACCCGCACGGGCAAGTTGGTTCATGTAGCCGGACGACATCGATCGGGTGACTTCCTGGACGTCACCATCGAATCCGCGGCGATGCACCATCTGGTCGGAGCACCGGTCTGAAAGACCTGATCGCGATCCTCGGGCCGACCGCATCCGGGAAATCGAAGATGGCGATCGACATCGCCGAGCGCATCGGCGCCGTGGTCATCTCTGTCGACTCGATGCAGGTGTATCGGGGCATGGACATCGGCACTGCCAAACCCACATTGATCGAGCGTCGGGGCATCCCCCACCACATGATCGACCTCGTCGACCCTTCTGAGGAGTTCTCGGTGGCGAACTTTCGTCGGATCGGCCGGGAGACCATGGAAGGGATCGAAGGACCGAAGATGATCGTGGGGGGATCCGGGCTGCACTTCAGGGCGCTGGTCGACCCGATGAGCTTTGCGCCTACCGATCCCCAGCTACGCACAGAGCTCGAGAAGACCGATACCGCCGAACTCGTGACAGAACTGGTCGAAGCTGACCCTGCCGCGGTTCATCACGTCGACCTGGCAAATCGGCGAAGGGTGATACGAGCTGTCGAGATCTACCGTTTGACCGGGGAGACACCCAGCTCGCGGGCGAACTCGGCGGAGGCAGCGGAGCTGCGGCGTTATCAGTCGGAGATCCAATTCACTGCGATCGGAGTCGATCCCGGCGAGCTACTCGAACCGAGGATCGATCAGCGATTGGAGGAGATGCGTCATGGTGGACTGTTCGAGGAGGTCGCCCGGCTTCGCGGTCGGCTCGGTCGCACTGCAGCTTCGGCGGTGGGGTACCGTGAACTCCTCGCCCATTTCGATGGAGAGACGTCAGAGGGCGAGGCGTTCCGGGCGGTGGCGGTGAACACCCGACGTCTCGCCAGACGCCAGCGAACGTGGTTCCAACGTGACCCCCGTATTCGATGGGTCCCCTGGGTAGATGATCAGACCGACCGGGTGAATCGAGCCCTCGAGGCGCTCGAGGTCTAGTTACTCGTCGCCGGGCTCGACTGGCGCCAGGGGTGTATCAGCCGCCTGTTCGGGAACGATCACCCACATGATGAGATACAGGAGGACACCGAACCCGCCGAAGATCGCCATGAAGGCCCACACGACTCTCACGATGGTGGCGTCGAGGTCGAAGAACTCGGCGACACCACCGGCCACGCCGGCGATCAGCCTGTCCTCTTTGCTACGACGCAGCTTCTTACTGCTGTCCATACGTCCAACCTATCCTGATTCTCGAGTTGAGGGCATTTCAGTTCACCAAGATGCAGGGTCTCGGCAACGATTTCGTCGTGCTCGAGGGGCCCAGGGAGTTCGCGGATGAGGAGATCGCGGCGATCTGTGATCGTCGGTTCGGAATCGGTGCGGATGGGATCCTCGTCGTCACCCGGGACGACCCCGTCTCAATGGGATACTGGAACGCCGACGGGACCATCGCCGAGATGTGCGGCAACGGCCTGCGCTGCGTTGCTCGATATGCATATGACCGGGGCTGGGCGCCCGATCGGAACTTCGTCGTCTTGACCGCAGTGGGGGAGCGTGGCGTTCGAATTCTCGAAGACGGAGTGGAGGCAGAGCTGGGTCGCCCCCGTCTGAACGGGTCCCTTAAGGTCGATGGAGCCGAATACCACCTGGTGGATGTGGGGAATCCGCACGCTGTCACCTTTGTGGATGACCCGGCCATGGCCGACGTTGAGGTCGTGGGGAAGAGGATTCAGTCCGAATTCGAGGACGGAACCAACGTGGAGTTCGCTCGTGTCGTCGACGGTGGTCTCGAGCTACGCGTTTGGGAGCGCGGAGTCGGCGAGACCCTCGCCTGCGGAACCGGCATGGTCGCTGCCGCCGCGGTTGCAGCCGAGCAACACAATCTCAGAGGCCCGTTTCGTGTCGACGTGCGCGGCGGCACGGCGACCGTGGACCTTCGAGATGGCGTGGCCTGGATCCGAGGCCCTGCTGGATACTCTTTCAGGGGTAGCGTCGGAGAACGCTGACGACCTTTCCGATGAGTTCGATCCCATCGGCGAAGACCATTGGTTCGTAGGCCGGGTTCTCTGAGTGGAGTATGACCTTGCCCTCCTGGCGCTGCAGCCGCTTCACCGTCGCCTCTTCACCATCGATCAGTGCGGCGACTATCTCACCGTCTCTGGCATCCGGCTGTTTGTGGATGGCCACCAGGTCTCCCTCGTGGATGCCTGCGTCGATCATCGAGTCACCTTTGATCTCGAGCAGGAATACCGGGCCTTCGCCGACCAGCTCGGTGGGAAGGGTCATGACCTCGTCGACTTGCTCGATGGCCAGGATCGGTGTTCCAGCTGCGATACGACCAAGGACCGGGATGTCACGTGTGTGACGATCGTCTCGAGGGCGAACCGGGCGTGTCGCCGTCTCGTCGGTGATCATTATCGCCCGGGGCTTTGACGGGTCCTTTCTGATCATCCCCGCCTCGACAAGCGAGTTGAGCTGTGCGTGCACCGACGACGGGGAGCTGAGTCCTACCGCATCGCCGATTTCGCGAACGGACGGGGGGTACCCACGGTCTTCGACGGTCCTTTTTATGTAATCGAGAACCTGCTGCTGTCTGTCCGTCAGCACTTCCTGACTCCTTCTCGAACGGATGTTCGTCAGCCTACCGCGGTGGACCGTCGGAACCAAACATTTGTTCGATCAGCGGGGGGCTACCTCGATTGTCATAACGCAATGGTTCTTGCCCTTGGGCCGAACGTAGGTGAAGCCGGCCTGTTCGAAGAGGCAGCGGGTTCCGTTGTAGAGGAAAGAGGAGTTCACCTTCTTCTCACCAGTGTCATACGGATAGCCCTCCACCAGACCACCCCCGGCTTCGGCGATGAGATCGAGAGCACCCTGGAGGGCGATGGCGGACACATGGGAGCGGCGGTGGTCGCGGTCGACGAAGAAACAAGTCAATCGGTAGTCGGGCATGTCGGTCAGCAGCCTCTCCCACTTCTTGCGATGAGTGATATTGGGCAACTCCTGTGGTGATCCGAACTGACACCAGCCCACTGCTTCGTCACCGGAAAACACGACCGCTGCGTGTGCCTGGCCGTCTTTGACGAGGCGGCGCTTGAGATCCCGGTTGCCGGCGAGGCTCTTGCCTCGCTCCTCCGTCTGGGGGTGGAACGCCAGACACCAGCAGCCACCCCAGACTCCATTGTTACGTTCGATCAGGGCGGCGTATGCGTCCCAGCTTTCGGAGTTGAGTGGTCTGACCGTGTAGTCGGTCACGTTGTCAGCCTACGCCCCTCACCTGAGAATATCCGACTTGACATCGAACAACTGTTCGATATTGTGTCGAACGTACGTTCGGTCAATCCGAGTGTCATCCAGCAACAAGCGGGCCCGATCAGGAGGGAGACATGCAGACAACACGATCACAGCTTTCCGTTCAGCTGTCCGTGCTCCTTGCAACCGTCTGCGCGGTCTTTCTCCTGATCGGAGGGGCTGCAGACGCCGAGCAAATTCCCGCCCCTGCGATCGAGTATGTGGTCGAGGCGGGCGACACGCTCTGGCAGATCGCGTCCGACCACGTTTCGGCTGACGCCGACGTTCGTCCACTCATCCACGCGATCAAGCAGCGCAGCGGTATCGTCTCGAGCACGCTGCGGCCCGGTCAGGTGCTTCAGATTCCTCGGCCCTGATACCGGTGCGCCCAACGGGACAACCCGTTTACCCTGGGGCGATGCTCTGCCCCGCATGTGGTGCCTCAGAGAACCGCGTCATCGACAGTCGACCCGCCGAGAACGGCGGAGCCATTCGTCGTCGTCGTAAATGTGAGATTTGTGGAAGCAGGTTCACGACCTATGAGCGTTTCGAACCGCAGTTCATGGTGGTGAAGCGCTCGGGCGCCCTCGAGCCCTTCTCGCCGGCAAAAGTTGCGTCCGGAATGTCTGCCGCGCTCGCAGATAGGCCGGTCTCCGGATCGGACATCCAGGGTGTCGTCGAATCCATCGAAGAGGAGATGAGAAGCAGGGGCAATCAGGTCGGCTCGGAAGAGATAGGCAAGCTCGTGCTCGACCATCTCCGTGAGCTCGACCAGGTCGCCTATCTGAGATACGCGTCGGTCTACAAGGAGTTCCAGGGGGCTGAGGACTTCGAAAAGGAGATGGCCGAGTTGGAATCGGCCGATCAGTAGCCCTCAGCCATCCGGTCCGACCGACCTCGACGGCGGGGTGAGGTCGATCGCTATCGGTGACGGTTTGATGCTCCTTCAGTGGAGTTTTCGGATCAGCTGCCGAGGAGGCGGCCGATCGCCGTGATGGCCTCGTCGACACGGTCGGTCACACGCTGCTGTATGAGCTCGATCGATCCGGCCATGTGACTGCCGACTTTCTCGAGTCTGCCACCGAGGTGGGCGAGAACCGCGTCGGCCTCGGTCTGGCTGTCGGCTCGGAGTGCATCAACATATCGGGTCATGTACCAGGGGAGTTCCCCTGAGATGATGTCTAGTTGACCTGTCACATCGCTGAGCACACCGTCGGGCAGGGCCGTGCGCACCTGGTCGAACCTGAGTTGCCATTCGCCGAAGTTGCGTGCCGCCTCGTCCAACGCGATGAGGGTCGGGTCGGTTTCGAGGGCTGGCAGGGCCAGGATCGGGATAACCGCCTTTTGGAAGGCCTGGGTGTCGCCGGCCAGCCGGATCCCATCGAGAGCGGCCCCGGACGCGGCCGCAGCAGCCGAACGTCTTTCGGCCTGACCTCGATCGAGGTCCGCAGATGCATCGAACAGAGTGCGCGCAGCGGCGTCCACAGCGAAGAGATCGGCCTGATTGGCCGTCGAATCGTTGTCACCCAAGGTCGTGTTGAAGGCGACCAGCGCCGGCAAAGTCACTTCGAGTCCGGCTGCCTCCCTGGCCACGATGGCGGCTGATGCCGCAGCCTGTCGGGCCGGTTGCTGATACAGCCAGAAGGCGGCCACACCGGCAACTGCCACTAGCAAACCAGTGCCAACCAATAGGCTCCACCTGAAATCGCGCCCGTTGAGCCGTCGCCCGACCTCCTGAGGTTGCCACGCCACGATGCCATCGGGCTCTGCCTGGTGGCGACCTTTCGATGGTTCCGGGGCCAACACCGCAGTTCTGGCATGAGCCAGGGACGAGCTCTCCGTCCACATCGAAGAGGGGTTGTCGAACCCCAGGCTCTCCATCGAGGAAAAGCGGAGATGTGTGCGGTGCTGGCCGTCCCTCCCGGTCGGCCTGGTTGTCGCAGTCATTGAGACGCTCGCTTACAGTCAGGTTCACCCGCCCGATGCCCCTGGACACCAATGCAGGTTAATTTCGTACTACTGGATAGGGAACTGCCAACTCCCTCAACAGCACATATCGGCGATGCGGCCATAGATCTTCACTCCAGAGTCGATGTCTCGATAGCTCCCGGCGAGCGGGCAGCGGTGCCCACGGGGCTCGCGGTGGCCATACCCGAAGGGCATGCCGGCTTGGTCCTTCCCCGATCGGGTCATGCGATGCGGTGGGGTATCGGGGTTGTCAACGGTCCCGGTCTCATCGATTCCGGTTATCGAGGTGAGATCAGCGTTCTCCTCATCAATCATGGATCCGAGTCTGTTGAATTCGCCAGGGGCGAACGGATCGCACAGCTTTCGGTGGTGCCGATCCCAACCGTCGAGTGGAACCAGGTCGAGACCCTCGACGACACCGAACGGGGGAGTGGGGGCTTTGGTTCGACAGGTAGCTGATGACAGCAACCCTTTTGGTTGCATCGGGCCCGGGGTTACACTTCCCCCTCTCGCGCGGAAGTAGCTCAGTTGGCTAGAGCGCAACCTTGCCAAGGTTGAGGTCGCGGGTTCGAATCCCGTCTTCCGCTCCAACGACGGTCAGAATTGTCCGCCATCCGGCGACGTGGCCGAGTGGTTAGGCACGGGTCTGCAAAACCCGGTACACCGGTTCGATTCCGGTCGTCGCCTCGAAAAGGCGAGGTTCAGCCTCGGTACAAATGAATGGGCCCTTAGCTCAGCCCGGTAGAGCGCTTGCTCGACACGCAAGAGGTCACTGGTTCAAGTCCAGTAGGGCCCACGAAGGAGATCTTCGGCCATCAGCGGCTGGGGATCATTTTCGGTCTTGTCGTACTCATCTCGGTTTGAGGATCTGGCCATGCGGGTAGGCGGAGCCGCCAGCTGATCTTCGACTGCCGGGTAGGGCAATTCCCCCATTGATGAACCTGGCGCATCTAAGTTGAAGGTTGCCGGGCGACACCGGATTGCCCCCCTCCCGTCGCTCGGTGCAAGCGGGCCATACAAAGGGGCTCCGCGAGTCTCGCCCCCCAATCCCAATCGCGGAGTCCCGGCCCGCATCTCGTCTGGGTGTGTCATGATTCGACGATGGCAATGAGCGACGAACACAAGGCGGCCCTCGCCGACGGTCGGCAACAGTCACGGGCAATCAAGGCGTATCTGAGGGCGATCGGTTCGCGACGACCGGGACGACCCACTACCAGAGAAGGTCTGTCCGATCGCCTCGACAAGGTGATGGCCAAGATCGCGGCATCCGAGGACCCGCTGGAGACAGTAGATCTGATCCAGTCACGTCTCGACATCGAGCAAGCTCTCAGCGAAATCGACTCCCAACAAGACTTCGAGACGCTCGAAGCCGGTTTCGTCGAGCACGTGTCCGCCTACTCGAAACGCAAGAACATCAGCTACACCGCCTGGCGCGAGTTCGGAGTCCCGGCAAGGGTGCTTCGGTCTGCTGGCATCAAGGAAACCCGACGCCGCTAGTCCCAGCCGAGCTCCGCCAGCCTCTCGTCGTCGATGCCGAGATGATGTCCCACCTCGTGTAGCACCGTCTTCCGGATCTCAGAGCGGAGGTCCTCGTCGTCCAGCTCCATCTCGAGATGAGGGCGGTAGAAGATCACGATCCTGTCAGGCATCACCCCGTAGTAGTCGATCCGGTCGGCGAGAGATACCCCCTCGTAGATGCCGAGGATGTCGCCTTGCTCGGGAGGGGGCGAGTCCTCGACCACCACGACGAGATTGTCGATCTCGGTCAGTACCCAATCGGGGAGGGATTCCAGAACATTGTCCACCTCCCGCTCGAAATCGTGTCGTCTCAAGTCACTGTGGCCTGATCGTCGAGATGGTTCAGGTGGAATCCTTGTTCGACTATGTGCTTCATCCGCTGCACCGCGGTATGGATGTCGACAAATCCGGTGTAGAGAGGCGCCAACCCGAGACGGATGGTGTCGGGAGCGCGAAAGTCGGGGACGACCTTCCCATCCTCGATCATCGCACGGTTTATCGGCCATGCCTGGGAGTGACGGAGTGCGACATGTGAGCCGCGCTGATCGGGATGTGTTGGGGAAGCGAGACCAAATCCGAGTGCCTCGAGATGTGTTCTCCACTGCTTGACGAGAAACCAGGTGAGTAACTCGGATTTGGCCCGTATAGCGCCAATCCCCGCAGTGATGACGTCGTCAAGGCCCGGTTCGATCGCAGCGAGTGACAGGATTGGCATGGTCCCCGTGTGGAATCGGCGTATCCCCTTGACCGGTTCGAAGTCGAGATCCAGTTCGAACGGCGCTCGATGTCCCCACCACCCGGTGATCGGGTTCTGGAGCGTCGTCTGGAGATCCGACCTGACATAGAGGAAGGCAGGGCTCCCCGGGCCACCGTTCAAATACTTGTATGTGCATCCGACCGCGAGGTCGACGTTGGAAGCCGTGAAGTCGATGGGGACCACTCCAACACTGTGACTGCAGTCCCAGAGCACGGTTGCGCCGACCGCATGCGCCGTTTGTGTGATCGCGGCCATGTCGTAGGTGTAGCCCGACTGAAAGGTGGTGTGTGACAGTGAGACGAGCGCAGTCTCGTGGTCCAATGTCGCCGTGATCTCCTCCCACGGTCCGTGGATCCCATCAGACGGCACCACGACGAGTTCGCCACCATGTGCCTGAGCCACCGACTCGAGGATGTAGATGTCAGACGGGAAGTTGAGATCGTCGGTGACGATGCGGGTCCGGCCTTTACCGGCGGTGCTCATGGCCGCCATCGCAAGCTTGTAGAGGTTGACCGTGGTCGAGTCCGAGATGATCACCTCGCCGAGCGAGGCTCCGACGAGTGGTGCGAGCTTGTCGCCGAGGGTCAACTGGAGGTCCCACCATCGATCATTCCAGGATTGGATGAGCCGGTCCGCCCACTCGGTCCTCACTACCGAGTCGACGATTCCGCCGGCTCTGGCCGGGGCACGCCCCAGTGAGTTGCCGTCGAGATAGATCAGGTCGGGGTCGGATGCGACGTAACGTCCTCGGAACTGGCGAAGCGGGTCGTTCGCATCGGATTGGACGGCAAAGTCATGGCCGGCGCTGTCTGGATAAGGCCCGAGATCGCTGAGCATGTCGCCCGATTGTCGCATGGGTGGGCCGACTGTCATCGATGAGCTGAGCCCACCCCGCCTGGGCGTATCGACTAGCAAAGCCCGCCTCGGTAACCTGTGACGTTTCCGAGGGCCGTTAGCTCAGTCCGGCTAGAGCGCTCGCCTCACACGCGAGAGGTCGCTGGTTCAAGTCCAGCACGGCCCACTCGGAAAACCCTTGTGAGAACGGGGGTTTTACCCCGACCGTGGAAACGGGGTGGGTCGATCGCGCTCCGTGCACTCGCACCGGGCGTTACCAGGTGAGGCGCCCGGTACGAGTGTCTTGTCCCCCAGTTCGCCCCAAGCGGAGCGTCGCTGTAGATACCCGCCGTCCGTCTTGTTGACCCAGGGTTCTTGGTCCACGGCGCCCGCACTCAACCCATACGGCCTTTCCGGGACCTCGGACAATCCAACGGAAGGACACCGGTGAGAGTTCCTCGAGGCATACTCTCCAGCCGTGACCAAGATCCGGTACGAGATCGACCTGAGCCGGGTGATGCCCGAGCTGCCCGAAGACGACAGGATCCGGCCGATCAGACCTGAGGACGCCACTGATCTCGCAGCTCTGATGCTCGACGCATACCGGGACACCATCGACTACGACGGTGAGGATCTCGACGATGCAGTCGCAGAGGTGGCCTCGTTCTTCGGCAACGACCCACTGCTCGATATGTGTCGCGTTCTCGTCGATCACATGGAGATCGTCACCGGGATCCTCGTCTCCGAGACCGAGGACGGGGCCTTCATCGGCTATGTGATGACACGGGCATCGCACAAGGGCCGGGGCCTGGGAACGCTGGCAACACGTCACGCCCTTGCCGCCTTGGCCAAGGCCGGATATCAGAAGGTCGTGTTCTACATCACCAAGGACAACGAACCGTCGGAGAGGTTGTTCGCATCACTTGGAGCCGAAGCGATCGGCTGACTCACCCCTTGTATTTGACTCCGCTCTTGAACACGTGGGTGACATTCGAATTGTCAGTGAGGATCGAGACGTCAGCCGAGGGGTCACCGGCGACGCATATCACATCGGCGTCCATTCCCTCCTTGAGCTGCCCCGAGTTGGGTGCTTGAGGGCCCAACGTGGCCGGGCCGTTGGCGGTGGCCATTTCGATGGCCTGCAGTGGTGTCATGCCACAGTCGACCATCAGCGCCAATTCCCTGGCGTTCTCGCCCCATGTTCCGGTGGTCCAGATGTCGGTTCCAAGGGCGATCTTCACCCCCTTCGCTACGGCGAGGGAGATAGCGTCGGCGTGAGCCTCGCCTGCCATCGCTGCCTTCTTCTTGGCGTACTCGGGCATGCCACGCTTCTCACCCTCACGCACGAGGAGGTCAATGATGAACCGTGTCGGAACGAGGATCGCCCCGGTCTCGACCATGGTGTCGGCCACCTCGTCGTCGAGGAATGTGCCGTGTTCGATGGTCTTCACCCCCGCTTCGAGGGCGGCCATGATCCCCCGCTTACCGTGGCAGTGGGCTCCGACGAGTCTCTCCATCCGCGTGGCCTCGTCGACGATGGCCTCGAGCTCGGCCTTGGAGAACTGGGGTAGATGGGGATCATCGAGCTCACTCATCACTCCACCGGATGCATGGATCTTGATCACCTTGGCACCCATGCGGAGCATGCGGCGTACACCGGCCCGGCATTCGTCCGGGCCGTCGACGATGTTGTCCTCACCCCAGGTGTGGACAGAGAGGAGACGTGCCACGTCGAGATCCAGACTGTGGGCGTCACCGTGGCCCGCGGTCATGGAGAGGGCGGATCCCGACCCGTAGACGTTTGGGCCGATGACGACACCTTCCTCGATCGCCCGACCGAGGAACGCACCCAGTCCACCCATTTCCCGTACCGAGGTGAACCCGGCGTTGAGCGTGGCCATGGCATCGGCGGTTACGCGCATCGCTGCCAACTGGGGACGGGTCATCAACGCTTCCTCGATGTTCGCCCTGTAGATGCCCATGAAGTGGCCGTGGCAGTCCCACATCCCCGGCATGACGGTGTCGGTGCTGACGACGTCCGCATCCGGGGTGTCTGGCGCTCCGACGGCGGTTCCGGAGTATTCGATGGTTGCTCCGTCGAGGATGACGACCCCGTTGTCGACAACCTCTCCTCGACCCGGAATCAGACGGGTCGCCTCGATGCGAATCGTCATCAGGCGACGACTTCGACTGTCGGCTTTGTCGCCGCCATCACACCCCCCAGGAGCATGAAACCGCTGATGGTGACTGTGGGCACGTCATCGTCGGCTGTGGTGCGTGTCTCGTCGGAGAAGCCGCCAGCCAAGACCTTTGCTTCGAACTTGACCCTCCAACCTTCCGGAACGATCAATTGGAGGCCGCCCATGACAATTGCCACATCGATGTAGATGCCCGTTGGGGCCGGAGTCACCTTGCGCAGGTCGAGTAGGACGCCTCCGAACATCGTCATGACCTTGCCGCCGTAGAACGGGTCGGCCACCGAGATCAGGTTCTGACCTTCGAACACGGCGACCAGGTCGATCTCTTCGGTTGTCGGTTCGGCGTTCGACTCGAGGAGGAACTTGGCCGCCAGGGCCGTCCCGATGGCCGCGATGACTAAGCCGCGTATCAGTTTGAAGATGAATCTGAACATGGTGGGCGTACCTTACGTCGGCTCGATCGCTGCCACGTCAGGAGCTGTTTTGGCATGTCGATTTAATTCCTTGACGTCAGCGCACTGGCTCAGGCATGATGGGGTGGTCAATGAGAGGAGCGCAGTGATTTCGAGAATGCGAACCACCGCAACAGACACCGCAGCAGCGGAATTCTGCACGTGCGCCCTCATCCAGCTCGGTGCCGTGCCGAATCCCATGAAATGGCGGCCATTCGTCACTTGAAGTGACACGAAAATCGTTCGTTTGGCCGCCGGATCCCGGCGGCTATTTTGTTTGCCGCAAAGCTTCAACACCGAGAGGTTTGACGTGAATCAACTACTGAAAGAACTAGAAAGAGATGGCCGATGTAGGGAGGAGGGGAGCCACGAGCTCTTCTTCTCCGACAAGCCGTCCGAGCTGGCCATGGCCCAGGAGATCTGGGCCTCGTGTGAGGTGAGGGTCAGTTGCCTCGAGCTGGCACTCAAAGAGAACCTGGAATGGGGTGTGTGGGGCGGAGTCATCTTCTGGGATGGCCAGCCCTTCCACCGCCGTCGTGGCCGCGGTCGTCCCCGGCACGCCGACGCTCACCTTCCACTGGAGGCGGATCGGGGGCAGTTGCTGGAACTGGTTGCGTCGGCCTGAGTTCGCGACCCGGACTCGATCCTGGTGAACCGAGGGTTCGCCGGGGTCAGCCGACCGCCAGTTCCCGCAATCCGTCCGGCGTGGAGGGATGGCGCATCTTGGCCAGAGCCTTTGCCTCGATCTGACGGATGCGCTCACGTGTGACGTTGAAGTGACGACCCACCTCATCGAGGGTGGCGGGGTCACGCTCACCGAGCCCGTATCGCATCTCGATGATGATCCGCTCCCGCTCGTTGAGCCGCTCCAACACGTGACGGAGCTGTTCGATGTTGAGCTTGGAGGCGATCAACTCGAAGGGAGCAGCTGCATCTACATCTTCGATGAAGTCGCCGAGGGTGGTGTTGTCCTCACCGACGGGCTCGAATATCGAAACCGGCTCGGGGGCGACCTTGCGTGCAGCCACGATCTTCTCGACGGTCAGACCCGATTCCTCCGCCAGCTCGGGGTCGGTGGGCTGACGGCCGAGACGCTTGGTCAGATTGGCTTCAGCGGTCTGCATCTGGTTGATGGTGTCGATCATGTGAACCGGTACCCGGATGGTACGGCTCTTGTCGGCGATCGCCCTGGTGATCGCCTGACGGATCCACCAGGTGGCGTAGGTGGAGAACTTGAAGCCCTTGCGATACTCGAACTTCTCGACGGCACGGATGAGACCGAGGTTTCCCTCCTGAACCAGGTCGAGGAAGGGGAGACGGGCTCTGCTGTAACGCTTGGCGATGGAGACGACCAGTCTGAGGTTGGCGCGTATGAAGGTTTGGCGGGCTTCTTCGCCCACCCTTACGAGCTGGTTGAGCTGACGACACTTGGCCGGGTCGGTCTCCGACTGGAGGGCCAGATCTGCCTTGCGTCCGGTCTCGATCGCCTTGGCCAGCCGGACCTCGTCCTCAGCTGAGAGGAGATCGAACGTTCCGATACCGTCCAGGTATTGCCTGATGGCTTCGTCGCTGATTTCTCGTTCGATAGACCGTTTGCTCATGCCCTTTTCCGCCGGCGGCCAGCGTAGGTATGCGGCCGCTCACTCTTGGGGATTTGTCGACATCCCTATCGGCACTTATCCACAGACTTCTCCATAGGCTCCTGGACCCATCTTTTGAATGCTCGTTCACGGTCAACCGTTGTGCACCAGCCGTCCCCGGGGGCATTCGTCTGCAAATCGAATGTGGTTTGGAGTGCGGGCCGGCCGTAAACTCTCCGGTTCCCGGGCGTTTAGCTCAGTTGGCTAGAGCACTGCCCTTACAAGGCAGGGGTCGGCGGTTCGAGTCCGTCAACGCCCACGAAGAGAGAAGGGCCACGTCGGCATTGGTCGTCTCTTTTTTGGCAATCTCCTGGCCCTCCTTCCAACAGGTCGGCTACGCGCTCATGCTGGTTCAGGTTCAAAGTCGATCGCGTGCGCTTCGAGCTGTTCCTGTTTCTGACGTTCGGCAATCTGCTCTAATTTTCGGCGATGGCGCTCGCTAGCGTCGCGCCGCTCTCGCTCGTGGCGCTCCGAGCGTTCCTTGGTCGTGTTCATCACGCGATCCTTCTGTCTAAGCGGGTGCCGTCGGGCGAACGTTGTTCTCGTAGGTGATCGCTCGTCTCGCCAACCGTTGGTTGTGTCCGGGAGCTTGTGAGCTCGCTGAATTCGTCGATTATCCGCGTTGGGAGAATCCGGTCCATGGGAAGGAACTCTCGACATCGGCAGGTGATCACAATGCATGGCGCCCCGTCGCGGTGATCCTGATGGGCATGTCCGCAAGCTCCGCATCGGACGAGCGTCTCGGTAGCAAACACTGTCATGAAGCTCCCCGGAGCAGGTCCGACCAATCATTCACCACGCTGGATGGCGAATACGACTCGGACCGTGTCCTCCACCCTGAACTGTGGATGTCCACCGGTGGTCGTTGGCTATGCAGGGCAGATCTCCCATTCCTAACCGCAACCGGGATCAATGGTAGGTGGGCATCAACCCATGGACGTCCGGCTCGAGAGTAGGACATCAACTTGCTGATGACGTTCCGGGCCCAGCCTGCGCCCTTGATTCTTCTCACATCGACCTCCTCGACATCCCCCCCGCTACCTTGATATCTTACTAGAGAATTAGCTATATATCAAGTGAAATCGAAGGTCGAGACTCGAGTATTACCGGACCCGGACAACTCATGGTGAGAGGACGCACGGTTCGACTGGACCTGACTGAGTCGACGGCGCGCCGCTGAGACGAGCGTGGCCTGCGGGTCCATCGTCTTCTGTTCTTCCCGAGCTACATCCCAATCGATGATGAGCCCGACAGGGCCGGCGCCACGCTGGAGCTTCTGTGCATCCGAACGGCCGCTCGGGTGGGAGCGGGTCCGACGATCTGTCGACCCGTTTCCTCTCGAGCAGCAGTTGCGGATCGCGTGTTCATGATCGACGCGGCAGTTGGCCGGAAAATCACGCGGATGACCAGGACCAGCGACATCGCCACGAGCACTGCCAATTCGGCTAGCTCGGCCAAGGAAGCCACACGTCGTAGTGTTTCATGCCCATAGCCGACCCCCAACATGCCTCATCGCAGACGTCGCAATTCGTCACGCTCGTTCAAGGTTCGGCGACGGCGCTTCCGGTAGACCAACCCGAACAACTCGGCGACCACCACACCGATGAGTACCGCGCCGAGAATCAACACGATCAGAGGGGTCGAGAAATCCCATTCGAGGAAGGACACGGTGATGGTGCCCGTGTTCTGAGCAGCCAGAATGAGGACCATCAACGCGAGGATGACCCCCGCGATCAACCCCCAGAACAGACCCGTTCCCACGAACACCCGCTCGCCTATCGGTTCATGGTCCATCTCGGATACTTCGGCAGTTGAGAGGTCGGGCGTTGCAGCCGACCCCGTTTGCTCATAGTTGGTCATGTCGACTGGCTTTCGCTAGGTGTGGCACCGGGGGTTCCCGCCACTCTTTAGGAGATTACTTGATCAATAGTTATTGGTCAATTAGATTGCACGGAAATCATGGAAATATCGACAAGATGACCGATCGTCTCAGCGAGATGATCACCCGCTGGCAGACATCCCGGCCAGACCTGGATTTCTCTCCGCTTGAAGTGGGAAGTCGAGTGCTTCGGGCTGCACACTTGATTCAATCGAGACTCGACGACATCGCCGCCGCATACGGCCTAAGCCATCGCGGCGATCTCGAGACACTCACGGAGCTGGATCTCGTTGGCCCCATGAGCCCATCCGAGCTTGCCGAGGACCTTCTCCTGACCAGCGGGGGCATGACAGTCCGACTCAATCGTCTCCAAGCGGCCGGGCTCATCGAACGTCATCCAAATCCTCGGGATGGTCGGGGCGTGTTCGTATACCTCACTAAGACCGGCGCGGACCTCGTCGCAGATGCCTTCGCAACCGTCCTCACTGCCCAATCCGCCATGTTGAGAACTCTCAAGAACTCGGAGCGAGAGCGACTCTCGGGATTGCTCCGCACACTCCTCTACGAACTCGGCGACAAGGCGCCGTTCACTCCGGCCGCAGCAGTGAACCGGAGGGGCGATGGCCGGGTTGTTCCCGAGCGCTGACGATTGACGATTTCGTTCCTGGTGGGTTAATCCGTCGATGGGGTATGGTCATGACAGCGGCCCATCGCCGGGTCTCAGTCTTACTCGCGGATCTCTTTCCGGCACAGCGAACCGGTTCCGTGCCTGAACCAGTGACCACGCACCAGCACGCGCCGATGAACGCGTACGGAAGGAATACCATGAAGCCCGACACGAATCCATCGATCGGATTCGTCTCCACCTTTCCTCCAACTGTCTGCGGAATCGCGTCCTACACGGCATCTCTCGTCACCGCTGTAGCAAACAAGAGCCCATCCATCTCGACCGGTGTGGTCAGTCTCGGAGTCTCTTCCGCCAAGAAGACCATGCCGCAAGTACTCATGCATCACCGCCCCGGCAATCGAAGATCGCTTCGTGACGCCACAGCAATGCTCAATGACTACGACACGGTGTCTATCCAGCACGAATTCGGGATTTGGGGACGCGGAGACGGAATCGAGGTCCTCGACTTCATGTCGGGCCTATCGGTACCGAACGCTGTCACACTCCACACCGTCCTCCGCGAGCCCACGCAGAACCAGCGGACCATTATCGAAACGATGGTTGGTCTCACCGAGCGCCTAATCGTCATGAGCCAGACGGCTTCCGACAGGCTCGTTGAGCTCTACGGGGTGAATCCAGATTGGATATCGGTTGTTCCCCACGGCGCCGACCCTGGGTTCGCCGGCCCATCGTTGGCGAACGGCCGCCGGCCGTTGATTCTCACCTGGGGACTGATCGGGCCCGGCAAGGGGTTGGAGTGGGCGATCCGCGCTCTCGAAGACATCGCCGACATGACGCCCCTGCCGCGGTACCTGATTGCAGGTGCCACCCATCCTGAGGTGAAACGGGCCACGGGGGAGACCTACCGGAATAGCCTGAAGGCCCTCATCCGATCGCTCGAGTTGGGTTCGATGGTCGACTTCGATGACCGATATCTCGACAGACCGAGCCTGGCGCGTCTGGTCCGGAGCGCCGACGTAGTCGTCCTTCCGTATGAGTCGGCAGACCAAGTGACCTCCGGTGTTCTGGTGGAAGCGATTGCAGCCTCGAAACCCGTGATAGCAACTCAGTTTCCCCATGCCTTGGAACTGCTTTCGGGGGGAGCCGGCGCCGTCGTCCCATATGGCGAACCCCACGTTCTGGGTGCGAAGATCCGAGATGTCCTATCTGATCGATCCACTCGCGACCACATGAAGTCGCGAGCGAAGCGGTTGGCAGTGGAATGGTATTGGCCCAGGGTCGGCGACCGATTCGCCGAGGTCATGTCCGACATCGTGGTTGGTCCAGAGTCCTACGCCGTTATCGGATCGGGGCGTCAACGTGCCGCCGGATGACGCCATGGGCCGCAGATCATCGACTTTTCCCCTACCCCGGCCAAACTTCTCCCACCTCGGGCATCTGACCGACGACCGTGGCCTCTGGGAACACGCCGACCATGATGTGCCTCGACCCGAGCACGGGTTCTGCAACGACGACAACGGCCGCGCCCTCGTGATCACTTCTCACGAGGAGAGCGAGGATGTTACCGACCTAGCGGAGATTTATCTCGCCTACGTGCTCGACTCGCGCGGGCCTGATCTCACGTTTCGCAACAGGCGCGATTCGGATGGTGTATGGATCGACGAGAGGGGGAGCGACGACAGTCAGGGGCGAGCCCTTTGGGGCCTGGGAGCGATGGCGGCCCGTGCGCCCAGAAAGTGGATGGAGGATGAGGCACTCGAAGGGTTCGAGTCTTGTTCTCCGGGGTTCGAGTCTCCATACCTCAGAGCGAACGCCTACGCGGCGTTGGGAGCTGCAGAGCTGATCCAGAGAGGTAAGGGCCGACTATCTGCATACGATTTGCTCGACAGGACCACCGCCTTGATCGCCCGACAGGCTGGGTCGGTGACTCCCTGGCCCGAGACACGTCTCGCCTACGACAACGCGCGCATACCCCAAGCGCTCGTCGCCGCTGGCGTGGCATTGGGGGATGAGCGACGCACATCTGTCGGCATCGGTCTGATTGGGTGGCTCGCTGCTCACGAGACCAATGAGGGACGGTTCAGCTTCACCCCGGTTGGGGGAAGATTGCCAGGTGATCGTGAGGCGCGATTCGATCAGCAAGCAATCGAAGCCTGGGCCATGGCCGACGTGGGTCACCATGTCTTCTCGGTCACCGGAGACGCCGCATGGTGTGATCTGGCACTTCGGGCAGGGATGTGGCTCCTTGGCACAAATGACTCGATGTCGGTCATGTACGACGAGCAGAGTGGCGGTACGTACGACGGCTTGACCGCAGTGGGCGTCAACTTGAACCAGGGCGCTGAGTCGACCTTGGCTGGGCTGGGAGTGTTGCAGATCGCGGCGCGGGTGCAGAACGAGTTGGTGTGACTGAGCCCCCCAATGTATGTCCCTCAGTATCCGACTCCGGCGACAACTCACCGGGAGCTATTTGACCTACGAATACGCGGCTAGGGGCCCTGCCGCCCATTCCTCCACCTGACCCCGATCGAGGTGGGCCGGAGCTCTCAGACTTTGTGGCTGCGCTCAGCTTCCGCGGCCGTCCTCTTCTCCTGCTTGTCGCGACGCTTCTCCTTGAGATTCTTCTTGGCGACAGACTTCGTGTTCTTGCCGCCCTTGTCTTTATTGCCCACGATTTGCCTCCCGGCTGCGGCCAACGAATTGTTCGGTCGCCGCACATTGTCTCACATGCGTTGAGTACCGAGTCTGGGGACCTACCCCGTTCGCCATGCCCGAGGAGCCAGAGCGCGAGTCTCGTCTTCGATTCGAGACGTTGACTGGATCGGATTGTTCGGGGGTGGGCCTCTAAGCTCACCCGTCAGAATCGAAGTTGGCCAGCGACTGGCTGATCAGCTCTCGCAATGTCTCCTGGTCGACCTTGTCGAGGTCCTTGATGTAGAGACACGACTTTCCTGTGCTGTGTGGTCCGAGCTCGGCCAACAGCTCCTCATGTCCGGCGAACCCTTCCATCAGATACAGGGTGAGGGCTTGCTTCCGAGGTGAGAATCCGACCTTGAACCACTCCCGTTCGGCGCCGCCTGACTTTGGTCGGTAGACGTATGACGCGTAGCCAACGATCGAGGGTCCCCACATGGCCGGCTTTTCCCCGGTGACCTCCTCCATCAGGACTTTCACCGTCGAGGCGTCCCGTCGTCTCACCTCGTCATCTACGGCTGCGATGAAAGCGTCCACGTCTGCGTCGGTCCTGGTGGTCTTGATCTCCGCCATTTCGGTCAGGCTACGCCTGTATTACGCGTAGCTTCCAAGGAATGACTCACGAAGAAATCCAACAGTGGCTCGACGACTACATCTCCGCTTGGGCCAGCAACGACCCAGAGGCGATCGGCGCACTCTTCACAGAGAACGCCGAATACAGCTACAGACCATGGAAGTCGGAAAGCCAGACTGTCAGAGGCCGCCAGGCGATTGTCGAGAGCTGGTTGGAAGACCCCGATGACCCTTCACTATGGGAGGCCGCATATGCGCCATACGTGGTCGAGGGAGACAAGGCGGTCGCCATCGGCTGGACCAAGTACCAACCGATCGGCGAGCACCCGCAACGCACCTATCACAACGCCTATGTACTCAGATTCGAGGAGGGAGTATGTGCAGAGTTCGCCGAGTTCTACATTCTGGAGAAAGACTGAACCTAGGCCCCGAAACGACCCAGCATCTGATCCACGGGAGCGAAGTCGTCGACCAGCACGGGGGAGTTGCCGATGAACTCTGCCAGCTTCTCACCCTCGATACCCACCTCGCTGCTTCCCCGTGAGGCGACGAGACCCTCGGTTTCGTCGATGTTGATCGGGTTGTGGGAGGCGACGAGGACGTAGTTGCCACCCGCCTCTCCATTGAGGTAGGCGGGCGGGGCGAAAAGGGCCACGTTTGGGAACACTTCCCTGAGTGTCCTGGCCTCGGCTCGGACGAACTGGAGGTCGCCATAGTCGATCACGTTCATCATGTAGACCCCGGTCGGCGAGAGAACGCGGTCGATCTCCGAGGTGAACTCCATTGAGGTGAGATGCCATGGGACCGACGCACCGCTGTAGGCATCCCCGATCACCACGTCGGCGGTGTTGTCGGCCACATCTCGCAATGAGATGCGGGCATCTTTTACGACAACGTCGATCGCCTCGGTGAGGGCGAGGTCAGACCTACCGATGTCCACCAGCTTTGAGTCGATCTCGAGGACCGTGTTGGTCGAGCCGGGACGGACGTGGTCGATGGAGCCGGGCAGAGTGAACCCCCCGCCTCCGATCGATACGACCTCAATTGGTCCCGATGGCGCCTGTGCCTCCAGGACATCCGCCATGAGCTCGATGTATCTGAACTGCAGGTAGGTGGGATCTTCGAGGTCGACATAGCTGTTACGGATCCGATCGAGGAGAAGAGTCCTACCGGTCGGGCGGTTCTCGTCGACTTCGACGATCGCACAGTGGTATGTGGTCTCGTATTGACAGGGGCCGTCGAACACGAAGAGGGCGAGAGCGAGGAGACCGGCGCCACCCACGGCCACGATCGACCAACGGCTGCGCGTGAAGGAGAGCGCCACGCCGGCCACAGTCAGAAGCGACCCGAGCACCATCACGGTTGGCCGCGTTGGGAAGGCCGCGATCAGCACGAAGCCGGTCACGAGGGTCCCGAGGATGGCCCCGGCGGTCCCGATCGCCGAGTACGAGCCAACCACACGTCCCGTTTTCTCCAGCGAAGCGAGCTGGATCTTGACCACTACCGGTGGCACGGCCGAGAGGATGGCCGCCGGCAGGAAGAACCCTGCCGTCGCCCCGACCAGAACAGAGAAGACGTCGGTCTCGAGGGTCGGGCCGATCAGATCGATGATCAGGGGAGATGCCATTGCGATGAGACCACCGGCGATGAGAAGCAGTCCGGGGAGTCGATCCGGGTCGCCACGGTCGGCTGCTCGTCCCCCGAGCCAAGCCCCGATGGAGATCCCGGCGAGAATCACTCCGATGATCCCGGTGAAGACCTCGAGGCTGACTCCCAGGTAGGGAGCGAGAAGACGGGCTGCGAGTATCTCCATCACAAGCACCGCAGCCGAGGTGAAGAAGACCAGCGAGCGGGCGAGGAGTTGGTTCAAGGCGGCTCAGGTTAGGAGTGGTTGTGCCTGACCCCGCCGGCGCTACCCCGACAGAACCTGGTCACGGATGGTGACTGGGAAGCCCGCTCCGTGGTGAATTACCAAAGTATTCCTGCGCAGGCGCTTATCTTGATGTCGCCGCCCGCCATGACACCCACTCCCGCACGCCCAGTCACTCGAGTTCCCCAGGGTTTCCTAGAGCAGTCGCTGCTGGGGACAAGGCTCGGGTTCAACCAGCAAGTGATCGAGGATGAGACCTTCGCCGGTAGCACCATCGTCCTCCGGGGCCGTGAGATAGCCAATTTCGGTCTGTGCTCTTATCTGGGCATCAGTGACGATCCCCGCTTGATCGAGGCTGGCGTAGATGCTTTGCGCAGATATGGCAGTGGGTATTCGTCGTCCCTGGCCTACACCTCGCTGCCGCTCTATCACGACCTGCGAGAACGGCTCTCTGCGATGCTGGATGCATCGGTCCTGGTGGCAGGGACTACGACCCTGGCTCATCTCGCCGCCCTCCCCGTGATGGTCACCGACAGGGATCTCGTGCTGATCGACGGTCTTGCCCATGCTTCTCTGCAGGGTGTTGTTCCCACGCTATCGGCCATGGGCGCAAAGGTGGAAAGGGTCAGGCACAACGACATCGACAGGGTTGCCGCCCGTGCCGAAGAGACTCCGGGGCGGGTGTGGTACCTGATCGACGGGCTGTACTCGATGCATGGAGACCTCGCGCCCGCCGCCGATCTCCGCCGAGCGCTCGACGACCATGACAACCTCTGGGTCTATTGCGACGACGCACATGGCTTTGGCTGGTCAGGACTGAGAGGTCGGGGTTGGTTCCTCGAGACCCACGGGTGGCACGACCACCTCGTGATGTCGTTTGGCCTCTCCAAGTCGTTTGGCGCACTTGGTGGGGTAGTCGCCTCGCGTGACCCTTCCATTCTGGCTGCCGTCGCCGTCACCGGTGGACCGATGGTGTTCGGCGGTCCCATCCCGCCGGCCAGTCTGGGAGCGGGTGTCGCCTCGGCCGACATCCATCTCTCCGACGAACTGCCCAGTCTTCAGGACGAGTTGCTCGAGAAGATCAGGTTTGTCAACGAATACGCCGAGGAGCTAGGGCTCGAACTGTTCGACACCGATCTGACCCCCCTCTGGTACGTGCAGATCGGTGGTACCAACACGACGGCATCAATCGTTGCGAGAGTCCTGAAGTCCGGCTACTTCGTGAATGTGGCTGTCTAT
>DASTBQ010000102.1:0-3332 GCA_035711995.1 Acidimicrobiia bacterium | reverse complement strand
CTGCAGACCAGCGCCCAGTTTCTGACGCGGAAACTCGAGGTAACCGGTTTTACGGAGGTGCGTATGGAGCCGGACCCAGAGACCTCCACCCTCATCCCAATCCGTGGAGTCGCGCTGATTCGCTGACGGCAACCCTCTTTTCCTGTCCACGACGATCACTTACGATCGATGAGTGATGAAGAGGGCGACCAATGGCTGAGGACTACCCAGAGATCCTCGACGCGGCGCAGGTGGCAGAACTGCTCGGGATGAACGTGCAGATGGTCCGGCGCTATGCAAGGGAGGGGCGGCTACCCGCCTACAAGCTCCCAGGAGGTCGCACTTTCAGATTCTTCAGAGACGAGATATACGAGTTCCTGAAGTCTCATCCCGCCGTGTCTGCGGAGGATGAGATCAGTGGAACTCAGAAGATCTGACCACCGCCAGGATCAGTGGCATCGGGACGAGGAGACGACGCTCGTCGACGTCCGCGACCTCGACGTGGTCCTCGGCGACCACCGACAATCGGCCAATCACCATGTCTCCGCCGGGAAGGGCGAGACGCACCACGTTCTGGGAGGACGAGTGCTCGTGGAGCATGGCCCGGAACGATTCAGGACCGGCGATTGCGGTCTCGCCTGCGGAATCGGATATCAGAACCGACCAACGGGCCGTGTCGAGTCGGATGTCGGCGACCTGACCGGGTCCGCTCACTGTGGCGAAGTCGGACCCGGCGCCGGTCACCGCTCCGCTGAAACTGTGGCCGGAGAATTCGACGGAGACCCGGTCGCCACGGTTGACCATCTCCTTGGCCATGTCTCCCAGGGTGAGACGACGCCGTCTGTGCAGTTCGGTGAGACGCTCGTCCTCGGCTGCTTCTTCAGTCCACTCCCGACCGGCACGCTGACGCAGCTCGGAGGCGAGATTCGGATCGGGGATTTCGCTGGTGTCCATACGTTTTCGCGCTCTCGACATTCGTTTGCGGTCTCGAGATATGTTGGTCGATCGTGACCTCGTCACCCTCCACCAAGGCGAGGGAAGCGGGCTCCCCATCGCCGGCACGCCGGAGTATCGGTCGACGGCTCTCGGCCACTCACGTCCTCATAGCAATTGTCGTCATCCTCGCATTCGTCCTGAACCTCCTTGTCTTGCGGGACCGGAGCTCGACCACTCTCGTTGCCGTCGCCGACCGACCTCTGAGCACCGGAAGCGTGCTCAGTGGGGACAGTGTCCGTCTGGTCCCTGTCGACTCCGACTTCGAGGCAATTTCTCGGATGGTCACCGAGGACGACATTGCCCGCTACATCGGATGGGTCGTGGGAAGACATCTCGCCGAGGGCGAGGTAGTAGGCGTTTCCGCCCTGGTGCAGCCGGGTGAGGGACCCGGTCTGCGATCGATGAGCCTGCCCGTGCCGATCGAGCGGGCCGCAGGCGGGTCGTTGGTGGCCGGGGATCGGGTGGATGTGATTTCGGTCACAGACAGTCGGGCCAGGTTCGTGGCAAGCGACCTGGAGGTCACCGGGGTCGCCGAGATCGCTAGCGGCGGCATCGGTATGGCCGGCTCGTATCACATCGTGGTTGCCGTCACGGCCGAGCAGGCACTGGCGCTGGCGACCGCCCTCGACAGTGGATCGCTCGAAGTCGTGCGATCGACCGGGGCGGGCCTCGTTAGAAGCGGGTCCGATGATGGCTGAAATCGCACTCGCCGCCTCGGCCCGTGAATGGCCCGACCGTCTCCACCGATTCCTGCTGGACCATGGTGGCGCCCGTGTGGTCGATCGCGTCATGAGCGCCGAGCAGGCACAGGCAAGCCGGTTCGATGTCCTCCTGATCGACGACATCTGCTCCTTCCTCACCCCGCGACTCATTGCATTGCTCAAACGGGGTGGTTCCGAGGTCATCGGAGTGTTTACGCCCGAGGACGGATCGGACGCCAAACGCCGACTCCTCGAATGTGGGATTTCGGACGTGATCGAGACCGAGGCTCCCCCTGAGGAGTTCATCGCCAAGATCGAGGCCACCCTCGCTCACCGTCTCCCTGTCGTCGATACCGAACTCGTTGCATCGAACACGGTGGCGATTGCGGTGACCGGACCATCGGCAGGTGTGGGGATCACGGAGGTGGCGATGGCTCTGGCTTGGTCGCTGGCTGCGCGAAAGTCGACGGTTCTGCTCGACCTCGATCCCGTCTGGCCGTCCGTGGCCCAGCGGCTCGGTCTCGGGCTGCACCCCAACATACGGACGGCCATCGACTGCGCTCTGCATTCGCCAGAGAGACTTCCCCAGTCGGTGAGTCGAATCGATTCCCTCGGAGTGGTCGGCGGTCGAGCCGACTTCGGGCAAGCCGCTCCCATCTCTCGTCACGACGTGGTCTCCTTGCTCGACTGCTTGGGGGACCACGCGGCCGTTGTGGTTGCCGATCTGGGGCCACTCGGTGATGTGGAGGGCGGGTTGATCCGCGAGTTCGACACGGTGATCGCTGTGGGTGCGCCCGACCCGGTCGGCGTGACCCGGTTCATCAAGACGGTGGGGCAACTGAACTCAGCACACCCGGGCCGCTCGGTGCTCGGCGTCGTGAACATGATCGGGCGGGGTGGTTTCCGGGGCGGCGAGGTGGCCCTCGAGATCCAGCGGTCATTTCCTGACCTGCCATTTGTCACCCTTCCCTACGACCCCAAGGTCGCCGAGGCCGCTTGGGATGGTCGGGTAGCCACGGGACGCTTCTATTCGAAAGCCGTCACGGCGATGGCCGATGTGATTGTCGGGAGTCTGGCGTGACCCTCGACGTCTACGAGACTCTGCGGCGGGAGGCTCTGGAGCGAATCGACGGTACCGGTCTCGACCCGGAGCGAGAGACCGATGCGGTGCGCGATCTCCTGGAGGCCACCGTGCGCGAGTACCAGCAGCGGGCGCACCTGGGTAACGGCAGGTCGCTGGCCGACCCGAAGGCGACTCTGGATCGGCTCGTGAGATCGGTGACCGGGCGAAACCCGCTCCGGGACCTGATCGAGCGAGACGATGTCGAGGAGATCTTCGTCGAGGGTGAGAAGGTCACCTATCTTGAGGCCGGTGGAATGCTCCGCTCCTGCCCGGTTCCGACCAGCGAGGCGGAGAACCGGCTGACGGTCGAGCAACTGATCGCCGACACCGACAGACGTCTCGACGCGTCTAACCCTGTCGCCCAGGCCCGAATCTTGAATGGGAAAGCCCGGCTCACTGTCGTGATCCCGCCTGTCGGTGACAGGTTGTCGGCCACGATCCGGCGTTACGCCCTGCGGCGGCAGACACTCGAGTCGCTGGTAGAGCTCGACTCCCTATCAGCCCCGGCGGCGAGCTTTCTCAGTGCAGCGATG
>DASTBQ010000101.1:0-2616 GCA_035711995.1 Acidimicrobiia bacterium | reverse complement strand
GCACCTCGGAGACCCGGACCATGTCGTCGGGCGAGGTGTAGAGCTTCGATCTGTCCAACCCCGAGTGGTCTGTGGCGTCCTCGACGCCACCGACGATCCCGATCTCCAACTCGAGAACTATGTCGAGGGCGGCGCACCTCTCCAACAGCTCCTCTGCCAGCGCCAGGTTCTCCTCCATGGGCAGACTCGATGCGTCGAGCATGTGACTCTGAAAGATCGGACCGTCCCCTGCTGTCACCGTCTCCTCGCTCATCGCGAGCAGCGGCCTGATGAAGCCGTCCACCCGATCGGGAGGGCAGTGATCGGTGTGCAGCGCGATGTTGACCGGGTACTGGCGAGCCACGACCGCGGCGAACTCGGCCAGCGCACGAGCCCCGACCGCCATGTCCTTGTGGGATTGTCCCGAGGCGAACTCCCCGGAGCCGTAGGAGAACTGGATGATCCCGTCCGAGGCGGCGTCGGAGAACCCTTCCAGGGCGGCGACGATCGTGGAGGAGGAAGTCGTGTTGATGGCGGGGAGGGCGTACTGCCTTGTTCTGGCGCTGTCGAGCATCTCGCGGTACTTGTCAGGCGTGGCGATTGGCACGCGGATCACTCCAATTGGTTGGCTCGTTATGAAGGTAGTCGGTCCTTTTTGCCGACTCGCCGTCGACAACGGGCGGGAATACGTTCAGGTGTGATGGCCGGAACCGTCGAGACCACCGCGCCACGAAAAGCCCGGAGTCCAGTCGTTCGCGGGTTGTTGTTCGTCCTCGGGCTGATCTGTCTCGCGCTGGTACCTCTCAGCTATCTCCCCGGCATTCCCACCTTCGACCTCGTCCTGCTCGCAGCCTTCTTCTTCTCGATGTCCTCGGATCGGATGTACAGCTGGATGGTCAACCACCGCTACTTCGGCAAGATCATCAGGGGATATCGCGACTACGGCCTGACGATGCGGATGAAGTGGATAGCGGCGATCGCAATCTCGGTTTCGCTGCTGGTGTCGGGCATCTTCCTCACCGACCTGTGGTGGGTGCGGGCAATCCTCGCCGCGGTGGGTGTCTACGCCCTCTGGTTCGTCTTCAGTCGGCCGACTAGGGATCTCTCCACCACCTAGTTACCGTCCACCGGATGCGGTCGTTCACGAGGGTGGGGCTCGGTGTCGTCACCTCGTCGACAATGGCGATCTCGACGTTCGCGATCATCGCTGCGGGTGTGCTCGCCGCCCAACTGATCGACGAGTTCGACATCGCCAGGGCCCAGGTAGGTCTGCTGGTGACTGCGAACGGTGTTGTCGGTGCGTTGGCTTCGCCAGTTTTCGGCCGTGTCACAGACCGTCTCGGAGCGGTGAAGTCGGTCGTGGGATGTCTTCTTCTCGGCTCGTCGACACTCATCGCCTGGGCGATAAGCCCTACCTACGCCTTCCTCTTCTGTGCCGCATTGGTGACCGGGCTGTCGAACGCGTGGGGCAACCCTTCTACCAACGCATTGATCGTCGACAACGTCCCGTCCGGTCAGCGTGGCGTCGTGACAGGCATCAAACAGTCAGGTGTCCAGATCGGGACCTTTCTCGGCGGGCTTCTCCTCCCGGTGTTCGCTGGTTTGTGGTCCTGGCGGGTCGCCCTGGCTGTGTTCTTGTTCATCCCGGCCGCAGGGCTGATCGGGATGATCGGTCGAGAGGACCACGGCACCGCCCCTCGAATGCACCGGAGCGAGGTAGGGAGACTTCCAACCTCGGTGCGTTGGATCGCCCTCTACGGGTTCGTCTCCGGGATGGCGACCTCATCGATGATCGCTTTTCTCCCGTTGTTCGCCAATGAGAGCATGGGGTTGTCCGAGGCGGCCGGAGGCTCCCTGATTGCGCTGACCGGTCTGGCCGGGATCGGAGCCCGTGTCCTCTGGCCCCGGCTCTCCGAGAAGGGTCTGGGACACGGACGCACGCTGCGGATTCTGGCCTCGGTCACCACGGTGGCCGGCATCACCCTGGGGGCGATCAGCCTGGGTCGTCTCGGTGCATGGGCATTGCCGGTGGCCGCGCTGCTGATCGGTGGAGGTGCGGTGGCGTGGAATGCGGTCGGAATGCTGGCTGTGATGGATTTCTCCCCGATCGGGGGCGTGGGCAAAGGGACCGGGCTCGTCCTGTTCGGGTTCCTCTCCGGGCTCGCCCTCGGCCCACCGTTGATGGGTCTCTCGGTCGATAAGTTGGGGACCTACACGCCCGGATGGTTCGCCACTGCGGGTCTGCTCGTCTGCTCTGCCCTGATCTCGTTCCGGGTGCCCTCCGGCACTACGCTCGCCACCCCTTGAGACTCGTCATCGCCCGATGCACGGTGGACTACACGGGTCGGCTCACCGCTCACCTCCCCGAGGCCACGCGTCTGATCATGGTCAAGGCGGACGGGACCCTTGCCATCCACTCCGACGGCAATGCCTCAAAACCGTTGAATTGGATGATCGCTCCCAACGTCGTCGAGATCCACGAGGACCGATGGGAGGTCACCAACTCGAAGTCGGAGCGTCTCACCATCTGGATCCGCGAAATCCTCGAGGACGTGACTCACGATCTCGGCGATGACCCCGGTCTGGTCAAGGACGGTGTCGAGGCACATCTGCAGGAACTGCTGGCGGTGACGCCGG
>DASTBQ010000100.1:0-23700 GCA_035711995.1 Acidimicrobiia bacterium | reverse complement strand
GTCGTTACGATCGGTTGCCCGATGTCCGCTTCCCTTCGTCCATTGCTCGCTGTCTGGCGGTCGGCGCCGCTGCCCGATCTCGACGCCACCTGGGCGGTTCCGGGTCAGGGCCGCGCCTTTGCCGTGGCGGGACTGTTCGAGAGCATCGGTCGGCCATTGCTGGTGGTGGCCCCAACCGAGAGCGACGCTGAGGAGCTGGTCGACGATCTCCGGCTGTTCACCAGCCAAGCGATACTCGCTCCCGCCTGGGAGACGCTGCCGTTCGAGCACGTTTCCCCCAACATCGCGACAATGGCTACCCGTGCCGAGGCTCGGCACCGCCTATCTCAGCGCGAGCCAGTCGTTGTGGTCGCCTCGGTTCGGTCGACGATCCAGCGGCTGAGCCCCTCTTCAGTCGAGCCCTTTCATCTCGCGCCGGGCGCGGACGTCGAGTTCGAAGGGATCCCGCGCCAACTCGCAGGACTCGGTTATCAACGCACCGATCGGGTCGAGGCCCGCGGCGAGTTCGCGGTGCGGGGAGGGATCATCGATGTCTTCCCTGCTCAGGGCGAGCTTCCTCTACGTCTCGACTTCTGGGGCGACCAGCTCGACGAGGTGCGCGAGTTCTCTGTCGCGACACAGAGGTCGCTGGACGAGGTGCCCGAGTTGGTGGCGTATCCGGCCCGTGAGGTTCGACCCGGCGAGACGTTGCGAGACCGTGTGCGTGATCTCCTTCGCATCGCCCCGTGGGCGGCCTCGACATGGGATCGGATCGCCGAAGGTCAATTGTTCCCAGGCATCGAATCGTGGCTTCCATGGCTCGCAGACGAGCGTTGTCTGATCGACGAGATCGACCCATCCACTCAACTGATCATCATTGAACCGGTCCGATCACTCGACCGAGGCCGCGACCTGATCAAGGAGGAAGCCGAGCTAGCGGCCGCGCTCGCCCCGACCTGGGGGGAGTCCGCACCCGAGGCCGGCGAGCACCCTGCCCTCTTCCTCGATCTGGAAACCGCCATCGGGCCCCGGCCTCATCTGCAGATGCCTGTGGTGGCGACCGGGCCCTCGGTGCAGACCTTGAACATCACTTCCCTGGACGCGACACCCGGGGACCCCGAGTCGGTGGCCTCCGGGCTCAACCGTCTCCTAACTCGGGGTATCACCACAGTCGTGGCGATGGACGGGGAGACCGCAGCCGACCGGGTCAGCCGGATCCTCGGGGAGGAAGGGTTGGTGTTGAAGCGGCGCGACGAACTCGAGACGGCGAGCTCGGCGATCGTGCCTGTAGGCATCCACCGCGGTTTCGTCGCACCATCGCTTGGTGTGGCGGTTCTTGGTGAACGGGAGATCGCAGGGAGGCGACGTGCCCATCGCAAGGCGGGTCGGGCGCAGTCGCAGACACAACAGCAGTACCGCGACCTCACCGAGGGCGATTACGTCGTCCATTATCAGCACGGGATCGGGAGGTTCGAGGGGCTCGAATCGCGGACCATGGTGGGGGTAGAGCGGGACTATCTCGTGGTCGCTTATGCCGGCTCGGATCGTCTCTACGTCCCGGTCGAGCAACTGGCCGCGATCAAGCGGTACACCGGCGGTGAGGCTCCACGGGTGTCCCGCATGGGCGGAAAGGACTGGGCGGAGCAAAAAGCCCGGGTGAGACGTGAAGTGGCGGCGGTGGCGGCACAAGTTGTGGAGCTCCACAGACAGCGTGCCATGGCGACAGGGCACGCCTACGACCCCGATTCCCCCTGGCAGAGAGAATTGGAGGAGACTTTCCCCTACGAGGAGACACACGACCAGCTTCGCGCCATCACGGAGGTGAAATCGGACATGGAGGACGACAAACCGATGGATCGTCTGG
This sequence comes from Acidimicrobiia bacterium, assembly GCA_035711995.1. GTDB lineage: Bacteria > Actinomycetota > Acidimicrobiia > Spongiisociales > ZC4RG35 > JANQRA01. The sequence continues at coordinate 21,857 of DASTBQ010000100.1, read as the reverse complement.
TCTTCGGTGACGTCGGATACGGTAAGACCGAAGTAGCGATCAGGGCAGCGTTCAAGGCGGTCCAGAATGGCAAACAGGTCGCAGTGCTCTGCCCGACGACGCTGCTGGCACAGCAACACCACCAGACGTTCGGCGAGAGGTTCGCGCCGTATCCGGTCCGTGTCGAGGTGTTGTCACGTTTCCTCACTCCGAAGCAGGCGAAGCGGGTCGTGTCGGGTCTTGCCACAGGCGAGGTAGACGTGGTGATCGGCACACACCGTCTCCTCTCCGAGGACGTCCGCTTCAAGAGTCTCGGGCTCTTGGTGATCGATGAGGAGCAGCGCTTCGGTGTAGGGGCCAAGGACGCCATCAAACGTCTCCGGGTCGGTGTCGACGTGCTCACACTCACCGCCACACCAATCCCGAGGACGCTGGAGATGGCGCTGACCGGTATCCGGGATGTGTCCCATATCAGGACACCACCCGAGGACCGTCATCCGATCCTCACCTACGTCGGCCCGTACGACGTTCAAGCGGTGTCGGCGGCGATTCGACGAGAGCTATTGAGAGAGGGTCAGGTCTTCTTCGTGCACAACCGGGTCCAGTCGATCGAGCAGGCCGTGGCTCGGCTCCGTGACCTCGTGCCCGACGCTCGTTATGTGGTGGCCCACGGCCAGCTGTCTGAAGGTCAATTGGAACAGGTGATGATCGACTTCTGGAATCACGAGTACGACGTGCTGGTGGCGACCACCATCATCGAGTCGGGCCTCGATCTCCCCAAAGTGAACACACTGATCGTGGAGCGCGCCGATCTCCTCGGTCTGGCCCAGCTCTATCAGTTGCGGGGGCGGGTCGGCAGGTCGAGTCAGCGGGCCTATGCCTATCTCTTCCATCCCGCCGACCAGACGCTCTCCGAAGACGCCCATCGCCGTCTCGAGGCGATCGGCGAGGCCACCGACCTGGGCTCCGGCTTTCAGCTCGCCCTGCGCGATCTCGAGATCAGAGGAGCCGGGTCGATTCTCGGCGAGGTTCAGTCCGGTCACATCGCAGCGGTCGGCTTCGACCTCTACACCGAGCTGGTTGCGCAGGCAGTCTCCGAGATGGAGGGGCATCAGGTGACCGATGAGGGACCACCCGAGGTCCGCATCGACCTCCCGGTCGACGCCCACATCCCCGAGACGTACGTGGCAGACCAGGAGTTGCGTCTCGAGGCATATCGCCGACTGGCCGCAGCCACCACCAACAACGATGTGGACGATGTATTGGCCGAGTGGATCGACAGATTCGGAGACTTGCCAGACGAAGCTGGGTCCCTCATCTCCCTCGCCCGACTCCGGGTCGAGGCGATACGGGTGGGACTCGCCGAGATAGTCAAACTGCGCAATGAGATACGCATGTCCCCGGTCGACCTGAGACCCTCACAGGAGGTGAGACTGGAGCGGCTGAAACGAGGTGCGGTGCTCCGCGCCTCTGAAGGTGTCCTGTTCATCCCCGCTGTCGAGCCACTGGTCCCCGAACTGATCGCCTTTGTAAAGAAAATGTGGGAGACCTGATCTCAACTAGATGTAACGCGCCCCCTACCATTGCCTGGTCTTTCCCTGCCCAAGGATTCCCGGTGAAAAAACTCGTATCTATGGCCGTGCTCACAGCGATGTTGGTCGCCGCCTGCGGGAGTGGCTCCAACGCTGTCGCAGCCACCGTCGACGGCACTGACATCACTGTCGGCGAGGTAGAGAGCCTCATGAACACCGACGGCGCAACAGTGACCAAGGAGCAGTTCGCCCAATTCCTCTCCTACGAGATCCAGTGGGCCGTGATCTTCGAAGCCGCCGAAACGGACTACGGAATCACCGTCACCGAGGAAGAGATCGAAGCCAAGGCCACCGAGATCTACGAGGGCGCCGCGGCCGAGGGTGAGAGCCGGGAAGACTTCCTGGCCGCTCGCGGTGTCACCGAAGAGTTTCTCGACAACATCGCCCACCAGACCGTGATCGACGAGCAGCTCAGGGAGATCCTCAGAGAGGACGTCCCCGAGCCAACGGAGGAGGAGATGGAAGAGGCGAGAGCCCTCGCAGCACGGGGCCTGACCAACGTCTGTGTCTCCCACATACTCGTCGACACCCAGGAAGAGGCGCAGGACATCTTCACCCGGCTCGATGCCGGCGAGGAGTTCGGTGCCCTGGCAGCCGAGCTCTCGACCGACACCGGGAGTGGCGAGAACAACGGCATCCTTCCTTGCAGCCCACCCGACTCGTACGTCCCCGAATTCGCCGAAGCGACGCTGGTGGCACCAACAGGAGAGGTCTATACCGAGATCGTCGAGACCCAGTACGGCTTTCACGTGATCATGGTCACCGATCGCACAGAACCAACGGACGCCGACCTGCCCGACGATGCCATGCTCTCGGAACAGATCACGGAGCAGGCTGTTGTCGCCGAGCTCGAGGAGTGGTTCCTGACTGCTCTCGGTGATGCCGAAGTCGAGGTGGACCCGGCCTACGGCACCTGGCAGGCAAACCCGCCGACCGTCATCCCGCCCGTGGACGAGTCGTCAACGACCACGACGCTCGACGATGGCGCCACCACCACCTCGATCGCCGAGGACACCAGCACCACCGGCGGATGATCACCATCATCGGTCTAGGCCCCGGCTCTCTCGACCGGGTCCCGGGGCCGGTTATGTCTTTGCTCCTCGATCCGCAGACCACTGTCCTGGCCAGGACCGCACATCATCCTGCGGCGGCAGAGCTAGCCGATCTCCGTGAGGTCATCTTCTGTGACGACCTCTACGAGGCCGACACCTTCTCGTCCGTCTACGACGCTATCGCCGAGCGGGTCGGCTCGCTCGACGGCCCGGTTGTCTTTGCGGTGCCGGGAAGTCCCTTCGTCGGTGAGTTTGCAGTGAGACGCATCGTCGCCGCTCACCCCGATACGACGGTCATCCCCGGTGAGTCGTTCGTCGACGCGATACTCGCGACGGTGGACTACGACCCGCTAGACCGTGGTCTGCAGATCCTCAACGGCCACGAGCTCCCGGACCCGCTGATCCTCGACAAGCCGACCATCGTGGGACATCTCGACACCGAGGAGACGCTCGTCGACGTGCTCGACGCCTTCTCCCGGGTACTACCCGACGAAGCCGTGGCGACCTTGATTGCCGATGCCGGATCATCCAGTCAGGTGACTGTGACAGCGCACACACTCGATCTCGATAGATCTTTGGCCGGGTTCCGGACCTCGTTGTTCGTCGACACCGAGCCCGGTGGGATCGTCGGTGCGATAAGCGTGATGCGCCGGCTTCGTCACGAGTGCCCGTGGGACCGTGAGCAGACCCATGAATCTCTGGTGAAGAATCTCGTCGAGGAAACCTACGAGCTGATAGATGCAATCGAGAAGCTGAGGGGCGAGGACGACTGGGTGGGGTATGCCGCCGTGGAAGATGAGCTGGGAGACGTCCTTCTCCAAGTGTTGTTTCACGAGGCAATCGCTCGTGAGGTCGGTGCGTTCGACATCGACGGTGTCGCCGAAGTTCTGCGACAGAAGCTGGTTCGTCGTCACCCCCATGTCTTTGGCGACGTCGAAGTGGACGACGCCGACGAGGTCAAACGCAACTGGGACCGAATCAAGTCTGAGGAGTCAGCGAGAAGCGCAGGCGCTGAAACCGAGTCCGCCCTCGATGGGATTTCTTCGGGCCTGCCTGCCTTGCAGCGTGCGTCGAAGCTGCAGCATCGGGCGGCCAAGGTCGGGTTCGATTGGGACGAACCGGCTTACGTCATCCCCAAGCTTGGCGAGGAGGTCGAGGAATTGCGTCGTGCCATCTCGGGTGACGGGGACATCGAAGCAGAACTCGGTGATCTGCTCTTCACAGTGGTCAACCTGGCACGCCATCTTGGAATCGACCCCGAGCTCGCACTGGGCCGGGCCAATGCAACGTTCGAGAGGCGCTTCCGGAGCATGGAGAGCGAGGGCCCCTTCGAAGGGTTCGACCTCGCCGCGCTCGACGAGCGCTGGGAACGGGCGAAACGGATCACCTGACCTGAACCCGACCGGGGTTCCGGGAACAACAACGGGCTGGTGGTAGCTTGGCGGGGCCAGGCACGAAAAGCGGTCCCGGGATTCCAATGAGCAGCTTCACGATCGAGCGAGTTCACGCACGTCAAGTCCTCGACTCGCGGGGCAACCCAACGATCGAGGCCGAGGTCTTCACCAGCGGTGGGTTTGGACGTGCCATTGTCCCCTCCGGTGCCTCGACTGGGACGCATGAGGCGGTCGAGCTTCGTGACGGAGGCGACGCCTACGGAGGAAAGGGGGTGAGCCGAGCCGTAGGCCACGTCGTCGACACCATCGGTCCGGCTCTCGTGGGCCGTGATGCAACCCGACAGGAAGAGATCGACCTAGCGATGAACGATCTCGATGCCACCACCAACAAGGCGAACCTCGGAGCCAACGCGATACTCGCCGTGTCGATGGCGGTTGCTCGGGCGGCAGCGGCGAGCGCCGATCTCCCGTTGTACCGATATCTGGGCGGGCCTTCCGCCCGTTTGCTGCCTGTGCCATGTCTCAACGTCCTGAATGGGGGTGCGCACGCCGCCAATTCGGTCGATATCCAGGAGTTCATGGTCGTCCCGGCCGGGTTCCCGTCCTACTCGGAGGCGTTGCGAGCGGGTGTCGAGGTGTATCACGCGCTGAAGAGAGTGCTCGCCGGTCGTGGTCTCGCAACCAACGTGGGCGACGAAGGCGGTTTCGCCCCCGATCTGCCGACAAACGAGGCTGCCATCGACTTGCTGTTGGAGGGGATCGAGACGGCCGGATACAAGCCGGACGATGAGATCGGGATCGCTCTCGATGTGGCTGCCACCGAGTTCTACCAGGAGGGTCGCTACCACCTGGAAGGACGCGACCTCACCTCGGACGAGATGATCGACTATCTCGCCGATCTCACATCCCGTCACCGTCTCGTATCCGTCGAGGACGGAATGTCTGAGGACGACTGGGACGGCTGGAAGACCCTGACTGCGCGCTTGGGAGACGCCTGTCAGCTCGTCGGCGACGATTTGTTCGTCACCAACCTCGACATCCTGCGTCGTGGCATCGACGAGAAGGCAGCCAACTCGATCCTGATCAAAGTGAACCAGATCGGTTCGGTCTCGGAGACCTTGCATGCCATGGAAGCCGCCGAGCGAGCAGGGTTCACCCGCATGGTCAGCCATCGCAGTGGCGAGACCGAGGACAGTTTCATCGCGCACCTCGCGGTCGCCACAAACGCCGGGCAAATCAAGACGGGCGCTCCGGCGCGAGGCGAGAGGACCGCCAAGTACAACCAGTTGCTCAGGATCGAAGAGCGACTCGGATCCGAGGCACGCTATGCGGGTTGGGAGGCCTTCTCATGACACTGCTGCGTCGTCCCGGCGCCCTCATCTCGACGCTGCTGATCCTCCTCATGGGTGCTGCCTTCCTCACCCAAGTAGTGCCCTACGGGCAGATAGTCGAGGCGAATCGCCAGGTGACGGAGGCAGAGACTCAGTTGGCCGAACTCGAGGCCGAGAACGCCGACTTGACGGCGGACGTCGAAGCGCTGCAAACCGACGCCGAGATCGAGAAACTGGCACGGGAGAAACTCGGATACGTGAGACCCGGCGAAACCGCATACGTGGTTCTCGATCCACCGGGCACCCCCGACGACTCCACCATCGCTCCCGAGACGACTCCCGAGGACAAGACCTGGGTGGACCGGGTCTGGGAGTTCATCTCCGGCGAGGATCTGGGCTGAGCTGTGACTTCGGCCGATGACCGCCGAGTCATCGAGGTTCAGATCGGTAGACCACTGCGTGCCGATTCGAGGGTGGTCGTCCGCTGCCACCTCGACATGCCGGTGGTCCTGGAAGTCCCGCCTCACCTCGACGACGGGACACCCTTCCCCACGCTCTACTGGCTGACCTGCCCACTCGCCAACTCGAGGATCGGACGTCTCGAAGGCGCGGGCGGCGTCAAACGAATGGAAGCCAAAGCCGAGTCCGACCCGGTCTTCGGTGCCGCCCTGGATGCCGCCCACCTGGCCTATGCCACCGCGCGCCAGAATCGCACTACCAGGAGCGAAGGGCCCCAACCCAGTGGTGGAGTGGGCGGCGCGGCAACCGGGGTGAAGTGTCTCCACGCCCACTACGCCCACGCTGCGGCGGGGGGCGACAACCCGGTGGGGGAGCTGGTCGCCGATTGGGTTGAGCCTCTCGACTGTCGGGTGAGATGTGTGGTCGACGGCGTCCTCAACCCGGAGTGGTCATCCACACCGTGAGGGTCGGCGTCGTCGATATCGGGACCAATTCGATGCGTCTGCTGATCCGCGACAGCGAGACTGGCGACATCGGGCGTTGGGTCGAAGTCACGGGTCTGGGGCGCGGAGTCGACGCCACCGGGGTTCTCTCCGACGATGCCATCGATCGAACTCTCGAGGTCTTCACGCGATTTGGTGACCTAATGGTGGAACACCACGTGACGGCGCGTCGCGCCATCGCCACCTCGGCAACCCGAGACGCCGCCAACCGTGAGGGATTCCTCGACCGGGCGGCGGCTGTGCTCGGGGTGCGACCCGACGTGATAGGAGGCAGCGAGGAAGGAGAACTGGCCTATGCGGGGGCGACATCTGATCTCGGTTCCGGCAAGTACGTGATTTCCGATATCGGAGGCGGGAGCACGGAGTTCGTGAGCGCGGACAGAGTTGTCTCGATTGACATCGGATCGGTACGTCTCAGTGACCGGCTTCTCCCGGATCGTCCCGCCTCCCCAGGGCAAATAGCGGAATCCCGCAACCACGTGGCCTCGCTGTTCACCGGTATCGAAGTCTCGGGGGAAGTAGTAGGGGTCGCCGGCACATGGACGAGTCTGGCCGCAGTGGACATGGGTCTCGATATGTACGACCGTGACCTCGTCCATCATCACCGAATGGAGCGACGGAGTCTCGAGGCTCTCGTCGACAGACTCGCCGGCCTGACCGTGGAAGAGACTGCTGCCATACCATCGTTGGATCCCAAGCGGGCTCCGGTGATCCTCTCGGGTGCTGTAGTCGCAGCTGCTGTCTTCGATGCGGCGGGTGTGGAGTCTGTGACCATCAGCGAATGTGACTCGCTCGATGGAGTGGCGATGAGGATGCTGGGATCGGCTTGACTCAGTCACAACACCGCCTGCCCGGGTGGCGGAACTGGTAGACGCGAGGGGCTTAAACCCCCTTGAGCCGTAATCGGCTCGTGTGGGTTCGATACCCACCCCGGGCACCTGACAGAGCCCCGTCCTTCGACGGGGCTCTTCAAATGAGGACGTGGGTCCCGGGCCGGTGGGTGGGGGAGGGGAGAGGAACCGGGCCCGGGTCCCACGACGGCATGGGTCGACCACAGCCTCCGACTAGAGGCACCTTCCCCAGGGTGGTAGACGACACCCTCCTTCCCCGCACCCGGAATCGTACCGGCTCCCCGTTGAGAACCAATTCCCCGTGGCGGCTAAATCGACCCAGTTCAGGTCGGTTAGGTTCCCCTCCATGGTCATCGCTAAACATGTCTGAGTACCCGGTCGAGTACGAGCTCGACGTGGTTCTCCGGGACGGTGGTGGCGCCCGGATCCGGCCCATCACACCCGCTGACGGCGGGCTCGTGAAGGAGTTCTTCGAGAAGCTGGGCCCCGAGTCTCGCTACTACCGCTTCTTCAGAGTGAAGAACTCCCTGGAGCCGTCGGAGATCGAGCTCTTCACGAACGTCGACTACCACGATCGCATGGGCCTCATCGCACTCCGTGATGGCGAGATGATCGCGCTCGGCACCTACGACCGCGAGCCGGGTGATCCGGTGCGAGCCGAGGTGGCTTTCGCCGTCGTCGACGAGGAGCAGGGGAGGGGTTTGGGGACACGACTTCTCGAACTACTGACCGTTTACGCCCGGTCACGTGGCATCAAGGGATTTCGGGCTTTCGTCCTGGGTGAGAACCGACAGATGATGCGTGTCTTTCGCAACTCTGGCTACGAGTTGGCCCGAACCATCGATTCCGGCGTGTTCACAGTCGATTTCCCTGTTTCGGAGAGCGAGTCCTCCCTCGCTGCCGAGGCCGAGCACGAGCGACGCGCCGTCGCTGCCTCGCTGCTCCCCCTGTTCTTCCCGAGATCGATCGCGGTGATCGGGGCCTCGAACGACCCCGATTCCATAGGTGGCAAGCTCTTCAACAACATCCTGTCCGAGGGTTTCACAGGTCCTCTATACCCGGTAAACCCTTCGTCGAAAGTCGTGCGCTCGGTCAAGGCTCACCCCGAGATCGGGGACGTGCCCGACGAGATCGACCTCGCATTCGTGGTGGTCCCGCAGCGATTCGTCATCGGAGTGGTGGAACAATGCGTCGAGGCAGGGGTCAGAGGGGTCGTGGTGATCTCGGCCGGGTTCAGCGAGGTTGGCGAGGCCGGAGCCGAGGACGAGGCCAGACTTCTCGAGATTGTCAGAAAGTCAGGGATTCGGATGGTGGGGCCAAACTGCATGGGGCTCCTCAACACGGCGTCCTCCGTCCGTCTCAACGGCACATTCGCACCGGTCTACCCGCCTGCTGGCAACGTGGCGATGTCGTCACAGTCGGGTGCCTTGGGGATTGCGATCCTCGACTACGCCAATCGGAACAACATCGGTATTTCCCAGTTCGTCTCGGTTGGCAACAAGGCAGACGTCAGCGGTAACGACCTGTTGATGGCCTGGGAGGACGACCCTCAGACCGACGTGATCACCCTCTACGTCGAGTCCTTCGGCAATCCGGCCAAGTTCTCCCGAATCGCACGGAGGATCGGACGTCGCAAGCCCATCATCGCCGTCAAGTCGGGTCGCACTTCGTCGGGGAGTAGAGCCGCCTCGTCGCACACCGGTGCGCTGGCGTCCTCTGACGAGGCGGTCAATGCGCTGTTCCGGCAGGCGGGGGTGGTTCGTGTCGACACGATCGAGGAGCTCTTCGACACCGCCAGCCTCCTTGCCAGTCAACCCGTTCCCTCCGGTCGCCGGGTCGGGATCGTCACGAACGCAGGCGGCCCCGGCATCCTCGCTGCCGATGCGTTGGAGGCCAACGGTCTCGTCATCCCCGAGTTGTCCGACCAATTGCGCACCGCGATAGGTCAGCGTCTTCCAGCTGAGGCTTCCACTCGCAATCCGATCGACCTCATCGCATCAGGCGGACCCGGGGAGTTCGAGCACGCAACATCCCTGCTGCTCGACTCGGGCGAAGTCGACGCGGTCATCGTCATCTACGTCCCCACGACCACTGGAGGAGCCGAAGGCGTGGCGAGTGCCCTGCGTCGCGTTCAAGCCCGCTACTCCGGCCATGTGACCCTGCTCTCCGTGTTCATGCAGGCGGCTGACGCCGGTGCATCCCTAGCCGGTGAGGAAGGGGCCAGGTCGATTCCCACGTATACCTTTCCAGAGGCGGCCGCATTTGCACTCTCTCGCGCTGTCGGCCATGGCGAGTGGCGGGAGCGAGACCCCGGAGTCGAGATGAAGCTGGACGAGGGGTCCGCTTCGGCCATCCGCGAAGTCATCGACGCTGCCCTCAACCGGATGGGTGATGAGGGTGGCTGGCTCGATCCCGGCGAGATCGACGATTGCCTCCGTCTCGCCGGCCTTCGCACTCCGGTCACCCGGGTCGCCAGCGATGTCGCCCAAGCCCAGCAGGCAGCTCGCGACATAGGTGGGTCTGTGGTGCTCAAGGTGATCAGCGACGACGCACTCCACAAGTCGGATGTCGGAGGCGTCCTGCTCGGGATCGAAGGAGACGAGGCGGTTTCTGGCGGCTACGAAAAGGTGACCTCGGTGGTCCCGTCGTTCGAGGGAGTGCTTGTCCAGGAGATGATCCCCGGGGGGCATGAAGTGTTGATCGGTGTGGCCCAGGACCCCAACTTCGGGCCCCTGGTGGTGTTCGGTCTTGGGGGGGTATATGTCGAGTTGCTCAAGGACGTCTCATTCCGGCTGCACCCGATCACGGACACGGACGCAAGGGAGATGATCACCGAGACGAGGAGCCACAAGCTCCTCGAGGGATACCGGAACAACCCACGCGGCGACGTGCCGGCTTTGGAAGAAGCCCTGCAGCGAGTGTCTGCATTCATCACGGTGGTGCCCGAGCTGATGGAGATGGATCTGAACCCGGTCAAGGTGCTGGATCCGGGTGAGGGTGTATGTGTCGTCGACGCCAGGATGCGTGTCGAGCGGTTGGCGCCGGGAAAGATGCCCTCGATGCGCGATCTCCCCGGTGTCACCACCAGCCCCCGGGTATAAGGTCGCCCCATGGAATTCGTGTCAGTCAGCGTCGACGGATCGGTTGCCCTGGTTCGTCTCGACCGCCCTCCTGTCAATGCCCTCTCCGAGCAGGTTGCGATGGAGCTCCACGAGGCGTTCACGCAGTGTCAGGCGCCCGAGATCAGGGCGGTGGTGGTAACCGGTCAGCCCCATTTCGCAGCGGGGGCCGACATCAAGGGTTTCAAGGAGACGTTCGACAGCGGTGGTCGGGAGACCACGGCCGGGACCCTGCAAGCTGCGATCGAGGTCCTGGATGAACTTCCCAAGCCTACGATCGCCGCAGTACATGGCTTCGCCCTTGGCGGGGGCTGTGAGCTCTCCCTGGGATGCGACTTCAGATACATGGCCGACGATGCCCGCATCGGCCAGCCCGAGGTACTGCTCGGGCTCATCCCCGGTGCCGGTGGCACCCAACGTCTACAGCGGGTGATTGGGTTCCAGAAAGCCAAGGATCTCGTCTACTCGGGGCGCCAGGTCGGCGCCGAGGAGGCGTTGGGGATTGGCTATGCCGACAAGGTGGCGCCTACCGACGAAGTGCTCGACCTGGCCCTTGCCGACGCCACCGAATGGGCAACGAAAGCGACAGTTGCGATCGCGGCGGCAAAACGAGCCCTGGCCGAGGGGCGTGGCGTTCCCTTGCAACAGGGTCTCGCCATCGAGGCCGCAGGGTTTCACGAGAGTTTCGCGAGCGACGACGCTGTGGAAGGTGTCGGAGCCTTCGTCGAGAAGCGAAAGGCCGACTTCAAGGGGAGCTGACAAGGGTCCCTTCGAGCCTTCTCAGATTCCCCCGCCAGATGGCGCCCAGGAACGGCCGGGCCAGCCACGCAGTGATCCCGCCACCGAGCCACCAGGGGAAGACGAGTGTCTCGGTCCAGGAAACGAGCGTGCTCTCCCCCTGAGGGGTGGCCCGGAGGGTCCCCGTTCCCGTGATCACGCCCCGGTGAACCACTTCGATCGAATGCCCCTCCTCCCAACCTACGACCTCCATCACGTCGATGGTTCGAAAAGGCCCCACCACGGTCTTCACCTTCATCCGGGTCCCCTTGCCGCGCTTTTGATCGCCCACGAAAACGATCCATTCGGCATCTTTCATCCAGTCCGTGTGTGAGCCGAGGTCGGCGATCGACTTCCACACCCTTTCGTGGAGCACTGGAACGACCCGGGTGACGGCTATGTGTGCCATGAGACCTCTGCGACAATATCGGCAGATGATCTATCTCGATCACGCCGCCACGACACCGATGCGACCAGAGGTCTGGGACGCCATGGCTCCTTATGCCGACGATCGCTTCGGCAACCCCTCCGGGGTCCATGGTGTGTCCCGTGTCGCCAAGAACGCTCTGGAAGAGGCTCGTGAGGAAATTGCCGCCCTGCTCGGGGCGTCGCCTATGGAGGTGGTCTTCACATCAGGTGGCACCGAGAGCGACAACCTGGCAGTGAAGGGGGCGGTCTTCAATTCTTCTCCGCAAAGCGGTCTCGTCACCACGGCGATCGAACATGAAGCCATCCTCGAAACTGCCCACTTCTTGAAGCGTCTCGGCCACCCGGTGACCATTGTCGGTGTAGACGCCGAGGCGCGTGTCGACCCGCTCGAGGTCGGCGATGCCGTCAACTCCGACACCGCGGTCGTGTCGGTGATGGCGGTCAACAATGAGACCGGGACCGTTCAGGACATCCCTTCGATCGCCGCGGAGGTGAAGACATCGAGTCCGCAGGCACTGCTTCACACCGACGCTGTGCAGGCTTTCGGATGCGAGCCCGTCGATGTGGACGAGATGGGTGTCGACCTGCTCACCATCTCCGCTCACAAGTTCGGCGGTCCCAAGGGTGCGGGAATCCTCTATGTCCGGCAGGGGACAGCCCTCGAACCCGTGATCCACGGTGGTGGACAGGAGCTGGGGAGGAGGTCGGGCACCCAGGACGTCGCTTCGGCGGTCGGCATAGCCGCCGCGGCACGTCTGTCAGCTGCCGACAGACCCACATTCGTCGCCGAGACTTCGGCGATCAGGGATCACATGGAGGAGCGTCTGACGTCACTGGGGAACGTGTTCGTCAACACACCTGAGAAGGGTCGATCCAGCCACCACCTGAACGTGAGGTTTCCCGGTGTACGTAACGAGACCCTGCTCATGCTCCTGGATCACCGTGGTGTCGCCGCCTCGGCAGGGTCGGCCTGCCAATCGGGTGCCGCCGAGGTCTCACATGTTCTGGAGGCGATGGGACTCACCCCTGACCAGGCGAGGGAAAGCGTCAGATTCACATTCGGATGGACGTCGACCATGGATGATGCCGACCGGGCTTCGGACGCTGTCGCAGAGATCGTCACACGTCTTCGGGAGATGTCGTGAGGGCGCTCATCGCTATGTCAGGTGGTGTCGACTCCTCAGTCGCCGCTGCGCTGATGAAAGACGCCGGTCACGATGTGATGGGAGTGACCCTCAAGCTGTGGGCCGGCCCTCATGGTGAGGCGCCCACCGCAGGGTGCTGCACGGTCTCAGATGCCGAAGATGCCCGTCGGGTCGCGGCTCAACTCGACATCCCGTATTACGTGCTCGACCACACCGACGATTTTCGAGACGGTGTGGTAAATCGCTTCGTGTCCGACTACGCGTCGGGGAGGACGCCGAACCCGTGCATCGAGTGCAACCGGACCGTCAAGTTCGATCGCCTGCTCGCTCGACTCGACGACTTCGAGTGTGACGTGCTGGTCACAGGTCATCATGCCCGTACCCGCTATGTGGACGGCATCTGGCAGTTGCTCAGGGGTCGCGACCCGGCGAAGGACCAGTCATACGTGCTGTCGATGCTCACCCAGGATCAGCTTGCTCGCACGAGGTTCCCCGTCGGGGAGCTCGCCAAGACTCAGGTGCGTCAGATGGCGGCGGGCATGGGCATGCGCACTGCCCACAAGCCCGAGTCGATGGACATCTGCTTCGTGGGCCAGCGCGACTACCGGGGATTTCTCCGAGACGTCGCCCCTCAGGCGTTTCGCCGGGGTCTCGTGGTGGACGCTAATGGTCGGGAGGTCGGCACCCATGATGGTGTGGCAGGGTTCACCATCGGCCAGCGGCGCGGCTTGGGGATGGCAGTGGGCGAGCCGCGATTCGTGATTCGAATCGACGGTGAGACCTCGACAGTCGTGGTCGGGGATCGAGACGAGCTCGGCGTCGATGGGGTGACGCTCGACCAGGTCACCTGGACGGGTGGTGGCGGCACGGAGGGCCAGGTCATGGCTCAATACCGGGCCCACGGCGACCCGGTCCCGGCATCGATCGCCGGCAACACTCTCTCGTTTGCCGAGCGTCAGGAGGCAGTCGCCCCCGGCCAGACCGTGGCGTTCTATGACGACGATCGCGTCCTGGGCGGGGCGCTAATAGCATCGACTGCATGACCGATCCGGCCCGAGCTGTGATTTTCGGGCGCGACGCCGCCAACTATGAACGTCACAGACCCGACTATCCACCGGAGGCGGTGGAGCACATACTCGGGTTGACCGAAACCAGGAAGGTTCTCGAGATTGGCGCCGGGACCGGGAAAGCCAGTGGTGCATTCGCACGACCCGATCTCGCCCTCTTCTGTCTCGAGCCATCAGCCGGTATGGCCGAGGTGCTCAGGGAGAAGGATCTCCCCGGTGTCGAGGTGGTCGAGTCGACATTCGAGAGTTGGCAAGGCTCAGATGACTCGTTCGACCTGATCTACGCGGCACAGGCCTGGCACTGGGTCGACCCGTCCGTGGGATTCGAAAAGGCAATGCGGCTGCTTCGTCCCGGTGGGGCCCTCGCCCTTATGTGGAACGTCCCGCTCGACCGCTACGGTCAGTTCGAGCACGTCTACAGACGTCATGCGCCCGAACTGCTCGCCGAGCGTGATGGCCGCGTCCTGAAACGAGACACGGAGACATGGTTGGACGATCTCGACGCCGCCGGCTTTGTGGACGTCTCCAGATTCACTCACACCTGGTCTGTATCGCTGACTGGCGCCGAGACCAGCGCCCTCTACTCCACCTATAGCGATCACATGATGCTTCCCGATCGACGCCGTTCCCAGTTGCTCACCGAGCTGGAGGAGACGGTCGAGGGACAGGGTGGTACCGAGATTCGATACCGAACGGAAGTGTTCAGCGGAAAGGCTGGATGAAGTGTCCGATGTGGAAGCCAGGGTGGACGAGCTCAGGTCGCAGATCAGGGAGCACAACCACCGCTACTACGTACTGAACGAGACTGTGGTCTCAGATGCCCAATTCGATGCCCTGCTACGGGAGTTGGCTTCGCTCGAGGAGCAACACCCGGAGCTGATCACACCCGACAGCCCGACGCGGCGGGTGGGAACACCCGTTGGCGAACAGTTCGCACCCGTGACCCATCTTCGACCCATGTTCTCCCTCGACAATGCGGAGTCGCAGGCGAAGGTGGAGGCCTGGGAGGCGCGACTCGAGCGTGGACTGGGTGGGCCCGCCTCAGGCTACGTGTGCGAGTTGAAGATCGACGGTCTGGCGGTGGTGCTGACCTATCGCGAAGGTGTCCTCAACACCGGGGCCACCCGTGGTGATGGGACAGTCGGAGAGGACATCACGGCAAATCTCCGCACGCTCGAGTCGATCCCCCTGAGACTCCTCGGTGACGATGTTCCCACGGTCCTCGAAGTGCGTGGGGAGGTCTACATGTCGTATTCGGCCTTCGACGAGCTGAACGAGCGCCAGGCCGAAGAGGGCAAGACCTTGTTCACCAATCCACGCAACGCCGCGGCAGGCAGTGTCCGCATGAAGGACCCTTCGATCACGGCGGGCCGCAAGCTGGGCATCTGGGTATATCAGATGGGTCTCATCGAGGACGGACCCGCATTCGAGCGTCACTCGGAGACGATCGAGTACATGCAGTCGTTGGGTCTGCTCACCAACCCGGCGAGCCAGGTCGTCCACTCGGTGCAAGACGTGTACGACTATGTGGAGAAGGCGGAGGCAGGTCGTCACGACATGCCGTATCAGACCGACGGCGTGGTGATCAAGGTCGACTCGCTGGCCGAGCAAGACCGTCTCGGGTACACCGCCAAGGCACCCCGTTGGGCTATCGCCTACAAGTTCCCGCCCGAGGAACAGGTGACCACCCTTCGAGACATCATGATCAACATCGGCCGCACAGGTGCCGCCACCCCCTTTGCCGTCCTCGAGCCGGTCTTCGTGGGTGGCGCCAACGTCGGTATGGCGACGCTGCACAATGAGGAGCAGGTCGCTCTCAAAGACGTACGCATCGGCGACCAGGTGATAGTTCGTCGCGCCGGTGACGTCATCCCCGAGGTGGTCGGGCCGGTGGTTGCTGCTCGCACCGGGAAAGAGGAGAAGTGGTCGATGCCGACGACCTGCCCTTTCTGTGGCAACCCGATCGTGCGCCCCGAAGGCGAGGCGGTGGCCCGGTGCACGGGTGGGTTCACGTGCCCATCACGTGTCCGGGAGTGGTTGTTCCATTTTGCGGGCCGGGGCGGGATGGACATAGAGCACATGGGCTACAAGACGATCGATCTGCTGTTGGGTGAGGGTCTCATCTCAGACCCGGCGGACATCTTCACCTTTGACACCTCCGAGCTTCTCGAATACGAAGGTTGGGGTCAGATCTCAGTCGACAACCTCACCAGGGCGATCGAGGTGGCAAAAGATCGCCCGGTGACCCGTCTGCTCACCGCCCTCGGCATCAGACACGTCGGAGGCACCGTCGCCCGGTTGCTGGCGCGGCACTTCGGTGGCCTGCCCGCGCTGATGGATGCGACCGAGGAGGACGTTTCGGCTATCGAGGGGATTGGTCCCAAGATCGCCGCCGGTGTCGTGGAGTGGTCCTCGGATCCGGCGAATCGTGAGCTCGTTCGGAAGCTGGGTGCGGCTGGTGTCCGTCTCGCCGATGACCGTGCCGACGGGGGTCCTGGTTCCGACCTACTCGCCGGCGCCACTTTCGTGGTGTCGGGAACCATCGAGGGGTTCACCCGGGAGGAGGCGGAAGCGGCGATCGAACAGCGTGGTGGGAAAGCCACAGGGTCTGTTTCGGGCAAGACGACTGCGTTGATCGTCGGCGAGTCTCCTGGCGCCTCCAAGACCAGCAAGGCAGAGTCCCTCGGAGTCCCGATCATCGATGGGGAGACCTTCAAACGTCTACTGACCGAAGGTCTCCCGGTGCTCTCAGCCTGACGTGTAACTTCGCCGCAAGCAATACGAGAGGGAGAGCGTCCAATGGCATTGGCGCCGTTCACTGGACGGAAGACATTTGATCCCGTCCCCTATGTCGATGTTCTCGCCAACCTCGATGTCGATGTCTCCCGCGAGGCACCGGATGGTCGGACGATCGGTGTGTTGGTGAGGCCCGGTGCAAAACTACCGGAAGCGGCACCACTGGATTGGGACGGGCTCAACTCGGTTGGATTCGAAGGAGAGAAAGGCCAAACCGTTCCGTTGCCTGTTGGTATGGGCAGTCGTCTGATCCTGGTCGGCGTGGGGGATTCGGGACTGACCGCCAACACTCTCAGGGACGCCGCAGCCGCTTTCTCGAGGGCGACCCTTCACAACGCAGAGGTCGGGTTCACCCTCCCTGACGATTTCGACCCGGCCCTGGCCGCCCAGGTCGTTGTCGAGGGCATCCTCCTCGCTCGCTATCGATACGACGCTCTCAAGAGCAAGGTCTCGGTGCCGCCTGTCACCTCTATCACCCTTGTCTCCTCGGATACCGACCAGGTGACCGCAGGGGCAAGACGTGGTGTCGCCTTGGCCGAGGCTACGGCGATAGCCCGCGATCTGGCTAACACGCCACCGGCTCTGCTCACCGCTACGCAGATGGCCGATGTGGCGAAACGTCTCGGGGTTGATCGCGGCCTTCAGGTCGAGGTCTTCGGCAAGGACGAGCTGGTGGACATGGAATGCGGGGGAATGCTCGGGGTGAACGCCGGGAGCACCGAGCCCCCCCAGCTGATCAAGCTCACCTACGACCCCGATGGTGAGACAAAGGCAACTCTCTCGATGGTCGGCAAGGGGATCATGTACGACGCCGGAGGTCTCGCCCTCAAGCCCGCGGACCCGGTTCACGCCGCGATGAAGAATGACATGTCGGGTGCCGGCGCAATTCTCGGAGCGATGATGAATCTCGGTCGTCTGGGTTGTGAGAACAGGGTGATCGGATATCTCTGCTGCACCGACAACCGGCCTTCAGGGAGCGCCATAGCCATGGGCGACGTGCTCACCATCAGGGGAGGCACCACCGTCGAAGTAGCCAACACTGACGCCGAGGGACGTCTTGTCATGGCCGATGGTCTCGTCCTCGCCACCGAAGAGCCCACCGATGCGATTGTCGACATCGCAACCCTCACCGGTGCCGCAATGCGAGCCCTCGGAACCGAGATCGCCCAGGTGATGGGTAACGACGACGGGCTCGTGGAGCAGATCCGTGCCGCTTCCGAGACGACGGATGAGCCGGTTTGGCCGATGCCCCTGGCCCATCGCTACCGCAAGCAGCTCGACTCCACGGTCGCAGACATGAAGAACCTCGGAGGCGCCAACGCCGGGTCGATCACGGCGGGCTTGTTCCTCGAGGAGTTCGTCGACGGCAAGCCTTGGGCCCACATCGACATCGCAGGTGTCGCCGACAACGAGACCGATGCCTCCTGGCGTCCACCGGGATGCACCGGCTTCGGGGCCCGGCTGCTGGCCGAGTTCGCCATCGACTTCGAGCCAACTGGCAACTGACATGGGCGTATCTCAGCCTGCCGAAGCGAAGAGCTCGATGCTCGACCGTATCGAGAGGATCGGCAACAAGGTCCCTCATCCAGTGATGATGTTCCTCTACCTCATCATCTTCATCGCCGTCCTGTCCCACGTGCTCTATCTGTTCGATGTGGTAGCAGTGGAGGACATCGCGTTGCCCGTCGCCGAAGAGGTCGTGGTCGACGAGCATGGCGGTCTAGGCGGCTCGGACTACCCGTATCCCGTCTATCCCGAGGTCCCCAACGACGACCCGGAATACGAGATCGTCGAACAGGAGATCCCGGTCGAGAGCTTGCTCACCATCGACGGCATCCGGTTCATCCTCGTCTCGTTTGTTTCGAACTTCGCCGGGTTCGCGGTGATCGCCGTCACCTTCGTGGCGATGATGGGAGTCGGTGCAGCTGAAGGATCAGGTTTGATGGCGGCCCTGATTCGCAAGCTCGTGAAGGTAGCGCCGAGAGGCATCATCGCCTTCGTACTGATCCTGGTAGGTGTGTTGTCGAGCGTCGCGTCTGACGCGGGTTACCTGATCCTGATCCCGCTTGCTGCGGCCGCCTTTGCGACGCTGGGCAGACATCCCCTTGCGGGTCTGGCCGCTGCATACGCAGGGGTGAGTGCCGTGTTCGGGGTCAACATCCTGATCACACCAATCGACTCGATGCTCACCGAGATCACGAACGAGGCAATTGGGCTCACCACCGCCGAGCCCCTGTCGGTCACCGCCAACTTCTTCTTCTCCGCCGCCTCGTCGATCGTGATCGCGGTGGTTGCTGTGGTCGTCACCCAGCGAATCGTCGAGCCGAGACTCGGCACCTACGACGCTGCCTTGATAGGCAGTGACGAGGAGGTTCGGAATGAAACCGACGAGACTGCGGAGGCACGGGGCCTGCGATTCTCGTTCTACGCCCTCCTCGGGATGGTCGGTCTGATTCTCTTCGCCACCCTCCCGCCCGGAGCACCGCTTCGGGAGCCGGAGACCGGCGACATCATCGGAACGACTCCGTTCATGGACAGTCTGATCTTCTTGATCACGTTGATCTTCCTGGTATGCGGGATCTTCTATGGCATAGGGGCCAAGACCGTGAAGAGCAGCAACGATGTGATCGCCTCTATCACGAAGACCTTTTCCGGTCTGGCCGGTCTGGTGTTCATGCTCTTGATGATCAGCCAGTTCATCGCCTACTTCAACTTCACCAACATCCCCCGGGTTGTCGCAATCCAGATGGCGCATGTCCTCGAGCAACTGAACATCGGAGCCTTGCCCCTATTGGTCCTGTTGATCCTGGTGATCATCGTTCTCAACATCATCATTCCGGGTGTTGTGCCGAAGTGGGCGATATTCGCCCCCGTGTTCATCCCGATTTTCGTCAGGCTGGACGTGGCGCCTCAGACCGTCCTGGCTGCCTATCGGATCGGAGACTCGCCCACGAACGTCATCACACCCCTGATGGTCTACCTGCCCTTCATCGTGACGGTGGCGCAGAGGTATCAGAAGGAGGCCGGCCTGGGCACGATCGTGGCGCTGATGATTCCCTACACGATCATCATCGCCGTCGCCTGGATCCTGTTCTTCGTCCTCTGGTTCGTGCTCGGGTTGCCCCTGGGGCCCGGCTACCCGGTCGGTGCCTGAACAGGCGAGCGTCGGAGCATGACCGACGCCACCATCGTCTACCTGGTGCTGGCGGTCGCCGTCGCCTTGTTCGTTTGGAACAGGTTCCCGGTCGAGATCGTTGCTGTCGGCGCCTCGCTCTCGTTGGTTGCGACCGGAGTGATCACCGTGCAACAGGGGTTCGCCGGGTTCGGCGACACGACCGTCGTGTTCATCGCCGCGCTCTTCATCGTGAGCGAAGGCATCGACTCGACCGGTGTGACGACGGCCGCCGGGCAGTGGATGGTGGCCAAGGCCGGGGAAAGCCGGTCTCGTCTCATCGTGCTGATGATGATCATGGTTGCCGTGCTCACCGCGGTGATCAGTGTCAACGGGGCGGTGGCAGCGCTGCTCCCGATGGTGGTGGTGGTTGCGGTCCGTACAGCCGTCCCGTCGTCGCGGCTGTTGATGCCGCTGGCATTCGGGGCTCACGCCGGTTCGCTCCTGGCGCTGACCGGGACCCCGATTCACATCCTGGTGTCCGCCGCCGCAGTGGATGCCGGGGCAGAAGGCTTCGCCTATTTCGAATTCGCTCTCGTAGGTGTGCCAGTGGTGCTCGGAGCGATTGCGGTAGTCCTCGCCCTGGGCCGAAGGTTGGTGCCTGACCGAGAGCCGGAGCGCATCCCACCTGACCTGTCGGGTCATGCCCGGACCCTGGTCAACCAATATGCACCGAGCCAGTGGCGGGCACGTCTGGAACTGGATCCTGAGTCGCCGCTCATCCGGACTCCGGTCTCCGACCTCCTCAGTGATGACTACCCGAACCTGTCGATCGTCGAGGTGCAGGACAAGGTCGGTTGGGTCGAAATGAGCGCGCCGATGCCGGCTGGTGCGGTCATCACCGTGCTCGGTCCCCCGCAGCAGATCAACGACTTTGCCTTCGAACACGGGCTGAGACGTCTCCCCTGTGCTCTGAGTGGGTCTTCCCCACTGATGGATCGTGAAGTTGGGGTAGTCGAGGTTGTGATACCCCCGAGATCGGAGATCATCGGTGAGCATGTCTTCCCCGGAATGGTCACCAGCAGCGGTGACTTCGTAATTCTGGCGGTGCATCGGCAGGGCGAGGACCTGGGTCTCGACGCGATCCGGCTGAACGTAGGCGACACCATGCTCATGCAGGGGACCTGGGACGCCCTGGATCGAGGATTGATGGACAGTCCAGATGTTCTCCTCGTCGACCAGCCCTCAGAGGTGCGGCGTCAGGCTGTTCCGATGGGACCAGGCTCGACGCGCTCGCTCGTAATCCTGGCTGGGATGGTGGTGCTTCTGGCCACCGGGCTGGTGCCCGCTGTGGTGGCAGCTGTACTCGCTGCCGGAGCCTTGATCCTCACCCGGGTGGTGAACGTGAAACAGGCCTATCGCTCTATCTCATGGACGACCGTCATCCTGGTCGGAGGCATGATCCCGGTTTCGGTGGCCGTCGAGGAGTCAGGGGCGGCGGAGGACATCGCCAAGCTGTTGGTGGATGTGGTCGGAGACGCCGGCCCGTACGCCCTACTCCTCGGGATCTTCGTGATAACCGCGGTGTTCGGTCAGTTGATCTCGAACACTGCGACCGCTCTGATCATGATTCCGATTGCGATAACAGCGGCGACCGATCTCGGCATCTCGGTCCGGCCGGTGATGATGTCGCTGTCGGTGGCCGCGGCAGCAGCGTTCCTGACCCCGGTGGCCACAGCGGCGAACCTGATGGTGATGGAACCGGCCGGCTACAGGTTCTCCGACTACTGGAAGCTGGGCGGAGTGATGCTCCTCCTCTTCATGGCGGCGTCGGTATTGCTGGTACCCGTGTTCTGGTCGTTTTGAAAGGAGGCTCGATGGCTCGGCCAAGTGAAGTCGTGAATCTCGATGAGAAGTTTGCCGCCTTCGACGACAGGTGGTCTCCAAAGATCATCGGCGAATTCAACGAAACCCATCTCAAGGCGGTCAAGGCCCAGGGCGAGTTCGTCTGGCACACACATGAGAACGCAGACGAGTTCTTCTTGGTCAGGTCGGGCCGTCTGACGATTCGAATGAGAGGTCGGGACGACGTGACGATCGAGCCAGGCGAGTTCTTCATCGTGCCCAAAGGTGTGGAGCACTGCCCGAGCGCTACCGACGAATGTGAGATCCTTCTGCTCGAGCCGGTAAGTGTCGTCAATACCGGTGAGGTCACTTGCAGCGAGCTCACCGCCCGGGATGAGTGGATCTG
>DASTBQ010000099.1:0-14494 GCA_035711995.1 Acidimicrobiia bacterium | reverse complement strand
AACCCAACAGTCACGATGTGCTGAGCACCCTGAGCCAGACACTGATCCAGGTTCGGCGCATAATCAGCCTGCTCATCCGACTCCAACAGAATCGGATCCGCAGCAGACGCACCAGACGCCACAGCATCCTGGACACCCTGCCAGGCCGCAGCATTGAAACTCCGGTCATCCACACCAGCCAAGTCAGTCACCAAACACGTCACCACAGCCTCACCGGTGGGAGCACCGGTGGTGGTGGTCCCCTCGGCTGCCGTGGTGGTCGTCTCACCGGCGGTCGTCGTCGAGCCATCAGCTGCCGATGTAGTGGTGTCGGCCGCCACGGCGGACGTGGTGGTCGAGTCAGCTTCGTCATCCGAAGGCCAGAAGATCCAGACGAGCAGGGCGATGAGGGCCAGACCTGCGATCGCGATCACCCAGGTCCTCGAACTGTCCCCCGGCTCGGGGTCTGTCGGTGGGGGCTCACCGGGTGGCGGCCCATCGGAATCTCCCGGTGGAGACGGTGGCTCACCGGGTGGTGGCACATCCGAACCGCCGGGTGGCGGGGTGGCCGGCACCTCGTTGGAAGGCAGTTCGGCCGTTGGCTCACCGGGGGGCGGGTTGCCCGGGCCGGGAGGTTGGTTTTCAGAATCGGTCATGGAACCAATCTAGAGCGAAACGAGCCCCGGGCGCATACCCGGGGCTCGATCGTTTTCACATGGGTTGGGTTTAGCTGTTGATGTCGAGGGTTCCGGCTGCGATGTCGGCGAGGATCTGCTGAACCTCGGCATCCAACTCGGGGGGAACCCGATCCGCCCACGAGTGATACTCGGACAGACCAATACCATCGTTCTCCAGAGTCCCCACGGTCACACCGTTCTCCCATACCCCGGACGCATGGTCCTCGAGAGACCGTTGCACCTGAATGGAGATCCCCTTCTCGATCGTGACCAACCACAGGTCCTGATACTCAGCCGGCATCGCCTCGAAAGCGTCCTGGTCGACACCGATCAACGCAGCCTCGATGCCACGATCCTGGATCGCAGTACCACACGGCAGGTTGATCGCCCCACCAACCGGCAGGATGACGTCAGCACCCTCGTCGAGAAGACTCTCACACGTCGATCTCACCACCGGGTCTGCCGGATCGAAAGTCCCGGTGAAGATGCCATCAGCAGCCTCGACATCCCAGCCGAGAACCGTCACTGCGGCACCATTGACCTCGTTGTAATGGTTTACACCCTTGGCCAGACCATCCATGAAGATGGACACCGTCGGGATATTGAGACCGCCATAAGTGCCGATCACCCCGGACTGAGACACACCCGCAGCCAGATAACCAGCAGCAAACGCAGCCTCATCGGTCTGATAGATCAGACCACGCACATTCGCGATCGCCGGGTCATACGCAAAGTCCACGATCGTGAACGTCACATCCGGGTTAGCCGCCGCATAAGTCGCCGTCGCATCACCCAACTCGAACCCAACAGTCACGATGTGCTGAGCACCCTGAGCCAGACACTGATCCAGGTTCGGCGCATAATCAGCCTGCTCATCGGACTCCAACAAGATCGGATCCGCAGCAACAGCACCAGACGCCTCAGCATCCAACACACCCTGCCAAGCCGCAGCATTGAAACTCCGGTCATCCACACCAGCCAAGTCAGTCACCAAACACGTCACCACAGCCTCCTCGAATGTCGGGGCTCCTGTGGTGGAACTTCCTTCTGGCGCAGCAGAGGTAGTCGTATCGGCCATCGCCTCGGTCGTGGTCGGATCTCCGCCAGCTTCGGTGGTCGTGGTCTCCTCTCCGCCCTCCTCGGCGGGGGAACAGGCCGCAAGGACCAGTCCCAGGACCGCGAAGACCGCGATGAGACTCATATACCTTTTCACGTAATTTCCTCCAATGGTTTTCTCGGGCGGAGCTACCCCGCCCGCGGCGGCAGATTAGTGGCCTGTCGGCCTCAACGCTCCCCGGGACGGAGGGTCAGAGTCGAGAGATTCGATCTACTAGGAGGTCGTAGAAGCCGTCGGAGTCGATCTCCCGCATCACTAGTGCATTGGGCTCTGCGTCGGTGACACCCCACCAATCGACCACGGTCATCCCGAGTGTGGGGCCAGGTGCGATGTCGACCTCGACTGCCACCTCGCGACCGCCGAAGAGACCGGGTTCGAGGAGATACGCGATCACCGTTGGATCGTGCAGAGGCCCACCCGGGATCTCGTACTTGTCTTTGTCCCAACGGTCGTAGA
Organism: Acidimicrobiia bacterium; assembly: GCA_035711995.1. Lineage (GTDB taxonomy): Bacteria > Actinomycetota > Acidimicrobiia > Spongiisociales > ZC4RG35 > JANQRA01. The sequence goes on along the minus strand of DASTBQ010000099.1, from coordinate 12,265 downwards.
ACCCGAGCATCCCGGCCACCGCGTTACCGGCCGCAGTGCCCAGATCCTCGAAGCGCTTCAGACGATCCGGTGTCGTGAGGGCCTTGTGGGTCACGTCGAGCGGCATCATCACGATCGGAATACCGCTGCTGAGCACCACGTGGGCGGCATGAGGGTCTACGTAGATGTTGAACTCGGCGGCGGGGGTGGTGTTCCCTCCTTCGAAGAAGCCCCCGCCCATCATCACCACCTTCTCGATATTGTCGGTGATCTGAGGGGCTCGAACCAGCGCGAGGGCAACGTTGGTCAGCGGGCCGAGTGTGCAGATCGTGACCGGTTCGTCGGACCCGTTGACGATCTCCACGATCCTGTCGACGGCGTGCCCTGGGCTCTCTTCCAGTGAGGGCGGAGGGAGATCGGCGCCATCTAGACCGGTTGGCCCGTGCACGTACTCCGCAGTGATCAGGTCCTTCACCATGGGACGAACCGAACCTCGATAGACAGGCACCTCTTCGCGCCCTGCCAGCTCAACGAGAGCGAGACTGTTGGTGACTGTCAGGTCGAGGGGAACGTTGCCGGCCACCGCAGTGATCGCGAGGACATCCAGGTCGTCCGGAGAGGCCAACGCGACCAGGATCGCAACCGCGTCATCCTGACCGGGATCTGTGTCGATGATGATGGGCCTGGCGATCGGGCGAGAGTATCACCGCTCGAGTACCGCCTCGACCTCGTTCCTGTCGGGCATCGAACTCTGCGCTCCGAGTCTCGTCACCGCGACCGACGCAGCAGCGATTGCGAACGGAACACCGTCGCTCAGGTCCCATCCGTGGCTCAACGCGAAAGCAAGTGCTCCGCAAAATGCATCGCCGGCCCCTGTGGCGTCGACGGCATCGACGGGAACCGCTGGACACAGGGATTTGGTTCCCTTGTCGGAGATCATTGCTCCGCCCGCACCCAGGGTCACCACGACGCCGCCGTCGAACTCGAGCCTGTCGAGGGCATCGGCCACCTCGTCCTCGGTCCTCGGTTCGTCACATCCTGCGAGGACACCCAGTTCTGAGCGGTTCGGGATCAGGACGTCGACATTCGCCAGCAGATCCGGGGAAAGAGGATGGGCCGGAGCCGGATTCAGCAGAAACAATCCCTCGGCGAGCACTGCGGCCTCGACGACACAATCGACCGACACCTCGAGCTGGGCCACGACCACCGAGGCTGTTGCGATTCTCGCCGCGCTGTCCCTCACTAGCACGGGGGTCAGCGCCATGTTCGCCCCGGAACTGCCCACGATCGTGTTCTCACCAGTTGGATCGACGGTGATCAGGGCCAGACCTGTGCCGAGCTCCTCGTCTACCCCTACTGCCTCGACATCGACACCCTCCGCCACCAGACCCGCAACCAGAGACGGGCCGTACTCGTCGTCGCCGACTCTGCCCACCATCGCCACCGAGGCGCCGAGGCGGGCTGCTGCGACAGCCTGGTTCGCCCCTTTCCCGCCCGAGCCGGAGAAGTGGCTGGTCGCGATGACGGTCTCCCCCGGCCGGGGCAGGCGCGGGGCAAGGACGCTGATGTCGTGGTTCAGGGACCCGATGACAACCACATCGAACTGCTCGCTCACCAGCGAGCATTCAAGCCGCTATTCCAGGCTGGGGATGAGGTCGGGCTCGATCAACACGAACTCGACGAGTGTCGGGTCAGTCACACCTGCGAACTCCCAATGCCAGGGCTCCTGGGAGTCCCTCCCGCAGTGAGCCCATCCCGGATGCACCCATCCGAACCTATTGGCGTTGTTCTTGAGCCACTCGAATTCGTCGTCGTAGCACGAGAGCACCCGGCTCCCATTCGAGAAGTCGACGGCGCGCCCCCAACCGTGATTCGAGGTGCCCGCAGGGGCCACGGGGGGGCCTGAGCACTCCCGTTCGCGTTTGGTGCCGGTCTGCACCTGCTCTCCGGTGGAGGGGTCTGTCGAGAAAACGGCTGTTTCGACCACAGGGCAACGGCGCTCATAGGCGGCCTTCTGGTCTTTGTAGCTGCGATAGCAATCTTGATGGTCGAGACGCACACCGTCTTCAGCGGCCTCGGCGACCATCAGGGAGTAGAGGTAGGCAGCGTCACGCTCGAGGGTGCAGCCCTCGACGGTCATCATCCGGGCCGGATCCATCTTTCCGTTGCGGTAGCCGTCGACCTCGAGGTCGAGGGAATAGCCCTCGGTACCGGCGGGAGCGTATTCGGGGCTCTCCCCGGGGCCGAGACCAGCGAAAAGGACGGAGATGAGGGCGAAGACTTTGAGCATGGGCGACCGTTGCCTGATTGGAATCGGTCGTCGCGGGCGGCCGCTTTAGGGCCGTTCGGCCTATTCCTGCCCTGCCATCTCGACAGGTGGTGCGTTCGGGGAGGAGATACCCTCGAAAGTGAGTTCGTCGTGATCGCTGTCGAGATCCACGAGGATGGTCGTCCCAGCCTTGAACTCCCCGAGCAGGACACGCTCCGACAACGGATCCTCGAGAAGTCGCTGTATGGCCCGTCGCAACGGGCGAGCACCCAGTTCCGGGTCGTAACCACGGGTCCCCAAGAACTCCTTCGCGTCGTCGGTGAGCGCCAGGTCGAGATGTTGGTTCGACAGCTGCTCTCTGACCCTCTCCAACATGAGGTCGACTATCTGCTTCAGCTCATCCATCTCGAGCTCGTGGAAGACGATTATCTCGTCGAGCCTGTTGATGAACTCGGGTCGGAAGTGCTTCTTGAGCTCCTCGGTGACCCTCTCTTTCATGTGCTCGTAGGTGAGTTGCTGGTCCTCCATGTGGAACCCGACCGACTTCTTGTGGAGGTCGCGTGTGCCCAGGTTCGAGGTCATGATGATGACGGTGTTCTTGAAATCGACAGTGCGTCCCTGCGCGTCGGTGAGCCGACCCTCCTCGAGGATCTGGAGCAAGGTGTTGAAGACGTCAGGGTGAGCCTTTTCGATCTCATCGAACAACACGACCGAGAACGGCTTGCGACGGACCGCCTCCGTCAGCTGCCCACCCTCGTCGTATCCGACGTAACCGGGGGGCGAGCCGACCAAACGGCTCACAGTGTGCTTCTCCATGTACTCGGACATGTCGAGTTGGATCAGGGAGTCTTCCTGTCCGAAGAGGAACTCGGTCAGAGCCTTTGCGGTCTCCGTCTTACCCACCCCGGATGGCCCGAGGAAGATGAAGGAGCCAGAGGGACGGCGAGGGTCCTTGAGCCCGGCTCTGGTGCGGCGGATCGCCTTTGACACGGCCTCGATGGCGTCGTGCTGCCCGATGATGCGTCGGTGCAGTTCACCCTCCATGTTCACCAGTCGGGCGGTCTCCTCCTCGGTGAGACGGTGCACGGGGATGCCGGTCCACTGTGCGAGGACTTCGGCGATCTCCTCCTCGTCGATCACCCAACCGGAGTCGAGTGATCCCGACTCATGTTCGGCACGCTGAATGAGCAGAGTCCGCTCCTCGTCGCGGAGGTTGGCTGCCCGCTCGTAGTTCTCCCCGGCGACTGCTTCGGACTTGTTCTTGCGGACGCCGGCGAGTTTTCCGTCGATCTCGATGATCTCGGGAACGTCACTCTTGCGGTGGATGCGCATCCGCGAGCCGGCCTCGTCGATGAGGTCTATCGCCTTGTCGGGAAGGAACCTGTCGGCGAGATAACGGTCGGCGAGGTTGGCCGCAGAGACGATCGCCTGATCCGTGAACCTGACCGAGTGGTGCTCCTCGTAGCGGTCCTTGAGACCCATGAGGATCTCGATGGTGTCGGTGAGCGAAGGCTCCTCGACCTGGACAGGTTGGAACCGACGCTCCAGGGCCGAGTCCTTCTCCAGATACTTCCGATACTCCTCGAGCGTGGTGGCGCCAACCGTCTGCAACTCGCCACGGGCCAGCATGGGCTTGAGTATCGAAGCCGCGTCGATTGCACCCTCAGCGGCGCCGGCACCAACGAGGGTGTGGATCTCGTCGATGAAGAGGATGATGTCCCCGCGACTCTTGATCTCCTTGAGGACCTTCTTGAGCCGCTCCTCGAAGTCGCCTCGATAACGGGAACCAGCCACGAGAGCACCGAGGTCGAGCGTGTAGAGGTTCTTGCCCCTCAGGTTCTCAGGAACCTCGTCGGATACGATGCGCTGGGCGAGACCTTCGACGATCGCGGTCTTGCCGACACCGGGCTCACCGATGAGGACCGGGTTGTTCTTGGTGCGCCGAGAGAGGATCTGCATCACTCTCTCGATCTCACGGGTCCGGCCGATGACCGGGTCGAGGGCGCTTTCGCGGGCTGACTGGGTCAGATTGCGTCCGAACTGGTCGAGAACGGTCGAACCCGATGAGCTGGACTCGCGTCCACCAGACGACGTTGCCTTGGGCTGCTGCTCCTCCGATCCGCCGGGCCCGGAGAGGAGCTGGATGACGGTTTGACGCACTTTCTGCAGCTCGGCTCCGAGCTGTTGCAACACCTGAGCGGCGACACCTTCGCCCTCCCGGATCAGACCGAGAAGGATGTGTTCGGTACCGATGTAGTTGTGACCCAGCTGAAGGGCCTCACGAAGACTGAGCTCGAGGACTTTCTTGGCTCGGGGAGTGAACGGGATGTGCCCGGACGGTGACTGCTGACCCTGACCGATGATCTTGACCACCTCGTCGCGTACCGAGGCAAGGTCGATGTCCAAGCTCTCTAGTGCCTGAGCGGCGATTCCCTCGCCTTCGTTGAGCAAACCCAACAGGATGTGCTCGGTCCCGATGTAGTTGTGATTTAGGAACCGGGCTTCTTCTTGGGCCAGTACGACGACCCTTCGGGCCCGGTCCGTAAAGCGTTCAAACATTCGCTTCTCCTGAACCTGGCATATGCGATTTTACCATCCGTTGCGAACTGACCCCTATCTCGGTCCTTGGCAGGTTGGCTGCCCCAGGATTCGTAATACCATCGGCACGAATGGAAGACCTCCAAAGTCTCGTTGGTATTCCCCGAATCTGGGAAAGACTGGCCGTGGTCGAGGAGCGCCTGCTGGAGGCGTCCACCGCCGACGACCCATATCTCACCAAGATCGCCCAGCATCTCCTCCTGGCCGGCGGTAAGAGGTTCAGGCCGTTGCTGGCGCTCCTCGCCTCGGAGTTCGGCGACGCCGAGGGTGACCGACCTGTCGAAGCTGGGGTGGCCGTCGAATTGATCCACGTCGGGAGTCTCTATCACGACGATGTGATCGACGAAGCAGACACCAGGCGCGGGGCGACCAGCGCCAACGCCAACTGGACGAACACGGTCGCCATTCTCGCCGGTGACTTCTTGATGGCCCGGGCCTCCGAGGTCGCCGCCACCCACCTCAGCCTGGAATCGGTCCGTCTTCTCGCCGCCACCTACGCCGAGCTGGTCGAAGGTCAGACCCGGGAGTTACAGCTCACCGACGACTTGACCCACTCTCTCGACGACTACCAGCAGGTGATCGGGGGGAAGACGGCTTCGCTGATCCGGACGTCGGCAAGGCTCGGGGCGATGGCTGCAGATGCCGACCGCCAGACGGTGGAGGCGTTGTCGACATGGGCCTGGGAGTTGGGGATGGTCTTTCAGATCGCCGATGACGCCTTGGATCTGGTCGCAGACGAGGAGACGATCGGAAAGCCTGCGGGCTCGGACATCCGCGAAGGAACCTTCACCGGCCCTGTGCTGCGTGCCGTCAACGGCCCTGATGGCGAGAGAGTCAGAGAGCTGCTCGGTGCCGACAGGCCATACGACGCCGCAACCGTCAACGAGGTGATAGCTCTCGTGCGCGACGGCGGGCACGTGGACGCTGCCCTCGACACAGCCAGGACCCGGGTCACCATCGCCGAGTCGGCCCTTGCCACACTTCCCAAGTCGAAACCGAGAGACATCCTGGAATCTCTCGGCAACTACCTCCTGGAGCGAGTGGCCGCTTCCCGGGGCTAGTCCCGGACCGTTCTGTGCGGGTTTACACCGCTCCAGTCGTGGTAAACCCGCACAGAACGGCTTTCAGACCTCGGGGCGAAGTGTCGGGAAGAGGATCACCTCGCGGATATGAGCCTGGTCGGTGAGCAGCATCACCAGACGATCGACTCCGATCCCCAGACCCCCGGTTGGGGGAAGCCCGTACTCCAACGCCAGCAGGTAGTCCTCGTCGATGGGATGGGCCTCATCGTCTCCGGCGTCACGAGCAACCATCTGCTCCTCGAACCTGGCCCTCTGGTCATCGACGTCGTTCAGCTCGCTGAATGCGTTGGCGTATTCGGAGCCCGCAATGACGAGCTCGAACCGGTCGGCGAGTCGGGGATCGTCGGGATTCCGCCGCGAGAGTGGCGATACCGCGATCGGCTGATGGGTGACGAAGGTCGGTTGGACGATCGAACCCTCGACTACCACTTCGTATATCTCGAATAGCAGCCGGTCCACGGTCCAGGACTCCTCGTAGGGTACACCGAGGTCTTCGGCGGCGTCACGGATCATGTCGATATCGGTGTCGAGTGACAGAGAATGACCCGCAGCCTCGGACACGAGCTCGGTAACGCTCACCCGCCGGTAAGGAGCGGCGAGGTCGATCTCGACGCCTTGATAGGTGACGGTGGTGGATCCCGTCGCCCTCTCAGTGACCGCGGCGAACACCTCCTCGACCAGGCCCATGATGTCGGTGTAGTCGGCAAACGCCTGATATGCCTCGAGCATCGTGAACTCGGGATTGTGTGTCGAGTCGATTCCCTCGTTGCGGAAGATCCGTCCGATCTCGTAAACCCGCTCGATCCCACCAACCACGAGACGCTTCAAGAACAGCTCGGTGGCGATACGCAGGTACATGTCCATGTCGAGGGCGTTGTGTGAAGTCTGAAACGGACGGGCAGTCGCACCGGTCGCCCGATGGAGCAAGACAGGCGTCTCCACCTCGACGAAACCACGGCTGTCGAACTGATTCCGCAGCTCGGAGACGATCCGGGCGCGGGTGGTCGCCACACGCACGGCCTCCTCGTTCACCATCAGATCGACATACCGACGCCGACTCCGCGTCTCGATGTCGGCGAGACCGTGCCATTTGTCGGGGAGGGGACGCAACGCCTTCTGCAGAAGCGTCAGTTCGTCGACCCTGACGCTGAGCTCACCGCGTTTGGTGGTCATGATCGTTCCACCAGCGCCGACCCAGTCGCCTAAGTCGAGATCGGCGAACTCGGCGGCGATGTCCTCCGAGTCCTGACTGTCCACGAACAGCTGAATCCTCCCCGAAACGTCCTCGAGGGTCCCGAACTGCAGCTTCCCGAAGGAGCGATGAAGCATGAGCCTCCCTGCAACGTGCACCCGGTGGTCGGTCGTCGCCTCTGGGCCCAGGTCGCGATATCGCTCGTGGAGGTCACCGGCGAGATCTGATCGCTCGAATCGGTGGGGGTAGCCGCCGGCGGCCAGAGCGCGCTCGTGCTTCTCCCGCCGTCCTTCGACGATCCTGTCCTCGCTGGTCTCCCGGCTATCCGACATGAGTCGAGATCATGGCAGGGCCGTCAACTCGCTCGGCTCATCGAGAAGGATCCCCCGGTCAGGGATGGGCCGACCATCGACGATGTCGAACGCCACATTGTCGATGAGGCGGACCTTGCCGACGTGTGCCGCAACGGCGAGCACAGCCGGTTGGTCGAGTGACTCGATGGGCTTCATCGTCTCCTGGGAGGCCAGCTTCACGTAGTCGACTTCGAGTTCACGCATCGATCTGAGCACAGTTCCTTCGAGACGGTCCCCACGACGCTCTCCGGCGTCCACCTGCTCGGTCGCCTGAAAGAGGCCTTTCGAGATGGCAAGAGCGTGATACCTGTCCTCTCGTCCCAGTCGGACGTTGCGGCTGGAGAGGGCAAGACCGTCGGGCTCGCGGATGACCGGCGCTTCGACTATCTCGATCGGGAAACGAAGATCTCTGACCATGGCCTCGAGCACGGCTAGCTGCTGGGCATCCTTGCGTCCGAACATCGCGACGTCGGGTTGGAGACCGGCGAAGAGTTTGGCCACGACGGTTGCGACACCGACGAAATGCCCTGGTCGATGTCTGCCCTCCATCTCATCGGTCACCCCGATCACCTCGACAGTCGTGATCGAGGGCCCCGGGTAGACCTCGTCCACTGCAGGAGCGAACAAAACGTCCACACCATGCTCGGTGGCGAGGGCGCAGTCACGTCCTTCGTCTCTCGGGTAGGCGTCGAAGTCTTCCTCCTGGTTGAACTGAGTCGGGTTCACGAACAGGGACACCACCAGGGTGTCGCATTGCGAACGCAGCATGTCCATGAGTCGGAGATGACCCTCGTGGAAATAGCCGAGCGTGGGCAGTAGACCGACCTTGCCCCGGTATCGGTCCCGTGTCTCGCCGAAGAACCGGGTCACTTCCAACGGTGCAGATCCTCCTCGCGCCCTGCCCGGATCGTCGTTGCCTCGGCGAGAAGACGGAACTGACGGCCGACGTACTCGGACACGTCGTGGGCGGCCTCGAGATGACCCACGACAGTTTCGATGTCACCACGGGCGATGGGCCCTGTCAGCGAGGCGGCCGGCCCTTTGTCGAAGACGTTCGCCACCACCCTTTCCACGAGCGGCCGGGATACCGCCGGATCGATCCCTGCCGACTCGTAGAGGTCGGAAGACACCGCAAGCGAGGTGACCACGAAATTGGCTGCCGCCGCCGCCGCGGCGTGATATGCGGGCCGGGCCGCGTCATCCAGGGCGAAATGGCGCATCCCCAGTGTGCTGGCGAGGTGGGTCAGCATGTCGACGGCAAGAGGGTCGCCAGCGATCCCCACGAAGGAGCCGGCCAGGGCTTCGGCCCCGGATTCGGCGTCGGGGAGCGTCTGTAAGGGATGGAACCCGCCGACGGCCACCCCGCGCTCCTGGAGGTGGTGTAGAACGACCACCGGTGTGAACCCTGAGAGATGGGCTACCACGCCGACGTCGCCGAGTATCGGGGCGATGCGATTGGAGACTTCGGCGATCGCGTCGTCGCGGACCGCGACCAACACGATGTCTGCTTCGGGAAGGGTTTCCTCCCATGAGAGATCGGTCCATCGGGTGCTCGTTGAACGGGAGAGCACACCGACGATCTCATGAGCAGCGCGAGTCGCTGCAAGCGCGATGGCTCCCCCGGCCCGGCCTGGACCCACGATGACAAGCCTCAATTCGAATTTCTGCGTCGCACCGTGGCGAGCGTAATGAAGGCTTGGAGGTCTACTCCTCCTGTAGTTGGTTCGGTGTGATCACCGGCCAACTCGAGTCGAGGGCTGCTTTCTCGTCGCGGTAGTCATCCCGGCGTTTCCAGAACTTGGTCTTCCACACCCGGAAACGGCGCTTTCCCGGCTCGTTGAGGCCGTTCCCCGTGTCGTGGGTCCTTGTCCTCCGTTCTTCGGGGACGACGACCTCATCGGGGTCTTCCAAGGTGTGGAGCATCTGGTGGGTGGCGTGTCTATTGGCCCGATGTCTTTGTTTGCGCTCCTGGCGCGATGGCCGACTCTCGTCGTATCCCGGGATCTCCTGGCGGTGCTCTCGCGACCGTTTGGCCATTCATTACCTCCTGTCGGAACTCACTTCCATCATCGACAGGAGCAGATAGGCGGGCTACGCCCGAGCACCATGTATCGAACCTAGCACGGCTTGGCGCCTCGTGTTCCAGAGATCAGAAGACGAAGGGGACGAATCTGCGTTGCACCACGTCGCGGTAGCGGCTGTAACCGGCAAACCTCATCCTCAGCTGTCGCTCCTCGAACCCGGCTTTTATCCAGAAGAGCACCACCAGCGCGAGGGCTGCTACTACGCCGTAGACCGAGTTGAGGAAAAGGGCGGTGCCCAGGATCACGAGAAAGATGCCGCCATAGATCGGATGTCTGGCGTACCGATAAGGTCCACTGATCACGAGGGTCGAGCCCTTCTTGGGTACAGGACTGGGTGTCGCCGCAGGACCAAGACGACGTGAGGCGACGAAGGCGAGGAACAAACCTGTCATGGCAATCGCCGCTCCGGCCACGTTGCTGAACGTGACCTCGCCTTCGGGCAGGCTCCCGTCTGCAGCGAGTGCGACCGCGGCGACCAGAAAGCCCAGGAACTGGACCATGATGAAGAGCCGGCTAGGGGTCTTCGAGATCGGTGGCACCCAGTCGGCTGAAAGCAGGTCGACACCGGATGTGTCCAGATCGGACAGGGCCTCTCGTGCCGGGATCCCCGGGGCGACCGGTGCATCTGGCCAGACATCGACCAGTGGCATCAGGACGAAGCCACGCTGCGCAGCCAGGGAATGAGGCAGGTGGAGCCTTTCATCGTGGTGCTCGGGGCCGTCGCTGCTCACCAGGTCGAGATCGATGGTGCGTGGACCCCACTTGACACTGCGGACTCGCCCGAGATCATTCTCGATGGTCTGAAGCCGATCGAGGACCTGGAGGGGGGTCATCTGAGTGTCGATCATCACGACGGCGTTCAAGAAGGGATCCTGTCCGGGACCGCCCACTGGCTCGGTCTCGTAGAGAGATGACACCGCCGTGACGGTGGTCCAGGAGCGAAGAGACTCGACTGCAGCGATCAGGTTGTCGAGCCGGTCGCCCTGGTTGGAGCCGAGAGCGACGGCATATCTGGTCACCGTCGTCGTTCGATGGTGACCGCGACGTCGTCGAAGACCAGGTCTATTGGAGCGTCCGGTTTGTGAATCGTGACAATCGCGCTCTCGACTCGCGGGTGACTCATCACCGCATCGGCGACCCGCGCCGCGACTGTCTCTATCAACTTGTGCGATTCGCTCCCGACCACTTCCCTTATCTCGAGTGCCAACTCGGAATAGTCGATCGTCTCCGAGAGATCGTCGCTGTCGCCGGCCGCGGTGAGGTCGGTGAATACCGTGACGTCGGCCTTGAAGACCTGGGCCCTCTCCTGTTCGCTTTCGAGCACACCGTGACGGGCGTAGACCTCTATCCCTCTGAGGTCGATCCGATCGGTCAAGATCCGCTCAATTCCCGCTGGCCTCGGGGATGAGAGCCCGACCTTCGGGACCAAGAGCCCGGCCGAGTATCTGCTGGATCAACGCAAGGGCGAGAATCGGGTCGTCGACCATCCCGGAGTCGACCAGGTAGCCACCGAGGAGACCCCCGATGGTGTCGTCGATGATCTCGCGGTGAATCAGCACGCGGGCGTGGTTGCGTCCCAGGGCCTGGTCCAGCGTCGTGAAGAACCTCTTGACGTCACGGGAGGCGACCGGGTTGGCGACCGGTACGGAATAGGTGGCGATCCCGGCCTGGCGGTATGCGGCGAGATTCTGGTTACCGGGGAGCATGGAGACGATCGTGTTGATCTCGGCTTCCTCGACCAGCCACGTGATCTCCTCTTCCCGTCGCACCCTCCGGTGCTGGAAGCCGGACCCGCCGACTCGGTCGGACACGGCAAGACGCTCAGATATCACCCAGGTGAACCCCCGGGGCTTGAGGCCGGCGACCATTCGTCCCATGATTTGGCGCACGATAGCGGCGCGTTTCGCGCCAGCACATCGTCACGGCAGGCGTCTTCAGGCGGTGCCAAAGAGAAGCGACATCGCCTCGGACCTCGTCGCAGGGTTCGACTCCATGATGCCGCGGACGGCCGAGGTGACAGTGAGCGCACCAGCCTTCTTGACCCCGCGCATCGACATGCAGAGATGCTCGGCCTCGATGACCACCAGCACGCCAAGCGGGTTGAGTCTGTCGTTCAGAGTATCGGCGACCTGAGCCGTGAGACGCTCCTGCATCTGAGGGCGTTTGGCGTAGGCGTCAACCAGTCGGGCCAACTTGGAGAGACCGGTCACCCGCCCTCTTGGCATGTAGGCCACATGGGCCTGCCCATGGAACGGGACGAAGTGGTGCTCGCACATCGAGTAGAACGGAATCTCCCGGACCATCACGATCTCCTGGTAATGCTCGTCACCGAAGAAGGCGTCGACGACCTCTCCAGGATCACCCCCGATTCCCTCGAACACCTCGGCGTAGAAGCGGGCCACGCGCTGGGGCGTATCGATGAGACCCTCCCGGTCTGGATCCTCACCGAGCGCCTCGATGATCTCACGTACTGCCTTCTCGATCCGGGCGGTGTCGATCTCAGTCATCTGTGACGGCAACAGACATCGCCCCCAGGCTATTTCGAAATCCGTTAGGGGGGTTGACAATGATGTCAGAGTGACTGTATGATGACATCATCTTGACATCAAGTTGGTGTCAGATTGACGAGGAGAAGATCATGCTGGTGACGATGACACCGAAAGAGATCCAGGCTCTCATGGAAGATCGCGTTCGTAATTACAGGCCAC